>NZ_AOLF01000001.1:0-335045 GCF_000336975.1 Haloferax sp. ATCC BAA-644
CTGCGAGCGCGCCCGAGGGCTCGTCGCCGCCTTCCGGCGACATGTTCTGCCAGAACAGGTCGTGCAGAATGTGTCCCGAGCCGTTGTGGGTGACGTTGCGGAGCGCGCCGGCGGACGAGCCGAACTCGCCTGCGTCGCGATTCTCTGCGAGGGTTTCTTCGGCCGCGTTCCAGCCGTTGACGTAGCCCTGGTGGTGGGTGTCGTGATGCCACGTCAGCACCTGCTCGGAGANCTGCGAGGGTTTCTTCGGCCGCGTTCCAGCCGTTGACGTAGCCCTGGTGGTGGGTGTCGTGATGCCACGTCAGCACCTGCTCGGAGATGTGGGGCTCAAGCGCGTCGTACTCGTACGGGAGGGGGTCAAGTTCGTAGTCTGACATTGGTGTTCGCAGTTAGACCGAGGGACTGAACACATATGTACGTTCGCTGAACGCGATTTACGTAGTAGATATGATATGTATGGGTGCAAACACTCTCGGGCGCTCACTCACGCCTCGGCACCAAGTCTGGCGTCGTCGAGTTCGGCCTGCACCGCGCCCCACGACACCGGAGGTTCGAACGCGGCCAGCGTCTCTTCGAACGACTCGATTCGCGCCCCGTACTCGTCGGTCCACGACGGTCGGGCGAGTCCGTCGAGGCGCTTGTGAAGTCGCTCGACGCGGGCGCCGTGTTCGTCGAGGTCGGCGGCGGCCTCGTCGAGACCGTCAGTCGCCGCGTCCGATTCGGGAGCCAACTCCCGCAGGTCCTCGAGTTCGGCCCGTACGTCCTCGACCAACAGGGCGGAGACACGGACGCGGAGCGCGGCGTTGCACCACCCGGTCGCGCGGTCGTCGTCAGCGCCCTCGGCGGCGTCGGCGCTGTCTTCGGAACCCTCCGCGTTGGCGACGGCCTCAACCCGGCCGTCGAGTCCGTCGAGCGACTGTTCGAGGGCCGCCAAATCGCCGTCGAGTCCGCGCACGCGAACGTCGTGGTTCGAGAGCCATCGTTCGAACTCCTCGACATCGAGTTGTATGTCGTCCGCGTGCGCGGTGAGCGCCTGCGCCTCGGACGCGACCTCGCGGAGTCCGAGCACGATGTCGTAGACGGACCGAGGGTCGTCGCGCCAGTCGGAGAGTCCCTGTAACTCCTCGCCGAGCGATTCGACCCGCTCGGTCGCGTTCGTAACCTTCGCCTCGAACACGTCGAGACGAGACCGGACGGCACCGACGGCCGCGTCGTCGCCGGCGGCCTCGCGGGCGTCGTCGAGGTCGATGGACGCGAGTTCGACGCGCGTCTCCGCGGTCGACAGAATCATCGACGTGTCCGTGACCGCCGAATCGACGCCGTCGGCCGTCACCGTGCCGTCTTCGGTCACATGACTGAGTACCGCGCGAACGGTGTCCGGGTCGCGGGCGTCGTCCGCGGCGACGACGCGCTCGACCGCCGCGGGTTTCGACAGACCGACGATACGTTCTGAGCCGGTGGTTCCGTCCTGCTGAGCCATCGTGCGTACGTCTCTCGGGACCCGTTATATTTTCTGTCGTCTCGATTACGTTCCGGTATATAGTTCTCCGTACAGATGTGTGCGCTAATATCGAACTATTTCATCTCTTAGTGTTACGGTGAACTCTGATAGAACTAAACCGGTATTATAAACGCATTTTATTTAAAACCGGGTCTGACCATGTGATGGCGCAAGATTCCAGGAAGTTGGCAGGCAGCGTATCACGTCGGCAGTTCCTCGTCGCTTCGAGCGCGGCGGGCGTCGCGGGGCTCGCCGGTTGTTCGGGGCAGTCGAGTTCCGAGACCGACGCGCCGGCGACCGAAGAAGCGGAGACGGACGCTCCCGAGACCACGACCTCGACCCCCGAGGAGACGAGCGAATCGAGCGAATCGAGCGCACCGCAGATGCTCACCGCCGAGGGTTCGTCGACGGTGTACCCCATCGCGAACAAGGGGAGCTCCTACTGGAACTCCAACGCGCCGCCGAGCGACGGCGAGTACTGGGGTTCGAGCGACGAATCTACCGTCCCCGGCTGGGACGAACTCGGCGCACCGGACATGCGTCTGGCCGACTACTTCGCGTCCCTCTACGGCTTCGAGCCGACCGAGACGCAGGCGAACCCCGCGTTCGCAACGTCCATCGGCCTGAGCCACTCCGGGACGGGTTGTAAGTCCGTCCGCGACGGTCTCGTCGACATCGGTAACTCGTCGGGTCCGATCACGGCCGAACTCGGCATCAGCGAAGAAGAGCGCGACGCGAACTACGTGGACCACGTTCTCGGCCGCGACGGCCAGCCCGTCGTCGTCTCGAAGGATGTCTACGACGCGGGCGTGACGGAACTCACCGGCGAAGAAGTCCGCCAAATCTACCAGGACGAAATCACCAACTGGAGCGAAGTCGGCGGCCACGACCAGGAAATCTACGTGGTCGGCCGCGCGGAAGGCTCCGGGACGGACACCTCCTTCCGCCTCAACATGCTCGGCAGTGCCGACGCCTCGATGGAGGGCGTCGACACCCGGAAGGGCCAGAACCAGCAGGTCGCGACCGTCGTCCAGCAGAACGACGGTGCCATCGCGTACATGGCCCTCGCGTTCACCGGCCCGGAGGTCCAGCCCATCGGCATCGAATTCGAGGGCACGCTCTACGCGCCGGACAAGAGTGCGGAGCACACCATCTTCGACAGCGACTACCCGCTGAACCGCGACCTCCACCAGTACACGACCATCACGGAGGACACCCCGAGCGGGACGGACATGCGCGAAGCCGCGTTCATGAACATGTTCCTGACCACGTTCGGTCAGAAGCTGTTCGTCGAGGACAACAACTACATCCCACTGCCTGACAAGGACCTTCAGGCCGAGAAAGACAAGCTTCCGAGCCAAGCGTAACGCGGCTCGGACGCGGTCGCGGTTCCTGAACCTCGTTCTTTCCATTCATCGACGCTCCAATCATGAACGTACTTCCAAACTCCGACGGTGCCGGCCTCCGAGCGGCGGCTCGGCGAGGGCTCCGGCGCGGTCGCGACTTCGTCGACGAGACGCCGCCGGACGCGCTCGTCACGGTCGCGGTCGCGGCGGTGTCGCTCCTCGCGGCGTTCGCGGGCTTTCTGGCCGTCTCGTCGCTGACGGCCGTCCCGTTCGCGGTGTTCCTCGTCGCGACGGGGTACGGCTGGCTCAGACACCAAGAATTGACAGCGCGCGTGCTCACACTGACGACGACGGTCTCGACCATCCTCGTCCTCGGGCTCATCCTCGTCTTCATCTTCGCGGAGGCGTGGCCGACCGTGCAGTACGCGACCGTGAACGTCCTCGGCGTACCGATTCCGGGCCTGCGACTCTTCATCGAGACGCGCTGGAGCCCGGTGACGCCGCCGATTCGGTACTCGCTCGTCCCGATGATTCACGGGACGGTGCTCGTCACCATCATCGCGACGGTGGTCGCCGCCCCGCTGGGCGTGGCCGCGGCGCTCTTCCTCAGCGAAATCGCGCCGCGGACCGTCCGCGAGGTCGTCAAGCCCGGCGTCGAGATTCTGGCGGGTATCCCCTCCATCGTCTACGGCTTCATCGGCTTCACCATCCTCAGCCCGTGGGCGGCCGACCAGTTCGACATCGTCGGACAGGGAACCTACCTCTTCGTCGGTATCGTCGTCGGACTGATGGCGCTGCCGACGGTCGTCTCGGTGGCCGAAGACGCGCTCAACAGCGTCCCCGAGTCGATGAAAAGCGGGTCGCTCGCCCTCGGCACGACCGACTGGCAGACGATGACCTCCATCACCTTGCCGGCGGCCTTTTCGGGCGTCTCGGCCGCGGTCCTCCTCGGCGTGGGCCGCGCCATCGGCGAGACGATGGCCGCGACCGTGATGCTCCGCGGCAGTCCGGGGCTCACGAAGCCGCTGTACAACGTCTTCTACGGTAACGATACGCTCACGTCGCTCATCGCGGCGAACTACGGCGACGCCGACGGCCTCCAGCTCTCGGCGCTGTTCGTCGCGGGCGTCATCCTGTTCGTCACGGTGCTGTTCCTCAGCATCGGCTCGCAGTACATCGAGGCGCGCATGCGCCGGAAGCTCGGAGGTGCCGACTGATGGCGAGTGCGACCGACACCGCGCTCGTCAGCGAGGACACCTCCGAGACCGAGGCGGTCGCCGCCGGCGCGGTGGGACTGGCGGCGGTGCTGTTCGCCCTCTCGCTCGCGTCGGCGTTCGAACTCGTGACCATCACCGACCCCGTCGCGGGCGTGCCCGTGGTCGCGCTCCTCGGCGGGCTGTTAGTCCTCCTCGGACTCGCCGTCATCGGCTTCGGCGTCGGCTCCCGACTCGGCTACGTCGCCACCGACCCCAGACCGACCGCCGGACTGGTCGCCTCGGCGGCGTTCGCGCTTACCTGGCTCGTCGTCGGCGGGCTCGTCGCCTCGCAGACGCTCGGGCTCGGGACGGCCGGGTGGGTCGTCGCGTCGCTCCTCAGCGGCGGGGTCGCGTTCGCGGCGAGCGCGCTCCCCCGCGAGGACATCGGCTCGACGCTCCCCGCCGGCGCGCTCGCCGTCTTCGCCGGCGTCGTCTTCCTCACCGGCGTCATCGGCCCGTCGTGGGTCTGGGACCTCGGGTGGGAACAGCAGGCGTCGTTCAACGCCGAGTTCACGATTCCGGTCCTGACGGCGTTCTGTTCCCTGCTCGTCGGCTGGGCCGCCGCGAAGGCCTACGGCGGGTTCGGCGCGCGCGGCCGCCACGTCGGCGCGTACGTCCTCGTCTACCTGAACGCCATCTCCATCATCGCGCTGCTGTTCCTCCTCGTCGCGTTCACCGTCCTGGAGGGCCTGCCGGGGCTGTTCAAGGGCCTCGCGTTCGGCGCGGGTGCGGGCCCCGAAGTGACGCTCGTCGGGGTGACGTTCTCGCTGCCCCTCTCGTGGCCGTTCGTGATGAACGGCGTCGCGCTTCTCAACGACGTGAACGGGGTCCTCCCGGCCATCGCGGGCACGATTTGGCTCGTCGTCGGGGCGGTGCTGTTCGCCGTCCCGCTGGGCGTCGGCGCGGCCGTCTTCATCACCGAGTACGCCGACCGCGGGCGATTCACGCAGATCGTCGAAATCGCGACCAACGGGCTGTGGAGCACGCCGAGCATCGTCTTCGGGCTGTTCGGGCTGGCGTTCCTCGTCCCCCGGCTCGGCAACCAGAAATCGCTGCTCGCGGGGATGCTCACGCTCGGCTTCATGCTCCTCCCGCTCGTCGTCATCACGAGTCGGGAGTCGATGCTGGCGGTCCCCGACGAGTACCGCGACGCGAGCGCGGCCCTCGGCGTCACGAAGTGGCAGACGGTTCGGAGCATCGTCCTTCCGGCGGCGCTTCCGGGCATCGTCACGGGTATCATCCTCGGGGTCGGTCGCATCGCCGGCGAGACCGCGCCGATTCTCCTGACGATGTCGGGGAGCGTCGCCCCGCCGGGGAGTCAGACGGTCGACGTGGTCGGCGGCTTCCAGTTCTCGCTTTCGCCGCCGTTCGTGACCAACCCCGAACTGATGCGGGCGACCTCGGCGCTGCCGTATCAGCTCTACTCGCTTATCACCGCGGGCGTCGGGGAGTCGTCGAACATCAGCGCCATCGACGAGTTCCGGTGGGCGACGGCGCTCATCCTGCTCGTGGTCGTCTTAGGCTTCTACGCGATCGGCATCGCGACGCGGTACTACTTCCGGAGTAAACTTCAGCACGAGTAACCATGAGTGAAACCAGACAGACGGCGGACGACGGACAGACGACGACCGACGGACAGACGACGACGGACAGCGAACTCGCCGGCGGCGCGAGCGCGAGCCCCGGCACCGACCAGCCGCTCGAAGTCACGAGCGGCGAGACGCGCGAGCGGACCCGCGAGGAGTGGGTCGAACACGAGTTCGAGGGCGACGCGAAGCTCTCGGTCTCCGACCTCGACGTCTACTACGGCGACGACCACGCGCTGAAGGGCGTCTCCATGGAGATTCCCGAAAACAGCGTCACGGCGCTCATCGGCCCCTCTGGCTGCGGGAAATCGACGTTCCTGCGGTGTCTCAACCGGATGAACGACCGCATCAAGGCCGCGCGCATCGACGGCTCGGTCCGGCTCGAAGGCGAGGAAATCTACCAGGAGGGCGTCAACCTCGTGGAACTGCGCAAGCGCGTCGGCATGGTGTTCCAGTCACCGAACCCGTTCCCGAAGAGCATCGCGGACAACATCTCCTACGGGCCGCGGAAGCACGGCGACCTCGACACCGGTCTGCTCGCCAACCTGCTCGGCCGGAGCGACGACGACGCGGTCGACGAACTCGTCGAACGCTCCCTGCGGCAGGCGGCGCTGTGGGACGAGGTGCAGGACCGCCTCGACGACAACGCGCTCGGGCTCTCCGGCGGCCAGCAACAGCGGCTCTGCATCGCCCGCGCGCTGGCGACCGACCCCGAGGTGCTTCTCATGGACGAGCCCGCGTCGGCGCTCGACCCCATCGCGACCTCGAAAATCGAGGACCTCGTCCACGACCTCGCGGAGGAGTACACGGTCGTCATCGTCACCCACAACATGCAGCAGGCGGCGCGCATCTCGGACCAGACCGCCGTCTTCCTCACCGGCGGCGAACTCGTCGAGTACGGCGACACCGACCAGGTGTTCGAGGACCCACAGAGCCAGCGCGTCGAGGACTACATCAGCGGCAAGTTCGGGTAACGGTCGGATTCGACCCCGACCCGACCCGACCCGACCCGACGCCGACCCATACCGAGCGTCCGCGCTGACGACGCCGACTTCGACTTCCCGACGTGACGGCGGTTCTCGACGACCTGCGGCCGTCGAAGCCGGACAGTCGGCGGCGACGCTCGCGTTTCGTCAGTCGAATCACCCGCCGAGGCGGGGGCGGCGTCACCGCGGAACTGGCACGCAGACAACACGATTTCAGACACGCCAACACAATGGAGACACGCAAGATACAGCAGGTCAGCAACGGGACGTTCACCGTCTCGCTCCCCCGAGAGTGGGCGGACGGCGAGGGCATCACCGCCGGCACCGTCGTCAACCTCCACACGCACCTCGACGGGATGCTCGTCATACAGGCTCCCGAGTGCGAGGACGACGCGTCGATGCAGTTCACGGTGACCGTCGGCGGCGGTGACGGGGACGGTGGGGACGGCGGAGACGATTCCGCCGGTGACGGCCTCGAACAGACGCTCCGGGCGGCCTACGCCGCCGGGTCGAAACAGGTCGTCGTCGAGGCGGACGGGACGTTCGACGCCGCGCAGCGACAGGCCGTCAGACGGGTCGCCCGCAACCTCGTCGGCGTGACCATCACGGAGGAGTCGGACACGTCCGTCACGGTGCGGAACGTCCTCGACGCGAACGAGGTCTCCATCCGCCAGTCGGTCCGACAACTCCAGTTCGTCGCCGTCTCGATGCACCGCGACGCGACCGCCGCGCTCACCGGTGCCGCCCCCCTCGACGGGTTCGCGGAGCGCGACGACCGCGCCGACCGCCTCTTTGCGATGGTCGACCGGCACTTCACCCGCGGGCTCGACCGCCTCGACGAGGTGGACGCCCTCGGCGAGACGCGCCCGGAGCTGTTCCGCCTCCACACCGCGGCCCGCGAGTTAGAGCGCGTGGCCGACCAGGCCGAGCGAATCGCCGCCGTCGCGTCGGCGGTCCCTGACCCGCTGCCCCCCGCGGTCGCCGACGAGGTGTCCGAACTCGCCGGGGTCGTCCCCGAGGCGCTCGACGACGCGGTGCAAGTCGCGCTCGACGGCGACGACCCCGACGCGGCGCGGGAAGCGCTGACCGCCCGGGACCGGGTCCGCGAGGGCGTCGGGAAGGTCGAGCGACGACTGTTCGAGGAGGCGGACCCGGACGTCGACGTTGACTACCGATTCGCCCACGCGCTCCACGCGCTCGAACGGACGGCCGAACACGTCGGCAACGTCGCTGAGGTCGGTCTCCGGACCGCGGTCCGTACGCACAACATGGACGAGCGACCGACCCGCGAGAACGGGAGCGAAAGCGAGTCCGCGGAACACTCCCAGAGCGCCTGACGGTTCAGTTTCCAATCCACGGACGGTTCGGGGCGGCCGCGGGAAAGAGTGCGCCTAATCCTCCCGCCGCGGGACGAGATTCGTCAGGACGCGGTCACCGAACAGGACGACGAGCGCCGCGCCGACGAGGTTACACAGGAGGTCGAGTGCGGTATCGGTTCGGCCGTAGGAGACGAGCACGGGGTCGATGCCGAGCGCGTCGGCTCCGCGGTGGATGGTGTACTCCGCGAGTTCCCAGAGCACGCCGGCGCAGACGACAACCGCGAGCACGCGGGTCGCGGGGTCGCGGCCGCGGCGACGCGACAGCACATGGACGACCCCGCCGAGAATCGTCGCGGAGTGGGTGTGAGTGAGATGGTCCCACCACCACACATCGTCGTAAGGACCGAGCATCCCGACCGAGTGGGTCAGCATGGCCGACTCGACGTAGACGCGCTGCCACGGGCGGAACTCGACGCCGACCAGTCGCTCGAAGGCGTCGGGGAGGTACGTGCCAGCGAGCGCGAACGCGGCGTTCACCATCGCCGCGGGGTTGCGGCGGCGGAGCCCGGTCAGAAACACGACGACGATTGCGTATCTGATTCCGTCGTCCGGTCGCCGCCGTCCCGTCGAATCGCTCGTTTCGGTCACGGTCGTTCTCATCGGGACTGTCGTCGGCATCGGGGAAAAACGTTGACAGCCGGACGGCGGTCGGGCGCAGGCAGGTCGCCGGTCGCTGACGGGTCGCCGGTTTCAGACGACGGACGAGAGCGCGTCCATCACGCGGTCGACTTTCTCAACGTCGGCGTTGTAGCCCATGTGACCGACCCGGAGGATATCGTCTGCGAGGCCGGCGAGCCCGGTCGCGAGGACGATGTCGTGTTCCGATTCGAGTTCGGCTTGGACGCGCTTCGCCTCGCCGGGGAGGTGGAACGCCGTCACCGTCGGAGAACTGCGCTCGGCGTCGGGATAGATATCGAGGCCGAGGTCGGCTCCGCGCTCGCGGCAGTGGGCGGCGGCCTCCTCGTGGCGCTCGTAGACGGCGTCGAGCCCCTCTTCGAGGAGCATCGACAGCGACTCGTCGAGGGCGGCGACGTTCGCGCCGAGGTGGGTGTACGGGAAGCCCTCGCTGGTGTCGCGCCACGGGAGGAGGTTCGTGTAGAGGGAGTCGGGGTCGCGCTCCTCGACGACCTCCCACGCGCGGTCGCTGACGGCGGCCGTCGTCAGCCCCGGCGGCGAACTGAACGCCTTCTGGGACGCGCCGAGGTTGATGTCGATGTGCTCGCTCGGGACGGGCGTCCCGCCGAGCGAGGAGACGGCGTCGACGATGGTTAACACGCCGCGGTCTGAGAGCAGTTCGAGCACCGGCGCGATGTCGTTGAGCGTGCCCGTCGGCGTCTCGCAGTGGACCATCGTGGCGACCTCGAACTCGCCGTCGTCGAGCGCGGCTTCGACGCCAGCGAGGTCGAGCGAGTCGGTGTAGTCGGCACCGACGAGCGTCGGGTCGCCGCCGTAGCTCTCGACGAAGTCAGCGAAGCCGTCGCCGTAGAGGCCGTTCGAAACGCAGAGCGCGTCGTCGCCGGGGGCGACCGTCGAGGCGATGGCGGCTTCGAGGCCGAGGATGCCCTCGCCGCCCATGACGACCACGTCGTCGTCGGTGTCGTAGACGCGCCCGAGCTTCTCGCAGACCTCGTCGTAGGTGTCGAAGAAGGACTGCTCGATGTCGGGGTTCGGCATCGGCTCGCTCAGCCGGTCGCGGACCCGCGGCGGGACGGCCGTGGGACCGGGTGTCATCAGCATGAATCCCCGTTACGGACAGAGCGTCTTAGCAGTACGGCATCCGTGGCGAGCGTCCGACCGCGTCGGCAGCGATAACCGACCGGCGGCCGGCGAACGCGACCGCCCGCGCCGGCGGCGGACGGGAAGGCACAAAAGCGCCCTCGCCGTCACCCTCGTGTATGGGCAAACTCTCACCTGCGGACCTCGACCGCTACGTCTTCTCGCGGACGGGGGCTCCCAACGACGACCTGCTCGTCGGGGCCGGCTACGGCGAGGACGCCGCCGCCGTCGCCACCGACGAGGGGACGATGGTCGTCAGCACCGACCCCATCTCGCTCGCCGCCGAGCGCATCGGCACGCTCGGCGTCGCCATCGCCAGCAACGACGTGGCCGCCTGCGGGGGCGTCCCCGAGTGGCTCGTGAGCACCGTCCTCCTGCCCGAACCGGACGTGGACCTCCTCGACGACATCACGGCCCAACTCGACGCGGAGGCCCGACGACTCGGCATCAGCATCGTCGGCGGCCACACCGAGACGGTTTCCGGCCTCTCGCGGCCGCTCCTCTCGCTCACCTGCATGGGGCCGACCGACCGCTACGTCCCGACGAGCGGCGCGGAGCCCGGCGACGCGGTGATTCTCACCAAGGGGGCCGGAATCGAGGGCACGGCCGTCCTCGCCACCGACTTCCGCGCCGACCTCGATGACGCCGGCGTCGATTCCGAGACGGTCGACCGCGCCGCGGGCTTCTTCAACGATATCAGCGTCCTCCCTGAATCGGCGGTGCTCGCGTCCGCCGCGACCGCGATGCACGACCCGACCGAGGGCGGCGTCCTCAACGGACTGGTCGAACTCGCCTGCGCCTCCGGCGTCCGAATCGAGGTCGAAGCCGACGACGTGCCCGTCCGCCCCGAGACGCGGGCGCTCTGCGACGCGATGGGCGTCGAGCCGATGCGGATTCTCGGCTCCGGCGCGCTCCTCGCGGCGGTCCCCGACGACGAGGCCGACGACGTGCTCGCCGCGCTCGAACGCGAGGGAATCGAGGCGACGGTCGTCGGAACCGTCGAAGCGGCGGGCGACGGCGCGGGTTCGAACGCGGGCGCGGACTCGACCGCGCCGGCCGCGGGGGTCGTCTACGACGGGACCCACTACGCCGACGGCGTCGAAGACGACATGTACGACCTCTGGAACTGAAGCGAACGCGAGCCGGCGACCCGCGCCGTCGGCGGCGACCCGACCCGGTTCGACCCAACACAACTTTGACTACTGAAATTCCAGTTGGAGATATGACTGCCGAACGTCCGTCTCGACTCGCGAGCGACCCGCCGGAAGTTCCGACCGCGCTCGGGCCCGCGGTGACCAGATGAGAGGCGTCGTCGTCGCCGGCACGGCCTCCGGCGTCGGGAAGACCGTCACGACGCTCGCGGTGTGCCGCGCGCTCGAACGCGAGGGCTACGCGGTCCAACCGGCCAAGGCCGGCCCCGACTTCATCGACCCCTCGCACCACGCCGCCGTCGTCGGCAAGCCCTCGCGGAGTCTCGACCCGTGGCTCGAAGGCGAAGCCGGCATGCTCCGGACCTACGCCCGCGGCGAGGGCGACATCTGCGTCGTCGAGGGGATGATGGGCCTGTACGACGGCGACACCTCGACCGCGCGCGTCGCCGCCCTCCTCGACCTCCCGGTCGTCCTCGTCGCGGACGCGAGGGCCGGGATGCAGAGCGTCGCGGCGACCGCCTACGGCTTCCGAACGTACGCGGACCGGATGGGCATCGACGCCGACGTGGCCGGCGTCATCGCCTCCCGCGCCCACGGCGGCCGCCACGCCGAGGGCATCCGCGACGCGCTCCCCGAGGAACTGCCGTATCTCGGTCGCATCCCGCCGAGCGACGACCTCGAAATCCCGGAGCGACACCTCGGCCTCCACCTCGGCGACGAGGCCCCGCTGTCCGACGCGGCGCTCGACGCCGCGGCCGACGGGATTCGCGCCGACGCGCTCGCGGAAGTGGCACGAGAACCCGACTGGGACACCGAGGCGTTCGAATCCGGTCGGGGCGAGGCGGCCCAAGCGACGGATTCCGACAGTCCGACGGTCGCCGTCGCCCGCGACGAGGCGTTCTGCTTCGTCTACCCCTCGACGCTGGAGCGGTTGGAGACGCTCGGCGCAGTCTCGTACTTCTCGCCGGTCGCCGGCGACGACCTCCCCGACTGCGACGGCGTCTACCTCCCCGGCGGCTACCCCGAGCGGTTCGCCGCGGAGCTCGCGTCGTCGCCGACGCTCCCCGCGCTTTCCGACCGCGCCGCCGACGGCCTCCCGGTGTTCGGCGAGTGCGGCGGCCTGATGGCGCTTTCCGAGTCGCTGACGACGACCGACGGCGACACCCACGAGATGGCCGGCATCCTCCCCGCCGACGTGACGATGCAAGACCGGTATCAGGCGCTCGACCACGTGGAACTCCGCGCGACCGACGGGACGCTGACCGCCGACGCGGGCGAGACGCTCCGCGGCCACGAGTTCCATTACTCCTCTGCGGACCCGGCGACGGACGCCCGGTTCGCCTTCGACGTGGAACGCGGGGACGGCATCGACGGCCGCGAGGGGCTCACCGAGTACCGAACCCTCGGCACCTACGCGCACGTCCACCCCGAAAGCGGGGCGTTCGACCGCTTCGTCTCCCGACTGGCGGACTGAGCGCGGCGAGAACGCGACACGCACCGACCGACGACCGACGACAGACTGCGACACCCGACTTCGAACCCATCACAATGACCGACGCACCCGACGGAACCACCGAGACAGACGATGAGACCACTCCCGACTCGGTTCGGGCGAACACCCCCGGCCGCGGCGTCCGCCCGGAATCGGCCGCCATCGAACCCGCCGCGCCCGACGACTTCGGCCTCGTGCAGGTGTGGTGGGGCGACGGCAAGGGCAAGACCACGGCCGCGATGGGCATGGGCTTTCGCGCCGCCGGCCACGGCTACCGCGTCCACATGCTCCAGTTCCTGAAGGGCGGCGCGGACTCCGTCGAGGCCGTTCGCGGGGAGTACAACGCCATCGCGGCGATGCCCGGCTTCTCCTTCGAGAACCTCGGCCACTACGGCTGGGCCGGTATGGCCGACGGGAGCGACGACGCCGACCACGAGGCGCAGGTCGCCGCGGGCCTCGACCGGGCGCGCGAACTCATCGACGCCGCGGCCGACGCCGACCTCTCGAACCCCCTCGACCTCGACGGCCCACCCGAGAACGGCGTCCACTTCCTCATCATCGACGAACTCCTCTATGCCGTGGCTATGGGACTGCTCGACGAGGCCGACGTGCTCGACCTCGTGGAGCGCAAGCCCGAGAACCTCGAACTCGTGTTGACCGGAAGCCACGAGGAGCCAACCTACCTCGAAGACGCCGCGGACCTCGTGACCAACGTCCGAAAGGAGAAACACCCCATCGACGCCGGCCAGCGGGCGAGAAAAGGGACCGAGTACTGAGAGCGTCGGCCACCCCGGCCTCGGGCCGACGACTCAGAGCCGCCGGGCGATGTCCAGCGCCTCGTCGGTCGGCACCGGTTCGTCCAGCGACCGCAGCGTCTCGACGAGCGCCGCGACCCGCGATTCGTCGGGGTCGTCGTCGCCGGCGCGCTCCAAGAGCCGCCGTGCCGCGCCGGTCCCGCTCTGCGGGCCGAAGTAGAGCGTCCGCGACCCGCCGAAGACGACCGGATCGAACGGCTCGAACGTCGCCGGGTCGTCGAGCATCGCCGCCGTGTGGAGGCCGGACTCGTGGGAGAACACGTCCGCGCCGAGCACCGATTTCTCCGCCGGCACCGACTCGTCGAGCGCCGTCAACACGTCGTTCGCCCGGGGAATGAGCGTCGAGGGGTCGAGCGCGGGGCGGTTCACGGCGCGGCTCGTCTCGGCCGCGACGACGAACTCCTCGACGGGGACGTTGCCGGCGCGCTCACCGATGCCGGCGACCGACACGTCCACCTTCTGCACGTCGTGGGCGACCGCGGTGAGCGCGTTGGCCGTGGCGACGCCGAGGTCGTCGTGGAAGTGGACGCCGAGGCGAGTCGGGTCGGCGTCGAGGTCGTGGAGGAACGACGACACCTCGAACGGCGTCTTCGAGCCCACGGTGTCCGCGATAGTGAGGTACGTCGCGTCTATCGAGTTGAACAGGCCGCTGAGGAACGCGGGGTCCGTCCGGAAGCCGTCCATCGCGGTGAAGTGGACCTCCAGCCCGGTCTCGGTCGCGGCGTCAATCGTCTCGCCGACGAGCGAGCGCAGTTCGTCTTCGCTCTTTCCGAGCAGTTCGGTCCGCTGTCGCTCGCTGGTCGGCGCGAACACGTCGATGACGTCGACGCCGGCGTCGACCGCGGCTTCGATGTCTTTCGGGACGGCCCGGGCGATGCCCGTCAGCTTCGTCTCCACGTCGACCGCGTCGCAGACCTCGCCGGTCTGCGCGCCCGCGATGGGGAAGCCGACCTGCACGTAGTCGACGCCGAGGTCGTCGAGGGCGCGCACGGCCGCGGCTTTCTGTCCCGTCGTGTAGGACGCGCCGGGGCGCTGTTCGCCCTCGCGGCAGGTCACGTCGAGGAGGACCGGCTCCGCGGCGGCCATTCAGACCCCTCCCGCGCGCCGGAGCGCGTCGATGTCGGCGTCGTCGTAGCCGAGCGACGAGAGGATGGCCTCGGTGTGCTCGCCGAGCTTCGGCGGGTCGGTCGAGTCGGGGCGGTCGAAGCCGCTTGCGACGACGGGGAACCGCGGGACGCTGACCGACCGCGACGTTCCCTCGGCGGTCTCGACCTCGGTGAAGAAGTCGGTCGCCCGCAGGTGTGGGTCGGCGGCGACCTCGTCCATCGAGTTCACCTTGGCGACGGGGACGCCGACCTCGCGCAGGCCGGCGACGAGGTCGGCGGCGGGGAGCGTCTCGCACTCGGCGCGGAGCAGGTCCATGAGTTCGTCGAGGTTCGCCCGGCGGTCCGGGAGCGTGGCGAACCGCTCGTCCTCGTGGAGGTCGAGGCCGAGCGCCTCGCAGAGCGCGGTCCACTGGCGCTCGCCGGAGGGGCCGATGAACACCCACTCGTCGTCGGCCGTCTCGAACACGTCGTAGGGTGCCCAGTTGGGGTGCGACGCGCCCATCGGCCCCGGCACGTCGTCGTACGCCTCGGTGTACGCGAGCCAGTAGCCCATCATCGAGACGGTGGACTCGAACAGCGGCGCGGTCACCTTCGACCCCTCGCCGGTCCGGTCGCGGCGGTAGAGCGCCCCGAGGACGGCTATCGCGCCGTAGAACGACGCGGCCATGTCTGCGATGCTCGTGCCCGACCGGACCGGGGGCATCCCCTCGTGGCCGGTGACGCTCATCAGCCCCGACAGCGCCTCGGCGATGGGGTCGAGCGCGGGGTACGACTCGTAGGGGCCGGGGTTGAACCCCTTGATGGAGCAGTAGACGAGGCCCGGATGCGTCTCTCGCAACTGCTCGTAGCCGATGCCGAGTCGCTCGGCGGTCCCCGGCGCGTAGTTCTCGACGACCACGTCGGTCTCGTCGAGCAGGTCGAAGAACGCGTCGAGCGCCGCGTCGGACTTGAGGTCGAGCGTGAGGCTCCGCTTGTCCCGGTTGACGTAGTTGAACGAGCTGTTTCCGACCGGTGACGACCCGCGGATGAGGTCGCCGCCCTCCGGGTGCTCGACCTTGATGACGTCCGCGCCGAGGTCGGCGAGGAGCATCGAGCAGAACGGCCCGGCGATGATGTGGCCGAGTTCGAGGACGCGCACGCCGTCGAGCGGGAGGCCGGACGACGCCGATGCGGTCGCAGAGCCGGTCGCGTCCGCGGCAGTTTCGGTGCTTTCGGCGCTATTGGCGCGCTCGGCGCTGTCGCCGCTCATGGAGTGACGCCCCCCGCGCCCGCCGGCGACGACGAGCTCTCACTGGCGCGTTCGGAGCCGAAGAGTACGGTCTCGCCGTCCTCACCGAAGACGAACGCGTCTTCGAGGTCGAACGACACGTCGAGTCGGTCGCCCGCCACCGCGTCGTCGACGGCGTCGCTCACCACGTCGAAGGGGGTGCCGTCTTCGAGGCGGCCGTGGACCACGGACTCGGTCCCGAGCGTCTCGACGACCTCCACGTCGACCGAGAGCCGACACGCCCCGGCGGAGCCCACGTCGAGGTACTGCGGCCTGATGCCGAGCCTGACGCGGCCGACGGTCGGGGCGTCGACGCCGACCGGAAGCGAAAGCTCGAACCCGGGGCCGACGAGCGCGGTTCCGCCGTCTCCCGACTCGACCGCGCAGTCGACGACGTTGGTCGAGGGCATGCCGATGAACTGCGCGACGTACTCCGAGTTCGGGTAGTCGAACAGCCGTTTCGGCGGGTCGACCTGCGCGAGTTCGCCGTCGCGCAGGAGGACCACCTGGTCGCTCATCGTCATCGCCTCGGTCTGGTCGTGAGTGACGTAGACGACGGTCGTGTCGAGCTCCTGGTGGAGTCGCTGAATCTCGACGCGGAGGTCGGATTTGAGCTTCGCGTCGAGGTCGGACATCGGCTCGTCCAGAAGCAGCACGTCGGGGTCCTGCACGAACGCGCCGCCGAGGGCGACGCGCTGTTGTTGGCCGCCGGAGAGTTCGGCGGGCATCTTCTCCAACTGCGCCTCGATTTGGAGGACTTCGGCGGCCTCGTCGATGCGCTCGTCGCGTTCGGCCTTCGGAACGCCGTGAATCTTCAGGCCGTAGCCGATGTTCTCGCGGACGGACATGTGCGGATAGAGCGCGATGGACTGGAACACCATCGAGACGTTGCGCTCCTGCGGCGGGAGGTCGGTCACGTCCTCGTCACCGAACGAGACGGTGCCCGAGGTGGGCGTCTCCAGCCCGGCCAACATGCGCAGGGTCGTCGTCTTCCCGCAGCCCGAGGGGCCGACGAAGGTCGTAAACGAGCCTTCGGGGATGTCGAGGCTGAGGTCGTCGACGGCGACGTGCGTGTTTCCGAGGGTGCGAAACTCCTTTCTGACGGTGTCGAGGTGGATGCTGGTTGCCATTATTCGAGGCCTCCAACGCTGAAGCCCTGGAGGAGGTATCGTTGCAGGAACAGTGCGATGAGGAACGGCGGAATGGAGATGAGAAGCGAGACGGCCATCGTCTCGCCCCAGCCGATGCTGACGCGGTCCAAGAACAGCGACGCGCCGACGGTGATGGTGTACATCTCGTCGCGGCTCATCACGACGCGCGCCATGGTGAAGTCGTTCCACGCGACGGCGAACGCGAAGATGGCCGCGGAGATGTAGCCGGGCCGGGCGACCGGCAGGACCACGTCTCTGACGGTGCGCCAGCGGCTCGCGCCGCGGACCCACGCGGACTCTTCGAGCGCGATGGGGACGGTCTGGAAGTACTGCCACATCAGCCAGATGCAGAACGGCGCGGAGATGGCCGTCAGCGCGAGGGTGAGCGCGAAGTGGCTGTTGAGCAGGCCGAGCGTCGAGAAGACGACGTACAGCGGGATGGCGAGGACGATGGGGCTGAACATGTACGAGAACAGCACCGCCCGCGCCGCCAGCGACTTCCCGGTGAAGTCGAAGCGCGTCAGGCCGTAGCCCGCCGCGACCGCGATGGTCGTCGAGAGGACGGTCGACCCGAGGGTGACCACGAGGCTGTTGACGAAGTACCGGACCGTGTCGGTCGACCCGAGGAGGACGAGGAAGTTCCGGAGCGACGGCTCCGTGGGAAGCAGGTTCACCCGCCCGCCGGCGAACGTCGTCGCCGGCGACTGGATGGCGATGACCACCATCACGTACACCGGGATGACGGTGAACACCGAGATGAGAAGCGCCGTCAGGTAGACGGCGATTCGCTGGAGGCGTTTCTGGGTGTCGTGGGAGACGAGGCCGCGACCGGAGGATGTCGCCATCTCACGCCACCTCCTGTTCGGGGGCGAACGCCCGGAAGTAGACCACTGCGACGCCGGCGAGGAGGAAGAACATGACGCCGGCGAGCGCCGTCGCCATGCCGAAGTTCACCTCGCTGAACGCGAGTTGGTAGACGCGAATCGGGAGCGTCGTCGTCTGCTGGAGCGGGCCACCGCGGGTCGAGAGGTAGATGATGTCGAACTTGTTGAACATCCAGATGCCCCTGACGAGGAGGATGATGAGAATCGCGCCGCGGAGGTGCGGGAAGGTGATGTCGCGGAACGCCTGCCACGTCGTCGCGCCCTCGACCCGCGCCCGCTCGTAGAGGTCGGGGTCGATGGCCTGCAGGCGCGCGAGCAGGATGAAGAAGGCGAAGCTGGCGAACTTCCAGACGCTCGTGACGACGACCGCCGGCATGGCGAACTCCAAGGTCGAAAAGAACGCGATGGGTTTGTCGATGAGCCCGGCGTCGACGAGGAACTGGTTCAGAATCCCGATGTTGGGGTCGAGGATGAACTTCCACATGAAGATGACAACGAGCGTCGGCAGGAGGTACGGGAAAATCATCAGCGTCCGCAGGGCGTCGCCGCCGCGGATGCGCTGATTGATGACGAGCGCGAGCCCCAACCCGATGACGAGGCTCAGCCCCGTCGTCGCCACCGCGTAGACGACGCTGTTCCAGAGGAAGAACGCGCCGTTACCGAGGAGTTCGGCGTAGTTGCCGAGGCCGACGAACTCGGGGCTCCGCACCGGCGACGCGAACAGGCTCATCCCGAGCGCGTAGACGATGGGGATGACCCAGACCACGACGAAGAACGCGAGCATCGGGACGAAACACGCCGCCAACAGGAGCGTCGTGCCGTCCACGTCGCGCTCTCGGAGGGCCGACCCGGCGGCTTCCAACCGCGATTTGAGGGCCGTACTCATTGCAACCCGCGGAGCTGGTCGGCCAGCCAGTCGACCGTCTCGTCGGGCGTGAGCCCGCCGACGAGAAGTTGGTCCGCGGCCTGCCCGAAGAGCTGTTCGCTGTACGCGTCGGCCGCGACGATGTTCGGCGCGCCGTCGTCACCCGTCGCGAGGACGCTCGTGAAGGCGTCCCAGTTGTCGCGGACGAGATTCATCACGTCGGGGTGCTGTTGGATGACCTCGTTTTCGGTCACCTCGGGCGCGTCGAGTTGCTCCCGCGTCGGCGGGAACTGGAACAGCGGCGCGGAGAGCACGAAGTCGAAGAAGCGCGACGAACTCGTGAAGAAGTCCACGAACGCCTGCGCGCCCTCGGTGTTCTGGCCGTCGTTGCGGACGAGGTGACCCTCCATGTACGCCCACCACTTGTCCTGCGCCGCCCCGCTCGGCACGGGGAAGGGCATCGGACTGAGGTTCCCGACGAGGTCGGGCCGGTTGGCCTGAATCGTGAGGATGGGGAGGCCGCCGACGCTGGCGATGGCCGCGGCGTTCTCCTGTTGGAGCGCGCCGATGGCGTCGCCCCACGCCCACCCCGAGCCGTTCGGCGAGTGTTCGGCCATCGACTGGACCCACTCGAACGTCTCGACGGCCGCCTGTCGGTTGTCGCCGTCGTCGAGTCTGACCTCGATGCCGTCGGAGGGACCGCCGTAAATCTCCACGTCGTTCTGCCAGAGGTACTGCGTCATCTGGGTGTCGGCGTTGTTCGTCTGACCCGACTGGATGACGTAGCCCTCCATCGACTCGTTGGCCGACACTTCGCCGGCCGCCTCGACCCACTCGCTCCACGACGCGGGCATCTCGGAGTACACGTCGTTTCGGTACCAGCCCATGAGCGGTTCGACCATCGCGGCCGCGAAGTACGACTCGCCACCGACGGTGACCGGGTCGGGGAGGTCGTTATCTTGGACGGCCCCCGTGACCGGCGCGAGGACGCCGTCGCGCTGGAGTCGATACGCGTCCGTCGAGGTGTCGAAAAGCAGGTCCGGCGGGTTGCCCGCGGCGACCATCTTCTGCATCTCGGCGTCCGAGGAGGTCCCCTTCGCCGTGTAAATCATCTCGACCGTGTGGTCGGTCTCCTCCTCGAACTCGGCGATGATTTCGTCCATCACGTCCTTCGAGTCGCCGCGGTCGGAGAGGTATCGAATCGGCTCGTTGGAACCGCCGCCACCGCCGCCCAGACAGCCCGCCGTCGTCACCGCCGCCGCGCTCCCGACCGCCGCGAGGAACGTCCGGCGCGACGACCCGCGCGTTTTCCGCCCGTCACCACCACGAGAGTGATTCCCATCTATCATGGTAATTGCAAACAATACGTACACCGGAAGAGGGCACGGGAGTAGTGCCTACCCCTGTTGGCTCTTTATATTGGTTTCCGAATATATGGTGACGTGTTTCAGGTGTACTAGGCGCTTAAAACTCGGAGCGCAGCGTGCGCCGGAGGCAGTCGGACTCGGCCGCGGTTAGGTGCTGTCGGGGTTCGCGGGCGTCGTCGCGTCGGCGAGCGCGTCGCTGAGGAGTTTCTTTTCGGCCCGGCGGAGGTGTTCCAACACGGTCGGCCTGCTCACCTCGAACGCCGCCGCGATTTCCTCGACTGTGACGCCCCGCGGCCAGTCGTAGTAGCCGCGTTCGAGCGCGTAGCCGACGACCTCGGCCTGCCGCTTCGAGAGCCGCGTGGAGGGGCCGACGAAGGGTTTCAGCCGGCGGAGCTCGACGGTCCCGAGCGACCGGAGTCCCGAGATGATGGCCTTGAGGTCGGCCCGCCGGAACACGACCACGTCGAAGACGCGCGAGCGACCGTAGAACTGGCTCATCCGCTGGAGCATCCCGTGGTTCTCGCGGATGACGGGGAGCGCGCCGGACGACCGCTTGGTGATGAGCAGTTGGTCGTCACCGACGAGTTCGAGGTCGCTGACGACCTCGCTGGCGGCGAGCCGGTCGGCCATCTCGTCGCGGTACTCCCCGGCGTCGACGACGAAGCGGATGTCCGTCTCGCCGAGCACCTCGCAGTTCGTCACGACGACCGGCCCGTCGACGAGGTCGCTCACGTGCGACAGCACGTAGTCCTCGTTCAGTTCGAGGAGGATGGTGGCGCGAAGCATCGCTATCGAGACCTCCGGCTGTCAGGGCTGGACGGGGGTCCGAGACGGTCCTGTTCGACCACGGCTACTACGCCGATACGTCGCCCGCGGATAATAGCTGTATCCCGAGGCGGACGACCCGGCGTCCGCGACCCGCGCGGGTCACTCCTCGTCGGGCGACACCGTGATGACGGGAACCGGGGCGCTCCGAACCGTCTGCTCGGCGACGCTCCCGAGGAGAATTCGGTCGACGCCGCTCCGCCCGGTCGTCCCCATGACGACGGCGTGGATGTCGTTACCTTCGACGTACTCCCGAATCGCCTCGCTCGGCGAGCCGTGTTCGATGGTTTCCGCGAGCTTCGTGACGCCGTGTTCGTTCGCCTCCTCGACGACCTTCGAGATCGCCTCGTTCGCGCCGCGCTCGCTCTCCTCGCCGGAGAGCATCGACCGCACGTCGAACCCGAGCGCGGAGTCGTCGACCACCGAGAGGACGTGGACCGCCGCGTCGAGTTCGGCGGCGAGCGCGAGACCGTGGCTCGTCGCCCGCTTCGTCGAGCGACTCCCGTCGGTCGGGATGAGGATGCGCTCGTAGGGGAACGTCAGCTCCTCGTCGGGCTTCATGCGGGCGGTGAGCACCGGCCGGTCCGACAGGCGGACGACCTTCTCCGTGACGCTCCCCCGAAGCTGTCGCGAGATACCCTCCCGCCCGTGGGTCGGCATCACGACGAGGTCGTAGTCGTACTCCTCGGCGTACTCGACGATGGTCGGTGCGGGGTTGCCCTGCACCACGTCCGTCGAGTAATCGACGCCGAGGTTCTGGAGCGTCTCCGCCGCCTCCTCGACGACGCTCTCGCCCTCGCGTTCGAGCGCGTCGACCACGTCGTTCTCGACGACGGTGACGCTGTCGCGGGTCGTGTCGGCGACGAAGAGTAACCGTATCTCCGCGTCGTCCCAGTGGGCGAGTTCGCTGGCGTGGTGGAGAACCGCGCTCGACGACGTGCTCTCGTCGACGGGCAGGAGGATGCGCTCGTACATGGCTTGTCATACACCCGGTCGCGGGTAAGTCCTTTCGCCGGACGGCGTTCGCGGACCGCCCGCCGCCGGCGTCTACTACGCCGTCTCGCTCCTCGCGGTCGCAACGTTCCCCGGCATGGCCGGCCTGTTCTCCCTGTCGCCGTCGGTCGCGCTCTGCGTGCTCGCAGTCGCGGTCGCCGCCGCGTTCGACGTGGCGACCGACCGGAAGCGCCGTTGACGGTCTGTCAACTCCGCGGCCGTCGCACCGCCGTCCTCGGTCATCAACTTTTCAACCTCGCGCACCGACTCGTCGGGCATGACACTGATTCCGCGACCGGGATACCCGCCCGAGGTGGCGCAGCGTGACTGACGCCGCGCTCGCCGACGACGCCGTGGCGGCGCTCCGAACGGCGGCCGACACCCTCCGCGGCCGACGCGAGGCGGTCGACGACATCGGCCGCGAGGAGCTTCGGACGCTCGCGTCCGCCGTCCGCGACGTGACGGGGATTCTCGACCGCTACGAGGAGCGGGCGACCGACGACCTCGAAGGCTACGTCGAGTTCCGCGAGGCGCTGTCGGACCGGCTGGAGGAGGTCCCCGCCGACGTGCGCCACAGCGATGCCTTCATCGACGCCAACGAGTCGCTCACGACCGGTATCACCTCGTCGCTGTCGGCGTCCGACTTCGAGCAGGCCAGACGCGAACTGGACCCAGCCCGCGAGGAGGCGGCGCTCCTCGACGAACTGGACGAGGCGAGAGACGACTATCGGAGCGCCCGCCGGCGACTGCGGGAGCGCGCGGACGAACTCGACGCGCGAATCGACCGCCTCGAACGCGTGCGGGAACTCGGTGAGGCCGACATCGACGCGCCGGTCGATGAACTCCGCGACCCCATCGGGCGGTACGACGACGCCGTGACCGAGGCGTTCGACCGATTCCGCGCCGAGTCATCGGCCCGCGAGGTGCTCGCGTGGCTGGCGGCCGCCGAGTCGTACCCGCTGGTCGGGACGCCCAGTCCCCCGGAACGACTGCGCGAGTACCTCGAAACCGCCGCCATCGGGGACGAGCCCATTTCCACGCTCGTCGAGTACGCCGGCTACTCGCGGTCGAAGCTCGACCACTACGTGGACGACCCGAAGCGGTTCGCCGCGGCCGTCGGGACGAACAAGCGGTTTCTGGAGACGCTCGACGCCGACCCGCTGACCGTGTCGTGGCCGCCGGACCCCGCCTCTGAACTCCGCTGGCGGACGAAAGAACTCGTCGCCGTCGTGAGTCGGTTCGCCGCCGACGAGACGGTCGCCCGCGCCCGGGAGGTCCACGAACTGACGTACGAGGAGTCGTACGACCGCCTCCGTGACGCCGCGGTCGCCCGCGCGGAACTCACCGAAGACCAGCGTGAGCGACTCCAGCGGGGCGTCGTCGAAGACGAGTTAGCCGACGCCCGCGAGGAGCGCGAGCGGGTCGCTGACTGCCTCGACGCGAATCCGCCGCTGGACAACTAGGACAGCCAAAGAGAACGACTGACGCCGGCAAAAAGCACTTACCGCACTCGGCGGAACTCCCGACGATGCGTCTCCGGGAACTCGCTCTCCTTCTCGCGGTCGTCGGTCTCGCCTGCCTCCCCGCGCCGGTGTACCTGCCCGCGCTCGCGGACGCGACATCCCCGCCGCCGAAAGTCTCGCAGTCGTACCGGGCCGAGACGGTGTCGCTCGCAAACGAGTCCGACACAGAGACCATTGTTGACCGGCACGGTCGGACCGTCTCGATTTCGGTGCATCAGGTCAGCCACCGGTACTCGGCCGGCGAGTACCGCGCGCCGAACGAGACCCGCGAGACGCTGGAGGCGGCGATGCGGAACGGGACCGCCCGGACGACGGCGGCCGGCGCGCGAGCCGACCTTCGCGCCATCGCGCGGAACAACACGTACGTCCACGACGCCTACGGCGAGCGCGACCAGTACTACCGGTTCAGCGTGCGCAAAAACGGCTCGGTCGTCACCGCGCGGAACGCCACGCTCCGGCGCGTCGCCGACGCCACCGTCGAGCGAGGCGCGTATCGCTACGAGAATCTCTCGCCGGAGGCGAGGGAGACGGTCGATAGAATCCTCCGGAACTCATCGGACGAGGACTTCGGCTACCGACCGCGGGTGAACGACGCCTTCGCGGACCGCCTCCCGGCGCTCGTCGAGAAGGACGGAACGCTCCACAGCATCACCGTCTACGGCCACGTCGACGACTTCGGCTTCGGGTCCGCGTTCGTCGTCGGCCTCGGCGTGGCCGGGGTCGGCGCAGTCCTGATTCTCGTCGGCGGTGTGATGTACGCCGTCGCGTGGTGGCGCGAATAGTGGGAGAAAAACGGGTCGAACCGCGAGACTGCGGCGCGGTTCAGGTCAGCAGTTCAGGTCAGTTCGCGTCGAGGATTTCGATGTCGAAGACGAGCGTCTCGCCCGCGAGTTCGTGGTTGAAGTCGATGCGGACCACGTCGTCGTCGGCGTGGACGATTTCGCCGAGGCCGCCCTGCTGGGTCTGGACGTACAGGCCCTCCTCGGGTTCGTCACCGAGCACTTCGCGGAGCTGTTCGGTCTCGTGCTCGCGGATGAGGTCCTCGTCGTACTCGCCGTAGGCCTTCTCCGGCGGGATTTCGATGCTCTCCTCGTCGCCGACGGACATGCCGACGAGCGCCTCGTCGAGTCCCTCGATGACGGTTCCCGCGCCGACCTCGACCGCGAGCGGCTCGTAGTCGCGGTCGGGCTGGGCCTCCGCGAGACCCTCTGCCTCGGCCACGTCCTGACGCGACGTGTCGAAAACCGTGCCGTCAGGGAGCGTTCCGACGTATTCGAGCGAAACGGAGTCGCCGGTTTCAATCGTCATACCCCGTACTCGCTGCCGGAGACGGATAAGTGACCGCACTGCCGACGAGTGTGTAAGGAAGTTGTCAGTACATCCACGACCCATCCGCCGGGAACGACGCCGTAGCTTGAACACGGCGGTCCGCGTAGCGCCCGTATGGAGTGGGACGAACGCTACCGGACCGGAACGTATCCGACCGACCCGGAGCCGTCGCCGGTGCTCCGGGCGTACCTCGACGAACTGCCCGACGGCCGCGCGCTCGACGTGGCGGCCGGCAGCGGCCGTAACGCGCTGTTTCTCGCCGCAAACGGCTACCGAGTCGACGCGCTCGACCAGTCGGGCGAGGGGCTCAGTATCATCGAAGAGCGCGCCCGGGCCCGCGGATTCACCGACCGCGTGGAGACGATTCGGGCCGACGCGACGACCTACGAGTTCCCCGAGTCGACGTACGACCTCGTCACCATCAGCTACTTCCGGACGCTGGACCGCCTCGCCGACATCAAGGCGGCGCTGAAGCCCGGCGGCGTCCTGTTCTACCAGCACCACCTGCGGGCCGACCCGCCGGCGACGGTGGGGCCGAGCACCGACAGATACCGCTTCGACTCGAACGAACTGCTCCGCGCCTGCCTCGACCTCACGGTACTGTACTACGACGAATCGACCGAACCGCGCGACGACCGACAGTCCTCGACGGCGACGATTATCGCGCGGAACACGCGGGGCGGGGCGCAGTCGTATCCGCGGAGAGGAGGCCACGAGTAACAATTCCGAGAGGAGTTAGTCAGAGCGATTCGCAGGTGAACTCGTTTTGTAATGGGGAGACTGAGAGAAACCCAATATTGTTTCTAAAATGAGTCTGGTATATGTGCCGCTCAATGTCGTCTAGAACCGCATTCGATGCGGCTTAAAAAGATATACTCTGGATAGGATTACAACTTTTGCTAGTTTTGAAATGTTATTGATATGAGTCGTCAAAACGAATCCGGGCTGTGACGCCGACACGATGAACGTCATGTGACGGTAAGCTTATATTAAATTCGTCTTCTCTCGCCGGCCTTGTCGGGACCACGCCGGGCCGGCATCACAGCCGGGTTCCCGCGAGGGGGAGGCTTCTTCGAGTCGGGGCGGGACTGAGCACCGACCCGAACGGGATTGGCCAGTGACTGGTTGGGTTGCGCGTCGAATCGCCACCCGTGGCGGGACATCAACGCCGCCGCGCCATCATTCGGTCGGCTCCGTCCGTTCGATTTTTATCGCTCGGTGACAGTCATACACGAATGACCGTGTTAGATTGGGTCGACGAGCCGCGCATCATCGACACGCACGCCCACCAACCGACCGCGGAGTTCCTCGAAGACGCCGGCGGGGAGATGATGCGGGACGCGGCGAACAGGTTCGGCGCGGAGATGGAGACGTGGAGCTACGAGGAGATGATAGCCGAGTACCGCGAGCACGACATCGGACGAGCGGTGCTTCTCGGGTGGGACGCCGAGACGAACACCGGAAACCCGCCGGTTCCGAACGACTACGTGGCCGAGGTCAGAGACACGCACCCCGATTTCTTCGTCGGGTTCGGGAGCGTGGACCCGCTGAAAGACGACTGCGTCGAGGAGGCGGTCCGATGCGTCGAAGACCTCGACCTCTCGGGGTTCAAGTTCCAGCAAATCGCACAGGGGTTCGACCCGAGCGACGACGAACACAGGGCGCTGTTCGACACCATTGAGGACCTCGGCGTGCCGGTCGTCTTCCACGGCGGGAACTCCACGCTCGGGGCGTGCTCGCCCGGCGGCCGCGGCCTGAAAATCAAGTACGGCGACCCGATGCTCATCGACGACGTGGCCGCCGAGCACCCGGACCTCCAGATTCTCATCGCCCACCCGGCGTACCCGTGGGAAAAAGAGCAACTCGCCATCTGCCAGCAGAAGGGCAACGTCTATATGGACCTCTCGGGGTGGCTCCCGAAGTACATCGACGAGCAGGTGCTTCACTACGCCAAGACCGTCTTGCAGGACAAGGTGATGTTCGGCACCGACTACCCGATGATTCGACCGGGGCGGTGGTTCGAGTCCTTCGAGGAGCACTTCGACGCCTCCGAGGAGGTGAAGCGAAAACTCCTCTGGGAGAACGCGGAACGGTTCCTCGATTTATAGATATATCGGATGCGCTAGTTCAGTAACATTCAATATGTGTTCTGAACGCGTTTTCGTATGGGGATTGGGATAGTTAACGTTCAGATACAGCATAGTTGGGGCGGGCGATGAAGTACGAGGATAGACAGCTTACTGCGAAGCAACAGGCGATTCTCTATAAAAAGAGAGACAACCCGGACTGGTCCAACACGCGCATAGCAACCGCCGTCGGTTGCTCTGATTCACACGTATCAGAGACGTTGCGTAATTACGACCCGGACAAGCTCAACGACGATGGAACAATTGCGGTACCTGTTGAATCAGAAAAAGAGTCTGCAGGAGGCAGATTGAAATGGGTGATTGCGAGTCTATGTGTCCAATTTTGGGGCATATTGTACGCGTTTGGCGGTCCAAATAGCGGCGCAATAAGTGGAGACCAAGCGTTACTCGTGTTCCTCTGCGCCTGGATAGTCACGCCTGCCTTAATATTCGCCGATGCCCAGTTACAGCATGCTGAGCAGGTGTCCACCCGGCCAAACAGAGTCGTGTGGCCGATAGCGTCATTTTTCATACCCATTGTTGCATCACTGTACTACGTTGTGAAGCGCGCCTAAGCTACTCGAACTCCGGCCGCCGTTTCTCCAAGAACGCGGAAACGCCCTCCTCGTGGGCGTCAGTGTCGTAGGCGAGCGTCTGGGCGTGCGCCTCGCGTTCGAGGCCGTCCGTCCACGACCGGCCGAGGTTCGCGTGTATCGCTTCCTTCGCCAGCGCGAGCGTCTCCGTCGGCTGTGCGGCGAGCGTCTCGACCGTCTCGTCCACGACGGCGTCGAGGTCATCGGGGTCGACCGCCTCGTTCACGAGGTCGAGTTCCGCGGCGCGCTCGGCCGAGATGAGTTTCCCGGTGAAGGCGAGTTCCTTCGCGGCGCGGAGGCCGACCAACCGGGGGAGCGTCACCGTCGCGCCCGCGTCGGGGACGAGACCGACGTTGACGAACGACGCGCCGAAGCGGGCGTCGCGGGCGGCGTAGGCGAAGTCGCAGGCCGCGACGACGGAGGCCCCCGCACCCACGGCGTCGCCGTTGACGCGGGCGACGACCGGCACCGGGGCGGTGAGAATCGCCTCGGCGACGCGGCCGAGGGTTCCGCGGACGCGCTCGTAGGCCTCCCGGGCGGTCTCGTCGCGCTCTGCCATCGCCCGAACGTCGCCGCCGGCGCTGAAGGCGTCGCCGTCGCCCGTTATCACCGCGGCGTCGAACGCCTCGGGCGTGAGTGCTTCGAGCGCCGCCGAGAGCTCTCGGGCCACGTCGGCGGTGAACGCGTTTTTCGCCTCGGGTCTGTCGAACGTCACGGTCCGGACGCCGTCGGCGTCGTCGACTCGCATACCCGCGCTACGGGGACGCGGGGTAAATAGCCTCGCCGCGGGGGCGGTACCCGAATCAGCCGGCGGCCCGGTGCCCGAGTCGGCCGCGGTGTCGGCTCACGCGAACAGCGCGCCGAACACCGACTGTTGCGCCCGACGGAGCCGTTCGAGGAACGCCGACTTGCTGATTCCGAGTTCGTCCGCCACGTCCCGAGCCGTGATGCTCCGGGGGAGGTCGAAGTACCCCATCTCGACGGCCGCCCGGAGGGCGGCCTCCTGCGCGGGCGTGAGGTCCCACGCTCGACCGACGGGCGATTCCTCGTCCGCCCGGAGGGGGTAGGCACGCTGGAGCTGGATACCGACGGTGCCGCCGGCCGTCTCCATCACGCCGCGGAGTACGTCGTAGCCGACGACCGCCCCGCGCATCGTCGCGCCGCCGTCGTCGTACCGCATCGACTCGACGAGGAAGCCGGCGTCGACGAGCTCGTGGACGACGCAGGGGTGTTTCGAGAGACAACGGAAGGTGTACGCGTCGTCGCCGCGGGTGACGTGGAGGTAGCGGATGGCGTCGTCGTCGTCGAGGGCCTCGGGGAGTCGGTCGTCCGCGGGAGCCGAAAAATGAAGCAGGACGTTGCCGTCGGCGCGGAGTTGCGGCGCGTTCGCGTCGACCGCGACGGGGACCGCGTCGGTCGCCCGCGCCAGCGGGCAGTCGTCGCCGTCGATTCGGAACTCGGCCACCAAACACTCCGCTATCATCGGCGTGTGTGTACGTGGCACGAATATAAAAAGGCAGGCCATGGACGGGTCAATCCGTAAGTGGTTATAGATGATAATTCCTGATAGACTAATGGACCTCGAAACCGTCAAAGAACGGGCGGGCCCGCGGCAGTTCGCTCCGAAAGACGACATGCCAGAGGAGTACCGCAAGGCCGCGACGCGGATGATTCAGTTCCACGCGAACAGCGAGGTGATGGGCGGGTACCTCGAAAAGCCGTTCATCCGGCAAGCGCCGAGCATCGACCGAAAGCTGGCGTTCTCTGCGAAGGTGCAGGACGAAATCGGCCACGCGCAACTGCTCTACCGCGCGGCCGAGTCCCTCGGCGTCAAGACGCGCGACGAGATGCTGGACGAACTCGCCCGCGGCGACGGCAAGTTCCTCAACTGCTTCCACTACCCGATGGAGTCGTGGCACGAGGTTCCGATGATAGCGTTCTTCGTCGACGGCGCGGCCATGCACCGGCAGGCGACGCTCAAGAACACGTCGTGGACGCCGTACGCCCACGCGATGGACAAGGTGTGCTTCGAGGAGGGTTTCCACGTCAAACACGGCGAGTCCATCCTCTCCGAGTTGATGAACGGGTCGAAGGCGACCCAAGAGAAGACGCAGGCCGCCTTCGAGACGTGGTGGCCGCGAATCATCCAGTTCTTCGGCCCGACCAACGACAAGTCCGTCCACAACGACTTCGCACAGGAGGTCGGCCTGAAGACGAAGTCCAACGACGAACTGCGCGACACCTTCCTCGACACCTACGTCCCGAAAGCGGAGAAGTACGGCCTCGTCGTCCCCGAGTACCCGCGCATCGACTACGACGAGGAGCTCGACACCTACCACGTCAACGAGGACGACCTGAACTGGGACGAGTTCTGGACCATCGCCAAGAACGCCTCCGAGGGGAGCCACGAGCAGATTACCTCCCGCGCGAAGGCGCAGGAGGCGGTCGAGTGGGTGCGCGAATCGATGCACGGCTGGGAGGGCGCGTCGGGGGCCGGAACCCCGCAGGCGGCGGACTGAGAACCATGATTTGGGAAGTGTTCAGACAGGACAAACCGGGAGCGTACCACAAACACTGCGGCAACGTCCACGCGCCGGACCGCGAGTTGGCGCTGCAGTTCGCGGCCGTCCAGCACGGCCGACGAATGAAGACCCACAGCCTGTGGGTCGTTCCGCACGACGAAATCGGTGAAATCGACGCCGACGAGACGAGCTTCGGCGGGACGACCGACAAGACCTACCGCTGGGCCACCTCGTACACGGACATCGAACCGGCCGCGCCGGAAGTCGCCGAAAGCGAGGCCGAGCAGGCCGACGTGGAGAAATCGCTCGAGGCGGACAGCTAACCATGCCCGACGCCCTCACCCCCGAAGACCTCGACGCCGAACAGCGCGCCGCACTCGAAGAGCTGCTGTTCCGCCTCGCGGACGACGAGTACGTCCACGGCGAGCGCCTCATCGAGTGGCAGATTTACGCGCCGACGCTGGAATCCGACCTCGCGTTGGCGAACGTCGCACAGGACGAGTTCGGCCACGCTCGGCTGTGGTACGACCTGCTCGAAGAACTCGGCCACACCGAGGCGGAACTCATCTGGGAGCGCCCCGCCGACGAGTTCAGACACGCCACGCTGGTCGAACTCCCGTTCGCGGAGGGCGACTGGGCCGACGCCGTCCTGCGGAGCTACCTCTACGACGCCGCCGAGCGCCTGCGCCTCGACGCGCTCGTCGGCACCAGCTACGCGCCGCTCTCCGACCGCGTCGGCAAGGTGCTGAGCGAGGAGCGCTACCACCTCGAAAACGCCCAGAGCTGGCTCGACCGCCTCGCCGAGGGCGACAGCCGCGACCGCATACAGGACGCGCTCGACCGGCTGTTCCCCCACGCGCTCTCGCTTTTCGTCGAGCCCGACCACGAGGACGCAATCGTCGACAACGGCTTCCGGACGATGTCCACCACCGACCTCCGCATCGAGTGGCTGGAGACGGTCATTCCGTACCTCGAGTCGCTCGGGCTCGACGTGCCCGAACCCGACGAGGTCGAGCGCCCGAGCGCCCGCGGCCGCGACGGCACCCACACCGACCACTGGGAGGAACTGGCCGCGGAGTTCCGGCGGACGTACGAGGAGCTCGAAGCGCCCGAGCCGGCGCGAATCGGCGGGGAGCGTGTCTGACGTGAGCGCCGACGACGCGCCCGACGCGACCGCCTGCGGCTACACGGAGTACGTCGGCGGCGAGGTGCCCGAGGGCTTCCCGAAGACGGGTGTCGGAGCCACGGGCGTCGAAGCCGACATCTGGGACACCCTCTACGAGATCGAGGACCCCGAGATGCCGGTGAGCATCGTCGACCTCGGCCTCATCTACGGCGTTCGCGTCGTCGAGCGGGAGGGCGAAGACGGCGAGGCGAAGACGCTCGGTATCGTCGAGATGACGCTGACCTACACCGGCTGTCCGGCGCGCGACTACCTCGAAAACGACGTGCGGTGTGCGATTCTGTCGGCCGGCGTCGACGAGGCGTCCGTGCGACTCCGGTTCACGCCGGAGTGGACCGTCGACATGGTGACCGAGGCGGGCCGCGAGGCCCTCCGCGAGTTCGGACTGGGGGTGTGAGCGATGCGCCGCTTCGACCCCAGCACCGAGACGACGGGCGAGACATCGGGCGCGGAGTGCCCGTACTGCGGTGGTACGAACACCGCCCGCGAGCACCCGAAAGGGCCGGGGCTGTGCCGGTCGATGCACTTCTGTAACGACTGTCAAGAGCCGTTCCAGCGGTTCGAATAGCGTCGGCGGAGAGACCGGAGAAGAGCGGTTTTTTGGAACGGCGTCCGCGGAGCGCCGAGGCGGTCGCTCCGGGGACGGCGGGTCGAGGGGCGGAGCGTTCAGCGGGAAGCGAGTTGAGGGCCGAAGCGGTCAGCGGGTTGCGGGCCGAATTCGCGGCCGAGTCAACCGAGGTTGAGGTTCACGTTCTTCGCCTGCGTGAACTCGCGGACGGCCTCCGCGCCCTGCTCGCGGCCGTGACCGCTCTGTTTCGTGCCGCCGAAGGGCGTCTGCGGGAACGTCACCGGGTACTCGTTGACGCTGACCATTCCGTAGTCGAGCGCGTCGGCGACGCCGTGGGCGCGAGAGAGCCCCTCGGTCCAGACGCCGGCGAGAAGCCCGTACGGCGAGTCGTTGGCGAGTTCGATCGCCTCCGTTCGGTCCGAGAACTCGGTGACGACGAGGACCGGGCCGAATATCTCCTCGCGGGCCACGGTCATGTCGTTCGTCACGTCGGTGAGAACCGTCGGCTCCACGAAGTAGCCGGTCTCCTTGTCCTCGGGAACGCCCCCGCCGCAGGCGACGGTCGCGCCCTCCTCGACGCCGAGGGAGATGTACTCCAACACGTCCTCGCGGTGGGACTCGCTGACGACCGGCCCCATCCGACCGTCGTCGTCGATGCCGGAACCGAGCGGGGTCGACTCGGCGCGCGCGACGATTCGCTCGACGAGGTCGTCGGCCACGTCCTCGTGGACGAGCAGGCGCGACCCGGCCCAGCACATCTGGCCGGCGTTCATGAAGATGCCGTAGTGGACGCCCTTGGCGGCGGCGTCGAGGTCGGCGTCGGGGAAGACGACGTTGGGGCCCTTCCCGCCGAGTTCGAGCGTGACGCCGGTCACGGTGGCCGCGGCGTCGGCCATGACGCCCGTACCGACTTCGGTGCTGCCGGTGAAGGTGACGTGCGCCACGTCGGGGTGCGAGGCGAGCGCCGACCCCGCCTCGGACCCGCTCCCGGGAACCACGTTCACCACGCCGTCGGGGAGGCCGGCTTCCTCGGCCGCGAGGCCGTAGTAGAGCGCCGAAAGCGGCGTCTGGCTGGAGGGCTTTACCACCGCCGTGTTGCCGCAGGCGAGCGCCGGCGCGAGGCTGCGCCCCGCGAGTTGGAAGGGGTAGTTCCACGGGACGATGTGTCCGGTGACGCCGAGCGGTTCGCGGGTCGTGTAGTTGACGCGCCGGCCGGGGACGGGGTTGTACTCGCCGGTCACCTTGTCGGTCCACCCGGCGTAGTAGCGGAAGGTGTCGACGACCATCTGGACCTCCATACCGGCCTCGAACGGCGTCTTGCCGTTATCGTGGGACTCGACGAGCGCTATCTCATCTTTCCGCGCCTCGATGAAGTCGGCCATCGCGCGCAGTGTCTCGCCGCGCTCGGCCGCGCTCGTGGTCTCCCACTCGCCGCCGCGAGCGCCCGCCGAGTTCGCCGCCCGCACCGCGGCGTCGACATCCGCCTCGCCCGCGCGGGCGACCTCGGCGTACGGCGCTTCGGTCGCCGGGTCGCGCGTCTCGATGGTCTCGTCCGATGCCGCGGCTACCCAGTCCCCGTCGATGTAGAGACCGGTCGGGCCACTGTATTCCATTACGAAATACCCTTTTCGCGCATAATATTAACTATTGTTGATTACTGACCCTGCGGCGGGCGGGGAACTCAACCGGTCTTGTAGACTCCCCTCGCGGTCGCCACGTGATTCCCGTCCGTCGCGTACACGTCCACGTCCACGGTTCCCACGTCGCCGCCGAGTCGAACCACGTCGGCCTCGGCGCGGAGGTCGCCGGTCCCCGCGTTGAGATAGTCGATTCGCATATCGATGGTCGGGACGGGCTGGTCGACCTCGCTGACGAGCGCCGCGCCGCCGACCGTGTCCGCGAGGGTGAACGTCACGCCGCCGTGGGCCATCACCCGGTCGGCGTTCCACGACAGTTCCTCGCGCATCTCGATGCGACCCTCCGCGTGCCCGTCCGCGACCTCGGTGACTTCGACGCCCAACAGCCGCGCGAACGGCATGCTCTCGAAGAACTCCTCGATGTCCATGCCATCAGTTCGCACAGGTGCGTTAAGTTCGTTTCGTCGGTCGGCCCCGGCCGGGCGGCCGACGAGACGCCGGACGCCGTCAGTCGGCCATCGAGACGCCGAGGTACCGGTCGAGCACCTCGTCGGCGGCGGCGACCTCGTCGGCGGGGCCCTCGTGGACGACCCGGCCCTTGTCGAGGATGTAGACGTAGTCCGCGGCGTCGAGGGCGACCTGCACGTTCTGTTCGACGAGGAGGATGGTCGCGCCGTCGTCGTTCAGTTCCTCGATTTTTCGCTGGACCTGTTTGACGATGGCGGGCGCGAGCCCTTCGGTCGGTTCGTCGAGCAACAGGAGGTCCGGCGCGGAGACGAGCGCGCGGGCGATGGCGAGCATCTGCTGTTCGCCGCCCGAGAGGTTCGCACCCCGGCTGTTCCGGTGGCGCGCGAGGTTCTCGAACTCGTCGACGACGGCGTCGACGCTCGGTTTTTCGGCGTCTCGACGACCGCCGATGCGGCCGATTTCGACGTTCTCGGAGACGGTCAGGCCGGGGAAGATGCGGCGCTCCTCGGGGACGAGCGCGATGCCCTCGCGGGCGGTCTTCTCCGGCGACAGCGTCGTGATATCCGCCCCGTCGAAGGTGATAGTCCCCTCTGACGGCGGGACGTTCCCGAGGATGCTCCGGAGCGTCGTCGTCTTGCCGACGCCGTTGCGCCCGATGAGCGTGACGACCGACCCGCGAGGCACGTCGAGGTCGATGCCCTGCAGGACGCGGGTCGACCCGTAGCCCGAGACGAGCCCGCGGACGGACAAGAGCGGTTCGTCGCTCACGTCTCGACACCCCCGAAGTAGGCCTCGCGGACCTCCGGGTCCTCCGAGACGGTCGCGGGCGTCCCCTCGGCCAGTACCTCGCCGCGGTGGAGGACCGTGATTCGGTCGGACACCCGCATCACGAGGTCGATGTCGTGTTCGATGAGCAGGAGCGTCTGGTCCGACAGCACCTCGTCGATGAGGTCCATCGTGGCCCGCGTCTCCTCGGCGCTCATGCCGGCGGTCGGCTCGTCCAGAAGCACCATGTCGGGGTCGGTGGCGAGCACGATGGCGATTTCGAGCCGGCGCTTGTCGCCGTAGGCGAGCACGTCCGCGGGTTCGTCGCCGCGGCCCGAGAGGCCGGAGCGGTCGAGCACGCGGTCGGTGTGCTCGTTCACGTCGTCGAAGGCGTCGCTTCGCCGGAGGTACGCTTCGACCGGCGTGAAGCCGCCCTCGCGGGCCGCCTGCGCGGCGAGGCGGACGTTCTCGCGGACCGTGAGCCCCGAGAAGACGTTCGTGATTTGGAACGACCGGCCGAGGCCGCGGCGCACGCGCTCGTGCGGCGGGAGCGCGGTCACGTTCTCGCCGTCGAACGTCACGGTGCCGCGGGTCGGCCGGAGCGCGCCGGTCAGGAGGTTGAACGTGGTCGTCTTGCCGGCCCCGTTCGGACCGATGAGGCTCCGGAACTCGCCGCGTTCCACGTCGAGGGTCACGTCGTCGACGGCGACGAGCTTGCCGAACTCTTTCGTCAGGTTCTCGGTCCGCAGTATCGGGTCACTCACGGCGGTCGACCTCCGGGTCGGTGACGCCGGCCTGTTCGCCGACGCGGTCGCGGAACCGGCCGCCGACGGCCGATTCGAAAAGCGGGTGGTCCGCCACCGTCCGCGGGAGCGACACGAGCCCCCGCGGCACGAAGATGACGAACAGGACGAACAGCACGCCGATGACGAGCTGCCACTGGTCGATGTACGACGAGAGCACGTCCTCCGCGGCGACGAAGACGCCCGCGCCGAGCATCGGCCCGTAGAGCGTTCCCATGCCGCCGAGGACGGTCATCACGATGACCTCGCCCGAGTTTATCCAGTGGAGGAACGACGGCGCGACGTAGCCGTTGTTGGCGGCGAACAGTCCGCCGGCGAGCCCCGCGAGACCGCCGGAGACGACGAAGGCGCGGCGCTTGTAGGCGGTTACGTCGTAGCCGATAAAGGAGGCGCGCTCTTCGCTCTCGCGGATGGACTGCAGCACCGAGCCGAACGGCGCGCGGATGAGGCGGCGTGCCAGCAGGTACGACCCGACCACGACGGCGAGGAGGAAGTAGTACTGGACGGCGCCGCCGTCGAGGACGACCGGTCCCAGCGGGACCGCGAACTCGCCGGGGTCGACGCCGAGGCCGGCGAGACCGTAGAACGCGTCGACGCCGAACAGGCCGTCGGAGCCGCCGGTGAAGTCGAACTTGAACACGGCGTTGTAAAACAGCTCCGCGAACCCGAGGGTTATCATGGCGAAGAACACCCCGGACACGCGTATCGAGAGGTAGCCGACGCCCCACGCGATGGCCGCGCAGACGGCGACGGCGACGGCGAGCGCGACGAACACCGACGGCGAGACGTGCATGAGCGTGAGGACCGAGGCGTACGCGCCGACCCCGTAAAACAGCGTGTGACCGAGCGAGACGAGGCCCGCGTAGCCGAGCACGAGGTCGAGGCTGAGCGCGAACAGCGCCCAGATGAGGATGTCTTCGAGGAGCGTCACGGAGTAGGTGACGCCGGTCACTTCCGCGAGAAGCGGGACGACGAGGAGCGCGCCGACGCCGGCGTAGCCGAGTTTCGCGCGGGTCTCCGCGGACAGCACGCCGCCGCCGGAGCCGTGGAGGAGCGCGCCGTCGTGGTGGTCGCCCGCGCCGACGCTCGTGCCGAACAGCCCCGTCGGCTTGACGACGAGCACGGCGATCATGAGCAGGAAGACGATGAGCCCCTCCAGGAACGGCGCGTACGTCCGGGCGAACGTCTGGACGAGGCCGACGAACAGCCCGCCGACCACGGCCCCGCGGAACGACCCGAGGCCGCCGAGAACGACGATGACGAACGCCGGGATGATGACCGAACTCCCCATCGTCGGGCTGACGTTCTGGTACGCGCCGAGGACGATGCCGGCGACGCCGGCGAGCGCCGCGCCGAACCCGAACGTCAGGGTGTAGTAGCGGTCGATGTCGATGCCGAGGGTGCGGACCATCTCGCGGTCCTCGGAGCCGGCGCGGATTATCATCCCGAAGCGGGTGCGGTTCAACAGGAGCCACGTACCGAGCGCCAGCGCCGACCCGAAGACGATGATGCCGTAGTTGTACAGCGAGTAGTTGAACCCGAACAGCGCGACCGGCTGGTCGAGAACCGAGGGAATCGGAAACGGCTGGGCGGACTTGCCCCACACCGACGTGATGAGGTCGTTGATGATGAGGACGAGCCCGAACGTCAGGAGGATGTGGTACAGCGGGTCGCGGCCGTACAGCCGCTTGACGGTGAGCCGCTCGATACCCATCCCGACGACGCCGACGAGGAGGGGCGCGACGACGAGCGCGACCCAGAAGCCCGCGCCGCCGAGGGGGCCGGCGATGGCGAACGCGAAGTACGCGCCGAGGGCGAACAGCTCGCCGTGGGCGAAGTTGATGACGTCCATGACGCCGAAGATGATGGAGAGTCCGGCCGCGAGCAGGACGTACACCATCCCGACGACGAGCCCGTTGAGGACCTGCTCGGCGACGGCACTAGCGACCGACATGCTAGAGCGAGCAGCCGAGTTCGCCGCAGTCGGGGAGCGCGTCCGCCCCGGCTATCATCTCGCCGAGTTCGACGGTCGCGGGACCGCTCCCGCCGTCCGGCGCGACGAGTTCGCCCGGCCACACCGGGTTCGTCGCCTGGTGGTCGCAGTCGCGGAACTGGTTCGGCCCGAGAATCGTGTCCATTTCGAGGCCCGGAAGCACCTCCTTGACCGCCGCGGGGTCGGTCGAGCCGGCCTCCGCGATGCCCCGCGCCGTCATCCGAATGGACATGTACGCGGCCCGCGCGAAGTTGTCCGGCAGGGAGTCGTACTCGCTTCGGTAGGCCTCGACGAACGACTGGTTGTCGCCCGTTTCGAGCGTCGGCAGGTAGCGGACCCCGCCGTAGGTTCCGTAGGCGGCCTCGCCGAGCGCGCCGCGGACGACCGAGAACGTCATCGTCGGCGACATGAGGTTCACGCTCTCTTTGAGCCCCTGACTCGCCGCCTGCTTGACGAAGTTGATGAGGTCGCCGCCGGTCATGCCGAGAACGGCCACCTCGGAGTCGGAGTTGGCGATTTGGCTGACGTAGGAGTTGTAGTTGGTCGAGCCGAGCTGCGAGCGGCTCCGGCCGACGACTTCGATGTCGTGGCCGTCGCGCATGCGGCGCTCGACGCGCTGCATCACCGACTCGCCGTAGGCGTAGTCTGCGATATGGAACCACACCTTAGTGCCGAGGTTCTCGGCGGTGTAGTCGGAGACGGCTTCGGCCATCTGCGCCGTGTTCGTCTCGGCGCGGAACACCCATTCGTTGCAGTTCGACCCCGTGATGGGAACCGCGGCCCCGCCGGGGTTGTAGATGAGCTCCTCTTCGGCCGCGAACTCGTTGAGCGCGAGCGCGACGCTGGACGATATCGCGCCCATGAGATACGACGCCCCGTCCTGTTCGACGACGGACTGCGCCTTCCGCCGGCCGGTCGAGGGGTCCGCCTCGGTGTCCTCGTAGACGCCCGTTATCTCCACGTCGATGTCCGCGTTCTCGTTGACGTGCCGTATCGCCAACTCGGCCCCGTTCCGCTGGCCGACCGCGAGACCGCCGTACGGGCCGGTCATCGGGCTAATCACCCCGTAGGTGATGGCGTTCGACCCGCCGGCCCCACCGCCGCCGAGACAGCCGGCGACGCCCGTCAGCCCGGTCACGCCCGCCAACCCAGCCGCCTGTACGAACCGTCGCCGCGACGGACGCGGCTGTGCGCCGCTGTCCGCTGAACAATCGTCTCTCATGGTGTGTATGTTCACATGTAACATGAAAAACTTCACGTTTAAATGTTTTCGTTATACCGGCGACGAGAACGTCGCGTTCGGCCCTGAGCCGCCGATTCGGCCCCCTCAGGCGAGTCGCGGTCGGACCTCGTCGCCGAGTCGGCGGACGGACTCGACCATCCGGTCGGTGCCGATGCCGGGGTGGTAGGTGCGGAAGATGAAGTGGATGTCGTCGCCGAGCGCGTCGCGGTAGCGGTCGAGCTCCGCGACCACGTCGTCGGGCGTGCCGAAGACGGCCTGTGCTTTGAGCTCCGTCCGGCGTTCGTCGGACAGTTCGGGGACCTCGTCGCCGGAGAATATCTCGGCGTACCGGCGCTGGAGGTAGAGGTAGCCGTCTCTCATCGCGTCCCACGCCTCGGCCTTCGAGTCGCCGACGAAACCGTGTTGGAGGACGTATATCGTGAACTCACCGTCGAGTCCCTCGGCCTCCCGGACGCTCCGAATGTCCTCGACGCGCTTGCGCACGCCGTCGAGGGAGAGCGACGACGGCGCGCACCACGCGTCCGCCGTCCGGGCCGCCCGGCGAACCGCGGGCTTGGCCGCGCCACCGAGCATGAGGGGCACGTCGTGTGCCGGTTTGGGCGTCACGTCGACACCTGTCGCACCCTCGTGAAACGGCGACTCGTGCGCTATCGGACCGTCCGACCACGCGTCGCGGAGGAGGGAGACGGCGTCGGCGAGGCGGTCGACGCGCTCGTCTCGCGGAACGCCGAAGGCGTCGAACTCGCGGGGGTTCGAGCCGATAGCGAGGCCGAGCGTCGTTCGCCCGCCGGAGATGAGGTCGACCGTCGCCGCGTCCTCCGCGAGCCGAATCGGGTCGTACAGCGGCGCGAGCGCGATACACGTCCCGAGTTCGACCGACTCGGTCGCCGCCGCGAGCGCCCCGAGCGCGGGCATCGTCCCCGAGAGGTAGCCGTCCGGCATGAAGTGGTGTTCGGACACCCACGCGCTGTCGAGGCCCGCGTCGTCTATCGCGCGCCCGAGCGTCAGCATCTCGTCGTACAGGTCGGCCATCGGCCGGTCGTCGTCCGGCCGCCGCTGGCAGGTGAACAGCCCCGTCCCGAGTTTCATGACTCTGAGTTCGTACCTTGGCTATTAATAGTTAGGAACACCGAGTTCGTCGGAGATGGTTCCCGACGACTCGGTACCCCCGGATTCGACGACTGCGACCGCGACCGCGACGGAGCCAGCGCCGCCGGCCGCGCGCGTCGACCACGTGGGCATCGCCGTCGAGGACGTCGAGACCGCCGAGCCGACGCTGCTCGCGCTCGGCTGCGAGCGCGTCCACCGCGAGACGGTCGCGGACGGCTCGTTCGAGTGGGCGACCTACGTCCTCGGCGACGCCTCCAGAATCGAACTCGTCGCGCCCGTCGACGGGGAGTCGTTTCTGACGACCTTCCTCGACGAGCACGGCCCCGGCCTCCACCACGTCACGCTGGAGGTGTCGGACGTCGACGCGATGGTCGCCGCCCTCGAAGCCGCGGGCGAGCGCGTCGTGGGGTACGCGGTGGAAGACGGCTGGACCGAGGCGTTCGTCTCGCCGCGAAACCCGACCGGCGCGCTCTTTCAGCTGATGGAGTACCACGACGACTACGGCGAGAAGGGGGCCGACGACGCGTTGTTCGTCCGCGGCGAACGGTTAGATTCGTGAGTCACCGGGTCGGGAAGCCGCCTTACTCCGCGGCCGACTTCGTCTTGATGAGGAACTTCATGTCGCCTTCGAGAACGACCGTGCCGTCCTGCTTCGTCATCTCGATTTCGAGGACGACCAAGCCGGCGTCGTCGCGGCTCCCGAGGTCCTTCCGCTCCGAGACGACCATCGTCTGCGAGAGCGTGTCACCGATGAACACCGGGTTCGGCAGGTCCATGTAGTTCATCCCGAGGAAGGCGATGGCGGTGCGCTCGACGATGCCCGACCGGTACACGAAGCCGGTCGACTGGACGAACGTCATCGGCCCGTGGGCGATTCGCTGGCCGAACTGGGTGTCCTCCGCGTACTCGCTGTTCGTGTGGAGTTCGGTCCAGTCGCCCGAGAGCGCGGAGTGCATCATGAAGTCCGCCTCGGTGACGGTGCGACCGACGCTCTGGAACTCCTTGCCCTCCTCGAAGTCCTCGAAGTAGTGCGGTTCGTAGCTGTATGCCATACCTCACCGTCACCGCCATCAGATAAAGTAGTTTACATACCTATCTTTCCTGACAGTCGGTGCCTACTTGGGGAGCGCAGGACGACGTGTGGTCGCATGTCGGAGCAAGACGACTACGCGGAGATACGGGAACGCGCCTCGAACGACCCCTACTGCGGGCGCGTCGGCATCGACCTCGCCGAGGTCGGTGACGGGTACGCGGAGACGACGCTGACCGTGGCCGAAGACCACCTGAACTTCCACGGGACGCCCCACGGGGGCGCGGTGTACAGCCTCGCGGACGCGGCCTTCGCGGCCGCCTCGAACAGCCACGGCGACGCCGCGTTCGCGCTGGAGACGAACATCTCGTACCTCGCGGCCGCCGAGGTGGGCGAGACGCTCCGCGCGGTCGCCCGGGAGACGCACCTCGGGGGACGGACCGCGGAGTACGAGGTCGTCGTCTCCGGCGGGGACGGCGAGCGAATCGCGACCTTTCGGGGGCGCGTCTACAAGCCCGGCGGTCGCTGACGGCGCGCGTTACTGGCCGCGGTGGTCGTAGACGCGCTGGACCTTTCCGACCTCGGTGCGCGCGATGTCGCCGTACTCGACGAGGTTCAGTTCGTCGGGCGTGAACGAGAGCACGTTCGAGAGCCGCTTTTGAATCCGCCCTTCGAGGTCCGACAGCGACCCGTCGAACTCCTCGACCAGTTCGACCGTGATTTCGACCCGGTCGAGGCTCCCCTCGCGGCGGAGGTCGATGCGGTAGTGCGGCGCGATTCGGTCGAACTCGAGGACGACCGACTCGACCTCGCTCGGGTAGAAGTTCACGCCGCGGACGATTATCAGGTCGTCCGACCGGCCCGTGATGTTGTCCATGCGGACGCAGGTTCGGCCGCACTCGCAGGTGCCGTAGTCCAGCGTGGTCAGGTCGCCCGTCCGATAGCGGAGAACCGGCAGCGCGTCCTTCGCGAGGGTCGTCAACACGAGTTCGCCCTCCTCGCCCTCCTCGACGGGGTCGCCCGTGTTCGGGTCGACCACCTCGGGGTAGAAGTAGTCCTCCCAGATGTGCAGGCCGTCCTGCGCCTCGCACTCGACGGAGACGCCGGGGCCGACGATTTCCGAGAGGCCGTAGATGTCGATGCCGGTCACGCCGAGTCGCGCTTCGATTTCGTTTCGCATCGGTTCGGTGCAGGGCTCCGCGCCGAAGATGACGGTCCGAAGCGGTAGGTCGCGGATGTCGATACCCATGTCGTCTGCGACCTCGGCGAGATAGAGCGCGTACGACGGGGTACACGCGATGACGTCGCTTCCGAGGTCGGAGAGCAGTTCCACCTGTCTTTGGGTGTTGCCGCCGCCGATGGGGATGACCGTCGCGCCGAGTTCCTCGACGCCCTGGTGGAGGCCGAGACCGCCGGTGAACAGGCCGTAGCCGTAGGCGTTCTGAACCACGTCGTCCGACCCGACGCCGGCCGCGACGAGACACCGCGCGACGGCCTTGCTCCACACGTCGAGGTCCTCGCGGGTGTAGCCGACGATTTTGGGCTTGCCGGTCGTGCCCGACGACGCGTGGACGCGAACCACGTCGTCCATGTCGGCCGCGAACATCCCCGTGGGGTAGTGGTCGCGGAAGTCCTCCTTCGTCGTGAACGGCAGTTTCGACAGGTCTTCGACGCTCTCGATGTCCGCGGGCGAGAGTCCGGCCTCGTCGAACGTCTCGCGGTAGAACTCGACGTTCTCGTACGCGTTCCGAACCGTCTCCCGCAGGCGACCGTCCTGCACCTCGCGAAGCTCCTCCCGCGAGGCGGTCTCCGTGCTATCGAATACCATATACGTTTGAAGTCGATGATAGAATATGATAAAAATGATGCGGTCGCCCGACCGCACTGCGGGGCGAACCTATTTCGCGAGGGATACGTAATCGACTCTCATGCGAGACGCATACATCGTCGGAGCGGGCCAATCGAACTACGGCGCGTTTCCGGACGAGAGCTATCGGTCGCTGTTCGCGACCGCGTTCGAGGAGGCGCTGGGGAGCGCCGGCGGCGTCGGGGCGGCCGATATCGACGAGGCCGTCGTCGGGTCGCTCGGCGTCGGCGGGCGGCAACTCGGCTTATCTGGGCCGGCCGTGACGGAGCACGTCGGCCTCCACGGCGTCCCTTGTTCCCGAATCGAAAACGCCTGCGCAGCGAGCGGTTACGCGGTCAGACAGGCGGTGCAGGCGGTCAAAAGCGGGATGGCGGACGTGGCCCTCGCGGGCGGCTACGAGGTCATGACCGACATGAGCGGCGACGTGGCGAAGTACTGGCTCGGCGTCAGCGGCGAGACGGAGTGGGAGCGGCTCACCGGGACGACGTTCGCGGGCGTCTACGCCCAGATGGCCTCGGCGTACCTCGACGCCTACGACGCCTCGCCGGACCACTTCTCGAAGGTCGCGGTGAAGAACCACGCGAACGGCGCGAAGAACCCGAAGGCGCACCTCGGCTTCGAGTGCTCGCTCGACGACGCGCGGAGCGCCCCCGTCGTGGCCGACCCGCTGAACCTCTATCACTGCTGTCCGACCTCCGACGGCGCGGCCGCGGTTCTCGTCGCCAGCGAGGACGTGGCGAGCGCGTGCGACGACGCGGTCCGCGTCGCGGGCGTGGGTGCCGCCTCCGAGCGCGTCGGCCTCTTCCAGCGCGACAGCTACACCGCCGTCGAATCGTCCGAGCGGGCCGCCGGGGCCGCCTACGAGATGGCCGGCCTCGACCCCGACGACGTGGACTTCGCGGAGGTCCACGACTGCTTCGCCATCGCCGAACTGCTGGCGTACGAGGACCTCGGCTTCTGCGAGCGCGGACACGCGCCCGAACTGGTCGACTCGGGGGCGACCGAACTCGGCGGCGACCTGCCCGTCAACCCCTCCGGCGGCCTGAAATCGAAGGGCCACCCCATCGGCGCGACGGGCGCGGGGCAGGTCGTCGAGGCGTTCAAACAGCTCACCGGGCGGGCCGGTGACCGGCAAGTCGCGGGCGCGAGCGTCGGCCTCACCCACAACGTCGGCGGGTCGGGCGGTGCCGCCGTCGTCCACGTCCTCGAAGGAGGGGCGCTATGAGCGCCGACGGCCCGGCCCGAGCGACCCTCGGAATCGCCGGCGTCGGCGCGTACGTCCCCAGATTCTATCTCCCCGCGTCGGCCTACCGCGAGGCGTGGGACAAAGGCGGCGCGCCGGGCGTCGACCGGGTCGCCGTCGCCGATGCGGACGAAGACACACTGACGATGGCGACCGAGGCGGGCCGGCGCGCACTCGCCGCGGCCGGGGTGGACGCCGGCGACATCGACCACCTCGCCCTTGCGACCACGACGCCGCCGAACGACGAGGAGGAAAGCGCGGTCCGGCTGGCCTCGCTCCTCGGCGTCGACCCGTCGGTTCCGACCCGGCAGTTCGGCGGGAGCACCCGCGCCGGCGCGGTGGCGCTGGCGGCGACAGTTGGGGAGACAGCGACAGTCGGCCCGAGGCTCGTCGTCGTCGCCGACGGCCCGCGAGGAGCGCCCGAAAGCGACGAGGCGGCCGGTGCCGGAGCGGGGGCGGCCGCGCTCGTCCTCGCCGAAGACGGACCGCTCGTCGTCGACGCCGTGGGCGAGTTCGGTGACCCCGCACCCGGTACGCGGTTCCGAGGGTTCGGGAGCGCCGAGACGGAGTCCATCGGCGTCACGCAGTACGAGCGCGACGCCTACACGCGGGCGGTCGTCGGGGCGGTCGAGGCCCTCGGCATCGACACGGCCGAACTGGACCCCGACGCCGTGGCGCTCACCGCGCCGGACGGGAAACTCCCGTACCGCGCGGCCGACACGCTCGGCGTCGAACCGGCGCGAATCGCGGCCGGGACCGTCGTCTCGCGAACCGGTGACGCCGGGGCCGCCGGGCCGGTTCTCGGACTCGCGTCGGCGCTCGACTCCGCGGGCGACGCGGGAGCCGACGAGTCGGACGGCCGGTCCCCCGCGACCTCGGTACTCCTCGTCGGCTACGGCGGCGGCGCGGGGGCGACCGCGCTCGCGCTCAGCACAGGGGCGACAGACACCAACGCCGCCGCCAGTTCCGTCGTCCCGGTCGAAGCGGCCCTCGACGGCGACGTGGAACTCTCGTACGCGGAGGCGCTCCGGCGGCGCGGGACCATCACCGGTGGGGAGCCGGCTGGCGGCGGTGCGTACGTCAGCGTGCCGACGTGGAAGCGGACGATTCCGCAGCGACACCGCCTCGTCGCCGGCGAGTGCGCCGAGTGCGGGGCGCTCTCGTTCCCGCCGGAAGGGGCGTGTGCCGACTGCGGGGCGCTCGCGGGCTACGACGACGTGACGCTGCCCGGAACGGGAGTCGTCGAGGCCGCGACCGCCATCGGACAGGGGGGCGCGCCGCCGGAGTTCGTCGAGCAACAGCAGCGGGCCGGGTCGTTCCCGGTCGCCGTCGTCGCCTTCGACGGGCCGGGCGGCGGGACCGACGACCGGACCGTGAGCGCGCCCGCGCAGGTCGTCCACTCGCCCGCCGGAACGCCCGCAATCAGCGACCGCGTCGAGGCCGTCCCGCGCCGCATCTACGAGCAGGAGGGCGTCGTCAGGTACGGCTTCAAGGTCGTCCCGACCGAGGCGCGGCGGGAGTAATCGGCCGGGGCCGCGGGAGCAGAACCGGGTCACCGACACCGAAACGAGGGCAAACGATTATGATGGTTCCCGAACCCCTTTCGGTGATGCAAGTGAGTGTACTCGGCGCGGGAACCATGGGTCACGGGATCGCGCAGGTGGCCGCGATGGCCGGTCACGAGGTGACGATGCGCGACATCGAAGCGGCGTACGTCGACGACGGACTGGTCGCCATCGAGTCGAACCTCCGGGGCGGGGTCGACCGCGGCAAGGTGACGCCCGACGAGATGGCGGCGACGCTCGACCGGCTCTCGGGGACGACCTCGCTGGAGGCGGCCGTCACCGACGCCGACCTCGTCGTCGAGGCGGTTCCCGAGGATATGGAACTCAAGCGCGAGACGGTCGCGGAGGTCGAATCCCTCGTCGACGACGACGCCGTCATCGCGTCGAACACGTCGTCGCTCTCCGTGACCGAGATACTGAGCGCCCTCGAACGTCCGGAGCGCGGCCTCGGACTCCACTTCTTCAACCCGGTCCACATCATGGGGCTCGTCGAGGTCGTCGTCGCGGAACAGACGAGCGAATCGACGCTGGCGTTCGCCACCGAGTTCGTCGAGGGCATCGACAAGACGGCCGTCGAGGTCGGTGACTCGCCCGGCTTCGCCTCCTCGCGGCTCGGCGTCGCCCTCGGCGTCGAAGCCATGCGCATGGTGCAGGAGGGCGTCGCGTCGCCCGCGGACATCGACACCGCGATGGAACTCGGGTACAACCACCCGATGGGCCCGCTCGAACTCGGAGACGCGGTCGGCCTCGACGTTCGCCTCGACATCCTCGAGTACCTGCGCGAGGAACTGGGCGAGCGCTTCCGCCCGCCGCAGATTCTCAAGCGAAAGGTCCGCGCCGGCAAGCTCGGCAAGAAGACCGGAGAGGGCTTCTACGTCTGGGAGGACGGCGAAATTGTCGGCGCGTCCGAGGACGTGATGGACCGATGAGCGGTGACGACCCGAGCGCCGACGACCAAGCGACGGGCGACCCCCGAGCGGACGGCGGAACGCCGACCGTCGAGTCGGCCGCCGCCGAGTGCGAGACGGTCGACGCCGTCGTCGACGACCGCGTCGAAGGCGTCGTCACCGTGACGCTGAACCGCCCCGACGCGCGGAACGCGCTCAACGCGACGCTCCGGGCTGAGCTCAAGCGCGTCCTCGACGCCATCGAAGAGAGCAGCGCCCGCGTCGTCGTCCTCACCGGCTCCGACGAGGCGAAGGCGTTCGTCGCCGGTGCGGACGTGAGAGAGCTCCGCGAGCGCGATATGCTCGAACAGCGCGAGGCGAGCAAGCGACCGCGAGTGTACGAACGCGTCGACGACCTCCGACAGCCGGTCATCGCCCGCGTGAACGGCCACGCCCTCGGCGGCGGTTGCGAACTGATGCAGGCCTGCGACGTTCGCATCGCCCACGAGCGGTCGAAACTCGGTCAACCCGAAATCAATCTCGGCATCATGCCCGGCGGGGGCGGCACCCAGCGACTCGCGCGTCTCGTCGGCGAGGGACACGCCATGCGACTCATCCTGACGGGCGAGCTCATCTCCGCCGAGGAGGCCGCGGACATCGGCCTCGTGGAGGAGGTCCACGGCGACGAAACCTTCGACGAGCGGGTGTACGAACTCGCAGAGCTGATGGCGACGAAGAGCCCCGTGGCCCTGGAGTTCGCCAAGAAAGCAGTCAAGGCCGCGTCGCGGACGGACCTCGAACAGGGCATCGAGTACGAGGCGGAGCTGTTCGCCCAACTGTTCGGGTCGCCAGACAAGGACGAGGGTATCGACGCGTTCTTCGAGGACCGCGAACCTGACTGGCACGAGCGCGAGCGATAGGCGTCCCCGCCCGCACGTTCGAGCTGCTCGAACGGCTTCGAAACCGCCGCGACCGCCCGGCGAGAACTCGCATCACAGCCGCGGGCGCTAGTTTCACGCCGTGAACACGACACCGGGAGCGGCCCGCCTGCGAGCGAGTCCGAAATCGGGGGCGCAGCAGCGAAGGAGCGGCCGTTCCGCCCTTTCGAACGCGAGACCGTAACCGAGTGATGCCGCCGCGTCGGCAGTCGCTATCGAGACCGCCTCGCGCCCGAACCGAACACCGAATCTCGGGTTACGAATAAACGACGGATTCGGGGCGAACGAAGCCCAGAAACGACGTGTCCGGTCCACAGGGCAGCAGACTGACGGTTCGTCTCCCACGCCACAATCCGTGACAGGTGTAATTCTGTAATTGCTCGCGCCCCCGCCGCGTTAATCTACAATAGTATAATAAGAATATAACCACATTATGTTCGAGTAGTTCGAACAGTAATCGTCGCAGCCGAATCGTCGTCTTAACTCCTCGAAAGCGTGAATCTCCGGCTTCAGACGGGAAAGTACTCCTTGAATGAGTTCGAACAGTTCGAACAACCGTTCCGCATCTTCGGCTCGCCGGCGGGACGAGACACCGGATCAGGAGAAGTTGAGGTTGATTTCGACCTCGTTGGCCGCGCCGAGGAGGAGGTCGGCGAGGTCGCCGGTCAGTCGGTCGCCCCGAAGCCGATTCGAGGGACCCGAGATGCTTATCGCTCCGACGGGGTGGCCCTCGTTGTCGGTGACGGCGACGCCGACGGCGTGGAGTTTCGGGACGATTTCCTCGCGGTTGAGCGCGAACCCGCGCTCGCGAATCGTCGCCAGCTCCTCGAAGAGCGCGTCGGGGTCGGTTATCGTCTGCGGCGTCTTCGCCGGGAGGCCGTGTCGGTCGACGACGTCGCGGACGCGCTCGTCCGGGAACGCCGACAGGATGGCCTTGCCGGCGGCGAGTTGGTGGAGGTACGAGCGCGTCCCCTCCCGGGCCGGCGTCCGAACCGAGTGCGCGCCGGCCGCGCCATAGAGGTGGAACCCGCGACCCTGCTCTTCCGTGACGCACCACACTTTCTCGCCGGTCTGCTCGGCGAGTTCGTCCAGTTTCGGCTTGGCCACCTCGTACAGCTGGTGCTGGTCGCGCGCGTAGATGCCGAAGTCGAGGAGCCGGAGGCCGACCCGGTAGCCGTCGTCATCGGGAACGACGAACCCCTCGCGTTCGAGCGTCTTCAGGTGCCGGTGGACCGTGCTCTTGGCCAATCCGAGCTCCGAGGCGAGCCCCGTCGGCCCCATCGGTCCCCCCGATTTGAGCTGTTCGAGGATACCAAGCGACGTGGCGGCCGTCGTCACCGGTCGGCGCTGTTCGTCGTCTGTCATCACCTATCTTTGGTGTTCATTCGTGATAAATCTGTTCGAACAGTTCGAACGTTAGTTCCACCCACTCGAACAGCCTCGACGGCCGCTCGAACCGCGAGTCAGCGATAGAGCAAAGTAACGTCCGATTGGATAGCAGACGTGCATGATTAAATTGGTAAATATGCTCGTCCGTGACGACGACTACACGCACGAGGAGTTCGTCGAGCGGTGGCGGGGGAGCCACGCGGAACTCGCGAGAGAACTTCCGGGGCTCGTGAAGTACGCGACGAGCGTCCCGACCGACCCCGAACGGGCCGAGTACGACGGTATCGTCGAACTCTCCTTCGAGGACATGGCCGCGCTGAAGGCGGCGTTCGACTCCGAGGTCGGTCAGCGCGTGAACGCCGACGCGGCGGCGTTCACCGACATGGAACGGGGACCGACGCTCTACGTCGAGGAGACGGTTCATCTCGACAGGTCCTGAATCTATGAACACGAGCGAACGACTCGTCGAGAGCCTCGAACGGCTCGGCGTCGAGCGAATCTTCGGCTACCCCGGCGGCCGCGTCATCGAACTGTTCGACCTGCTGCCCGAGTCGGACATCGACCTCGTGCGCCCCCGCGACGAGCGCGAGGCGAGCGTCATGGCCGAGATGCACGGCCGGCTGACGGGCGAACCGGGCGTCCTCGCCGGACAGGGACCGTGGATAGGAAGCCTCGGCCTCATCGGACAGATGGAGGCGCGCCTCGCCTCGTCGCCGGTGGTCACCATCACCGAGGCCTCCGAGCGCGGGGCCTACTCGACGCTCGCGCCCTACCAGCAGTCCCGCGGCGACTACGGCGGCCTCGAACTTCAGAAGCTTCTCGACGCCGTGACGAAGGAACACTGGTTCCCGCGGACCCCGACCGAGACGGTTCGGAGCCTCCAACTCGCGTTCAAACACGCCGTCGCGGGTCGCCCCGGCCCGACGGCGGTCATCCTCGACGGCGACGCCGTCACCGAACCGTTCCCGAACGAGTCCGTACCGCCGGTCTGGGACGACGAGACGCAGACCAGAACGTGGACCGCCGCGCCGACGGCGCGCGACATCGCCGCCGCCGCCGAGGCGCTCGACGCGGCCGAGCGACCGGTCATCGTCTCGGGCAACGGCGTCCACGCGTCGGGCGCGTACGACGAACTCGCGGCGGTCGCCGAGGCCTACGAAGCCGCGGTCGTCACCTCCTACCTCGGGAAATCGACGTTCCCCGAGACGCACCGCCTCGCCGGCGGCGTCATCGGCTCGTTCGGTCACGAGGGCGCGAACCGACTCGTCAGCGAGGCCGACGCGCTCCTCGTCGTCGGCTGTCGCATGAACCCGATGGACACCAACTGGCAGGCCCCCGACTTCATCCGCCCCGACGAGCAGACGATTATCCACGCCGACATCGACCCGCGGAACGCCGGGTGGGTCTACCCCGCCGACGTGGGGCTCATCGGCGACGCGGCCGAATCGCTGCGCGAACTCGCAGCCGCCGGCGGCACCGACAACGACTGGGCCGAGGACCGAGCGCGGGAGGCCCGCGAGTCGTTCCACGCGCCCGAGTGCGACTCCGACGCCGCACCAATCCTCCCCCAGCGGGCCGTCAAGGAAATCGAGCGCGTCGTCGACGAGGACACCGTCGTCACCGCCGACTCCGGCAACAACCGCTTTTGGTTGCTCAACTACCTCCAGACGCCGGCGGTTCGGACCTACTTCGGTTCCGGCGGCGTCGGCGGCATGGGGTGGGCGACGCCCGCCGCGGTGTCGGCCGCGCTGGCCACCGACAAGCGCGTCGTCGGCGTCGCGGGCGACGGCGGCTTCGCCATGACGATGACGAGCGTCGAGACGGCGGTCGAACACGGCGTCGCGCCGACGTTCGTCGTCCTCAACGACACCAGCCTCGGGATGGTCAGACAGATGCAGCACGCGCCCGACGACATCGCGGGCGTCGAGTTCCACGACACGGACTTCGCGCGGGTCGCGGAGGCGTTCGGCGCGACGGGCGTCCGCGTCGAGACGCCGGACGAACTCGGTGACGCACTGGCCGACGCGAAGACACACGGCCTCCCGACGGTCATCGACGCCCGCATCGACCGCAGTCAGGACATGGCCGCGACGCTCCAGTCGTCGTTCTACGCGTCGGTCGGGGGGCTCCACGAATAGCGCGCGGTGACGAGTCGACCGTCTCGGCCGCGCTCGGTGGTCCGCGTTCGGGAAACACTTTTCTCGCGCGCAGGGAGAACTACGATAGTATGTCATCATCGACCGTGATGGTTACGGGCGGGACCGGTTTCATCGGCTCGTACGTCGCGTCGGACCTCGTCGCGGCCGGCCACGACGTGGTCGCCTACGACCGCTCGACCGACCCGCGCATCCTCGACAGACTCGGCGTCGCTGACGACGTGACGATACGCCGCGGCGACGTGACCGACCCGACCGACGTGTTCCGGGCGGTCCGAGAGACCGGCGCGACGCGCATCGTCCACCTCGCGGCGCTCCTGACGACGACGGCGCGGGAGAACCCCCGGGCCGCGCTCGACGTGAACGTCCAAGGGACGAACAACGTCTTCGAGGCGGCGCGCGCCCTCCCCGAGCAGGTCGAGCGCGTCGCGTGGGCGTCGTCGGCGGCGGTGTACGCCCCGCCCGCGAACTACGGCGGCGGCTTCGTGACCGAGTCCGACCTCGTCTACCCCGACACGCTCTACGGGGCGACCAAGGAGTACAACGAGCATCAGGCCCGAGTGTATTACGAGGATTTCGGCGTCTCGCACGTCGCGCTCCGACCGACGGTCGCCTACGGCCCGTACCGCGAGACCGGCGGGTCCGCGTTCCTCGCGAACATCGTCGAAAAACCGGCGCTCGGCGAGCCCTTCAGCGTCGACTACGGCGACCAAGTCATCGACTGGCAACACGTCCGCGACATCGCGCAGGCGTTCCGCAAGGCGACGTTCGCGCCCGAAGACGACCTCACCCAACGCGTCTACAACGTCCGCGGGGAGTTGGCGACGATTCGCGAGGCCGCGGAGACGGTCCGGCGACTCCTCCCCGACGCCGACCTCACGGTCTCCGACGAGGGCGAACTCCCGTGGACCCAAGAACTCGACATGACGCAGGCGCAAGCCGACCTCGGCTACGACCCGGAGTACGACCTCGAAGCCGGGTTCCGCGACTACCTCAACGTGCTTCGGAAGGAAAACGGGTTGGAGCCGGTCTGAGCCGAGACCCGACGGACCACGGTCCGACCGGCCGAAACGCCGCCGCGGAGCCGGTCACGGCCGCCGAGCGTCGTCGGCACTCTCGGTCTCGGGGCCGTCCAGCAGGTCGCGGATATCGTCGGGCGACAGCAGGTCGATGAGGCTCTCGCCCGAGTCGTAGCGCTCGCGCTCGGCGGGCGTGAGATAGTCGGCGAGGTCGCGTTCTGTGAGCAGTTCCTCGAGTCTGTCGTCGAGGTCGTCCGGGTCGTAACCGGGAATGACCATATCACCGAATTGTCGCGAGCGCCCTTATAACACGGCACGCGTCGCGTTTCCGACGAGTTCGGAGGGCGAGCCGCCCGCTCACCCCACGACGACGCCGTCGTCCTTCGCGTTCGGCGCGCCGACGACGAACACCTCGCCCGCCTCGACGCAGCGCAGTTGCCGAACCTCGTCGGGCGAGACGACCACGAAGTCGCCCGGTTCGAGGGCGAGGGCGTCGGTCTCCTCGCCGTCGTCGCCGGCGAAGGCGAGTTCGAACGCGCCGGAGAGGACGTGATACAGCTCTTCCTGTTCGCGCTGGTAGTGCATCGGTCCCGACCCGCCCGCGTCGAACGACCAGACCGACGGGCGCATCTTCCGCGGGCGAAGCTCGTAGCCGACGGCCTTGACTCGGGCGTCGGCGCTCTCCACGTCGTGCGGTTCGAGGTCAGCGAGGTTGACGTGTTCGTACATCGGCGCGAGCTACGAGGGGCGGGATAATAGCTGTGGTGACGATTGCCGTGTGAACTGCTGTCGCGCTACTGCGTCTGGGAGTACGCTTCGACCCACTCCTGTAAGCTGATTCCCATCGCGGCCTGCGTGATGGCGTTCGAGGACGCCGAGTTCGCGCTCTTGACGAGTTCGGCTTCGAGCGTCCGGGTCGGAATCTCACCGATGAAATGGGGGATGGCGCGCTGGACCGCGAGCGGGCAGCCGACCTCGTGGGCGAGGGCGTAGCCCGAAAGCGAGTGCGGAATCTCCCCGCTGGCGTACTCCGGGTCGGGGTCGTCGAGCGCGTCGTCGTCCACGAAGTCGACGTACTCGTAGCACTTGCCCACGTCGTGGAGGAGGCAGGCCGCGCGGACCACGTCGAGGTCCGGGTCCGCGCCGTGGAAGTCCCGCTGTTCCTCGGCGGCGCGGACGGCGATGCGGGTCACGCCGCGGACGTGCTCGACGTTCGTCACCTCGTGGATGTTCCACGCGTAGGGGATGTCGTCGATGTCGCGCCAACCGCCGCGGGCGAGACCGAGACACCACGCCTCGACGACTCGCTCGCGGAGGTCGGCGTCCTCGATGTCGTCGAGTTCGGGGAAGACGGCCTCGACCTGCGCGCGGTGGTCGCGCGACATCGCTCAGCGGCCCCCGCTCGTGTCTTTCTGGACCGTCTCGCGGCCGACGAACCGCGGACGGTCACCGATGGAGAGGAAGTTGTCAACGTCTTCGCGGGGCGCGTTCGCCTTCGGGTGGTCGGGGTCGTAGTCGCGCGAGGACTCGTGGCCGAGGCCCGCCCGGAGCGCGTCGAGGCTCTCGAAGTAGAGTTCTGCGACGCCGTCGAACTCGGCGCGTTCGGGGTCGGTCGGGACGACGCGGGCGTACCGGACCACGCCGGGAATCCCGCGGGCGAGGGGGACGTGCGTGTTCGCCCAGTGGTCGAGGAACTCGTCGTGGCTCATCCCGTCTTTGCGGACGAGAAACGCCGAGTGCTTGTAGCACCCCGTCGTGTCGCCGCCGGTCTCGTCTTTCTCGACGACCTCCTCGCCGATGATTCGGGGGCGTCGCTCGACGTCGAGGAAGTTGTCCACGTCGGCTCTCGCTTCTCTCGCCGTCTCCTTCGCCGGGTCGTAGTCGCGCGAGCCCTCGCCGCCGAGCGCGTCGTGGAGCGCGCCGAGGTCGTCGAAGTAGAGTTCCGCGAGACCGTCGAACTCGGAGGCCTCGGGGTCGACGGGGAGGACCGTCTGGTAGCGGACGACGCCCTCGATGTCGCGGGCGATGGGCGTGTGGTTGTCCTGCCAGTACGTGACGAACTCGTCGTGACTCATCCCCGCCTTGCGGACAAGCAGGGCTACGTGCTTGTACATGCGTACACCTGCCGATTCACGTATGAGACAATAAATCATGAGGTGTGTTCGCAACGACCATCTACAACAAATTAATGTGATAGTCACGAGTGGTGGGCGTATGCCTTTCCACGAGCGGGGGTTCATGAGCGGGACCCGCGGGACGATGGCCGTCGACTGGGAACAGCGCATCGACGTAAAACGGATGCGCGAGGAGCGGAAGGACCGCGCCCTCTCGCGGATGCGCGAGGCGGGCCTCGGGAGTATGCTCCTCATCGACGACCCGAACATCCGGTACGTGACCGGGTTGGCGATGACCGGCGGGTCGGGCGCGGACCACTACTCGCTGCTTCTGGAAGACGGCACGGTCGTCCACTGGGACACCGCCGACCACGCGAGCAATCAGCGGTACAACTGCCCGTGGCTGACCGACGTTCGCTACGCCTGTCCCGGACTGGGGAACGTCCCGCGGGCGTCCGGCCGCGACTCGGCCCGGTCGTTCCTCCTCGACAAGATGGCCCAGACCGTCGTCGACGCCCTCGACGAGTACGGCCTCGCGAACGAGGCGATGGGCATCGACGCCGGCCACGCGGGGCTGCTCGACGCCTTCGAATCGAAGGGCATCGACGCCCGACCGGCCGAGTGCGCGGCGGTGATGGAGGACGCCCGAAAGACCAAGACCGAAGACGAAATCGAGTGTCTGCGGCAGGTCGCGGCCATCTGCGAGGCGGGCTTTCAGGCCATCGCGGAGAACGCGAAACCGGGCGCGCGGGAGTCGGAGGTGTGGGGCGACGCCGTCCGCGAACTCTGGCGGCACGGCGCGATGGCGCAGGGCGGCTACCTCACGTCGGGGCCGAATACGTGGCCGAAGCACCAAGCGAACACGACGGACCGGCTGATTCGCCCCGGCGACCTCGTCTACGCCGACTTCTACAACGTCGGCTACCTCGGCTACCGGTCGTGTTACTACCGGACCTTCTCGATGGGCGAACCGACCGACGAGCAGCGCGACGCCTACGAGACGGCCCGCGACAACCTCTACGCCGTCCTCGACGAAATCGAGCCGGGGAAGACCACCGACGAAATCGCGGCGGCGTTCCCGGACATGGCGGGCGAACACGCCGACTGGTACGGCGCGGACGACCACTGGCAGCTGACGACCAACCACTGGGCCCACGGCCTCGGCCTCCAACTGTACGAGGTGCCGCTCGTCTGGCGCGGCCTCTCGCCGGACCACCCCATCGAAATCGAGGCGGGGATGACGATGGCCGTCGAGACCCAGGAACCGGCGGGGAAACAGGGCGTCCGCGTCGAGGAGATGGTCGTCGTCCGCGACGACGGCGTCGAACTCCTCAGCCAGTGGCCCGTCGAGGAGATAACGACTATCGAGTACTGATTTCTGACACCACAGATGAGTTACTCACAAATTTTGAAAATTGTGGAATTTGTTTCACACATTCGTCTGAACACAGTTTCAACAGACTTCAGCTCGTCAGGAGAGATTACGGCTCGGAATATCGAACGAATAGTCAGTAGTGTGAAATACCTATAACGGCTGGTTACGACGGGGCGAGGACTCCCCGTGTCCCCGAACCAGCGCCAGCAGACCGACCGACGCTACTCCGCCTTGCCGTCGTCGCGGTCCCGGCAGCGTGCGTCGGCGTCGCGCTCGGCGGGGTCGCCGTAGCCGCCGCCGCCCGGCGTCCGAACCGTGACGGTCGTGCCGGCGGGCACGTCGCGGGTCGTCTTCGACGGGACCGCCTCGCCGTCGACGAGGTTCTGTCCGGTCGCTCCGTCCTCGCCGCCGGCGATGCCGCGGGGGGCGACCCGCCGGCGCTCGGTGAGAAGCGAGACGGTCGCGTCCGCCTCGACCGTGACCGACCGGACGATACCGAGGCCGCCGCGGAACTCGCCGCGACCGCCGCTTCCCTCGCGGAGGCCGTACGCCTCGACGAAAAGCGGGTACTCGGCTTCCAGCGCCTCGACCGGCGTGTTGAGCGTGTTCGTCATCCCGACCTGCACGCCGTCCATGCCGTCGCCGCCGGCGCGGCCGCCGAAGCCGCCGCCGATGGTCTCGTAGTAGGTGAAGCCGTCCGACCCGCCGGCGCGACTGCCGATGGTCAGGTTGTTCATCGTCCCCTGACCCTGCGCGGGGACGCGTTCGGGGGCCGCGTCGCCGAGCGCCGAGAAGACCACGTCGGTCACGCGCTGGCTCGTCTCGACGTTGCCGCCGACGACCGCCGCGGGGGCGTCGGGGTTGAGAAGCGACCCCTCGGGGACCTCGACCGAGATGGGGTCGTAACAGCCCTGATTCGGCGGTATTTCGGGGTCGGTGACGCAGCGAACGACGAAGTACACCGCGCTCTTGGCGACCGCGAGCGGGGCGTTGACGTTGCCGGCGACCTGGTCGGCCGTCCCTGCGAAGTCGAACGCGACGGCGTCGCCCTCGACCGTCGCGGTCACCTCGATGGGGATGCTCTCGTCGGTTACGCCGTCGCCTTCGAGCACGTCGCGGGCGCGGTACTCGCCGTCGGGCAGGTCGCGCAGTTCCGCGGTGACGCGGTTCCGGGAGTAGTCCATCACGGCGTCGAACGCCGCGAGAACGCGGGACCGGCCGTGTTCCGCGACGAGGTCGGCCAGTCGCTCCTCGGCGCGCTCGTTCGCCGCTATTTGTGCGCGGATGTCGGCGCGCCGCTCGCCGGGGTTGCGGACGTTGGCCAAGAGGAGCGACAGCACGTCGTCGTTGGTCTCGCCGCCGGCGACGAGTCTGACCGGGGGGAGTCTGAGCCCCTCCTGATAGATTTCGCGCGCGCCGGCGGGCATGCTGCCGGGCGTCATTCCGCCCACGTCGGCGTGGTGCGCCCGCGAGACGGCGTAGCCGAGCACCTCGCCGTCGACCGAAAGCGGCGACACCATCGTCACATCGGGGAGGTGCGTCCCGCCCTCGAAGGGGTCGTTGAGGACGAACACGTCGCCCGGTTCCGGGTCGTAGTCGAGGACCGTGTCCACGGCCTCGGGCATCGCGCCGAGGTGAACCGGGATGTGTTCGGCCTGCGCGACGAGGCGGCCGTCGGCGTCGAACAGCGCCGTCGAGCAGTCGCGGCGCTCCTTGATGTTCGGTGAGTACGACGAGGTGATGAGCACCTGTCCCATCTCCTCGGCGACGCTCTCGAACTGGTTGCGCATGATTTCGAGCGTCACGGGGTCGACCTCGCGGTCGCTCATTCGCCGTCACCCCCGCTGGTGAGGACGAGCGTCCCGTCGGCCCCGACCGTCCCGCCCCACGCCGGCGGCACGACGACGGTGCTCTCGTGCTGTTCGAGGATGGCCGGCCCCTCGACGGTCGCCCCCGCGCCGAGGCCGTCGCGGTCGTAGACGGGCGTCTCGCGGAACGCCCCGTCGAAGAAGGCCTCGCGGGTGTCCTTGCGAGCGTCGCCGCCGCCGCGGTAGGTCACGTCGAGGGAGTCGCGTTCGACCACGGCGGTCGCCCGGACGTTGACGAGTTCGACCGGGTCGTCGAGGCGGTAGCCGTAGGCGCTCTCGTGAGCCTCGTGGAACCGCGCTTCGACCGCCGCGGCGTCGAACGTCTCGCCGACGGGGACGGTCAGTTCGAAGCTCTGGCCGACGTACCGGAGGTCGGCGGCGCGCCGGACCGCCGCGTCGTCGGGGTCGGTCACGTCGTCGAGCGTGTCGGCTTCGAGGTCGGCATAAGCGGCGTCGACCGCCTCCGCGTCGAGGCCGGACAGGGGTCGGCGGAGCGTCCGCACCGAGTCGTGTTGCTGGTCGGCCGCGAGCAGGCCGTACGCGGAGAGGACGCCGCAGGCCCGCGGAACCACCACGGTCTCGATGTCGAGGCTCTCGGCGAGCGCGGCGGCGTGCATCGGGCCGGCACCGCCGAAGGCGACGAGGCCGAACTGCCGCGGGTCGCGGCCGCGCTCGACGGTCACGGCGCGAATCGCCCGCGTCATGTTGGCGTTGGCGACGCGGTAGACGCCGCGGGCGGCCGCGAGCGCGTCGTCCAGTCCGGCGTCGGCGGCGAGGCCGGAGAGCGCGTCGCGGGCGGCGTCCACGTCCAAGGAGAGTTCGCCGCCGAGGGCGGAACTGCCGCCGATGTAGCCGAGGACGACGTTTGCGTCCGTCACGGTCGGTTCGGTGCCGCCGCGTCCGTAGCAGGCCGGGCCGGGGTTCGCGCCCGACGAGCGCGGGCCGACCCGAAGCGCGTCGCCCGAGTCGACCCACGCGATAGAGCCGCCGCCCGCGCCGACGGTGTTCACGTCCACCATCGGCGTCTTGATTGGCCGGCCGTTGATTTCGGCGTCGGTGGTCCGCTCGACCTCGCCGTCGCGGACGAGGCTCACGTCGCTGGAGGTGCCGCCCATGTCGAAGGTGACGAGGCCGGCGAGGTCGTCGCCGGCGCCGGTCGCGGTCGCCGCCGCGCCGACGACGCCCGCGGCCGGCCCGGACATCGTGGTCGTCACGGCGTGCTCGCGCACGGTCGACGCCGGGGCGATGCCGCCGTTGGCCTGCATGATTTCCGGGGCTGGAACGCCGAGGTCCGCGGCCCGCGATTCGAGGCGGCCGAGGTAGCTGTCGATGGCCGGCGTCACGTAGGCGTCGACCGCGGTGGTCGAGGTGCGCTCGAACTCGCGGAACTCGGCGAGCACCTCGTGGGACGCCGAGACGGGCGCGTCGAGTTCCTCGCGGAGCACGTCGGCGACGACGCGCTCGTTTTCGGGGTGCTGGTAGGCGTGCAAGAGCGAGACGGCGACGCTCTCAGCGCCGCAGTCGCGGATGTCGTCGGCGAGTTCGCGGACCTCGCGCTCGTCGACTTCGGTCTGGATGCCCTCGACCGTCGCGCGCTCCGCCACCTCGAACCGGCGGCGTCGCGGGACGAGCGGGTCGGACTTGTCGGCGGTCACGTCGTAGAGGTCGGGGCGGGCCTGGCGGCCGATTTCGAGCACGTCGCGGAAGCCCTCGGTGGTGACGAGCGCGGTCGTCGAGCCGTCGTCTTCGAGGAGTGCGTTCACGGAGACGGTCATCGCGTGGGTGAACGCGTCGACCTCGGCCGGGTCCACGCCGGCGTCGTCGCAGGCCTTCTCGATGCCGCGGACGACGCCGACGCTCTGGTCGTCCGTGCTCGGGACTTTCGCGGTGACGAGGCGGCCTTCGGGAGTCAACAGCGCCACGTCGGTGAAGGTGCCGCCGACGTCGACGCCGATGCGGGTTGCTGCGTCCATCAGAACACCCCCATATCGGTCGCGACCGTATAGAGCGTTCGGAGGCCGAGCCAGACGACGACGAGCGTCACCAGCCCGCCGACGACGTTCTGGAGCGTGGAGTTGGCGTACGACCCGAGGATGTCGCGGTCGTTCATCACGTAGATGAGGAAGACGGCGACGATGGGCAGGAGGACGCCGTTGGCGACCTGCGCGAAGACGATGGCCTGCACGGGGCTGTATCCGACCGCGGAGAAGACGATGCCGACGAGCAGAATCGAGCCCCAGACGGCGCGGAACTTCGTGGACTGGAGGTCGGTGTCCCAGCCGAGCGCCCCCGCCGTCGCGTACGCGCCGGCCAGCGGGGCGGTCGTCGCGCTGGTGAAGCCCGCGGCGAACAGCCCGATGCCGAAGAACACCTTCGCCTGCGTGCCGACGAGGGGTTCGAGCTGTTCGGCCATCGTGCTCACGTTCTGGATGTTCGTCCCGACGGGGAACGCCGCCGCGGCGGTGACGAGAATCGAGATGGTGATGAAGCCGCCGAGGACGATAGACAGAATCGTGTCGGCCCGCGACTCGTTCAACTCCTCGGGGCCGGCCCACCGCTCTTGGACGCTCCCGGCGTGGAGAAAGAGGTTGTAGCCGACGACGGTCGTTCCGATGAGGCCGGTGATGAGGAACGCCGAACCCTCCGGGACGCTCGGGACGAACCCGCGGGCGAGCGCGCCGAGGTCGGGGCCGATGAGGATGGCGTCGATGAGGAAGGAGACGGCCATGATGGAGACGAGGCCGACCAGCGCTTTCTCGATGAGTTTGTACTTGCCGGACCACAGGAGGACGCCGGCGACGAGACCCATCGCGGGCCCCCAGAGGTTGGCGCTGATGCCGGTCAGCCCCTCCAGTCCGGCCGCGCCGCCGAGGATGTTTCCGGTCTCGTAGGCGGCCGTGCCGACGCCGATGGCGCTCACGACGAGGGCGATGCTCAGTCCCGACAGCGCGGGGCTGTCGAACTGCCCCCGGAGCGCCTCCCCGAGGCCCTCGCGGGAGACGAGGCCGAGTCGGGCGCTCATCTCCTGCAGCACGATGGTGGCGACTATCGAGAAGGCAATCGTCCAGACGAGCGCGTAGCCGAATCGCGCGCCCGTCACGCTCGCGGTCGTGACCGTTCCGGGACCGATGAACGCGGCGGCGACCATCGCGCCCGGACCGATAGATTTCAGACGTTCGATGAAGTTCATGGTTCTACCTGTGAGGTGGATTGACGTATCAAACTCTGATTGATAAATCCCGGTTGAGAACGCCGAGTACGGCGCGAAGAGCGCGTATGAAGGAGTATGAACGAGTATGAAGCTAGCGGCGGGCGTGGACCGATAACCGAGTCCGGAAACCAGCGTCCGAGTCGGGCCGGGTCCGCGCCGGACGCGCCCCTCACCGGACCTCGGTGAGAAGCACCTTCGAGACGCCCTCTTCGACCTCGATATCGAACGGGGACTGCTCGGTACTGAGCGCGATGAACCGCGACATAAACCACTTGACGGACTCGGTGGGAAAGACGACGTGGAAGGTGTCGCCCTCGGAGGCGCGGACCGTGAGAAAGCCGCAGAACGACAGCCAGTCGAGGAGTTCAGCCAGCGACTCGAATCGGTCGCGATACTCGTGGGCGTGGAACGCCGCGACCCGGTCGACGGCGTCGAGAAACTCGGGGGCCGGCTCGCCGTCGTCGCCCTCCACGTAGTCGAGAAACGTGTGCAGGAAGTCCACGTCGAGAAGGACGTGCTCGCCGCTCGACAGCATCCGGTGGTAGGCTTCGAGGTTCGGCCCGGCGTCGGTCGTCGCCGCCTCGAAGTTGGCCGCGTAGAAGACGAGCGCCTCGCGGACGAGTCCGCTTTGGGCCTTGTCGGTCCGACCGGCGAGTCCGTCGAGCGCCGACTGAGCGTCCTCGTCGAGCGACACCGTGATGCGATTCGTAACCATGAGTGTCTAACTCTCGGAGGCGTTCTTAAGCGATGTGCAGACGGTCGCCGCGAACCCCGAACGGGTTACGAACCGGGAACGGTCGTCCACAAAGTGTGAAATGTGTAGAAATTGTAAGCGGTGCGGGCGTCAGTCGTCGCTTCGCTGTCGCCGGGCGGACGGGCCCGTAGCCGTCGCTCGGCCGACGGTCAGAACTCGCCGGCGACGATGTCGGCGACGCGCTCGCGGTCGAACAGCCGTTCAGCCTCGGGAATCTCGGGGTACGACTCGCCGTCGCCGTAGCCGGGCCACGCGCCGAACCGCTCGGGGAAGAGCTGTTTGGCGGTCATCTCCAACTGGAACAGGTTCATAATCGGGCCCTGCATCCCGTTTCCGGACGGGTAGTACCGGCCGTCGCGGAACGCGGGCACCTCGTCCGCGAGGGGGTTCGAAAGCACCTCTTCGCGGTTCGAGCGGAAGGAGTCTCCGAGCGCGGTCCCCCAGTACCGGAGGACCACGTCGGGCGCGGTCTCGACCATCGCCTCGTAATCGTACGAACCGTCCGACCCGGTCTGGGCGTCCGTCGCCGCAAACGCGTTCTGCATCCCGAACGGGCGGAGGTGCGCCCAGAGGTAGCCGTCCCCCGTGAAGTCGTACGGCCAGAACGTCCCGCCGGTGTCAGCGACGACCGCGAGCGACGGGCGCTCGGACGCCGGTGGGAGGTCGGCCCGTATCCGGGCGACGAGGTCGTCCCGGAGGGACTTGAACGCCCGGTAGCGCTCTTCCGCTCGGAACACCGCCGCGATGTGGCCGAGGTACTCCCAGAGCGTGTAGTGCTCGTAGCGGTCGCGGCAGGGTTCCGGCGGGTCGGCGTTCGTCCGGCTGTAATAGTTGCCGAACCACGGACCCACGTCGGCCGCGATTGACGCCACCTCGTCTTCGGTCCAGTCGAACGAGGGACCCCGGAGCAGACACGGGTCGAGGAAGTGCACGTCGCTGTCCAGTTCGTAAAACAGCTCTCTGTCGAGGGCGTTCGGGTTCGACGCCGGCGTAACGCGGCCGAGTTCCTCCCACTCGAACTCCACGCCGTCGAGCGCGTCGTAGTAGTAGTCGACCGTGTTGCCGAACAGTTCCTTGTCGTAACCGATGCCGGTGATGGCGTCGCCGTGGCCGAAGGCGACCGCCGCGTCGGCCGAGACCGGGTAGTAGGTCAGAGCGCGTTCCGGCACGGCGTCGAACTCGACCTCACCGACCGGGGCCATCGACACCGAGTACGACCCGTCGCTCGTCTCAGTGTCCGGCGTCTCAGTCGCTTCTTCGGTATCCGTCTCAGTCGTCGAGACGGCGTCAGAAGTGGTGGTCGTCGCGTCGGAACCCCCGCCCGCACAACCCGCGAGGAGTCCCCCGCCGAGGACCGTCCCGCCGAATTTCACGTAGTCCCGGCGAGTCGGTCCGGACCGACAGTCATCGTTGTCTGCCATATTTTTAGGCCAGCCTAAAGAGATAAAACTGCTTCGTTTTAGGTGCACCTAAATACTTCGCTTGCGAGCGAGGAGTCGTGGATATTTTAACAATGAGTTGAGACGTATTGAGCGTGTTCCCCGTTACGGATTCCCTCCCCTGCGTCTCGACGAACAGTATCGAGCGGTTCCTCGCGGCCTTCCCCGTCGGACGCGTCGCGAGGCGGTGACAACCGGACGCGTCTGCACACCATGCGAACCTCACACGTCTTCGCCCTCGCTGTCACCGTGTTCGCGCTCGCCACGCTCGGACTCGCTGCCGGGTCGCTCGACGCCGCGCAGCCGGACGAACCGACCGCCTCGGATTCGGCCGACGAGTCGATACCGCTTCGCGAGCAGTCGGGGGCGAGCGAGCAATCCGGCCGTCCGGACCGACCCGCAGTCGGCCGGCTGGTGCTCCCGGAAGACGGCGTACTCGACAGTTTCAGAGCGCAGTCGTCGCCGGACGGCGGACTGCGCTCGCGCCTCGCCGTCGGGGTCGCAGTCGTCGTCGGTGTGGTGATGCTCGTCTTCCGCCGACTCACCGACGACGACTCACGAGCCCCCGAGACGACGAAAGAGCGGGGCGGCGCTGACCGCAAACCGTCGGACCGGCGCGCGCCGGACCCGTCCGGATGGGGCGGCCCGCCGGCGAACGGCGTCTCCCACGCGTGGTTTACGATGGTGTCCGCGCTCGGCTCGGCGGCCACCCCGCGACAGACGCCGGCCGAACTCGCCCGGACAGCGGTCGATGCCGGCCTGCCCGCGGGCACGGTCGAATCGCTCACCGAGCTGTTCCGCGCAGTTCGGTACGGCGGAAAGCGGCCGACCGACGAGCGCGAGCGACGGGCCGAGGACGCGCTCGACGCGCTGCGGCGAGACGAGAACTGGCCGAGCGGGCGCGAGCCGTGAGCCGCACTCGCCGCGGACTGTTGGTCGTCGGTCTCGTGTCGGGCCTCGGCGGTGTACTGTTCGTCGCCTCCCCGGGCATCGTCCGTGGCGTCTCACTCACGGGAGCCGCCCGAACCGCGCCCGTCGCCGTCGTCGGCGTCGCCACCGCCGTCCTCGCCGCCCGCTCGCTGGTGAACGGTCTCGGAGACGACGCCCCGGACGACGGCGAGGGAAGGACAGCCACCGCAGGTGCGTTCCCCTCGCCGGAGCGTCGTCCGCGCTACGACCCGCCGGGGACGGAGTTCGCCCGGCGAGTGGACGCAATCGGGTGGACCGACCGGCGCGACGCGGAGCCGGCGAACCGCCGGGAACTCCGCGACGACCTCCGCGACGTGGCGACGAGCGCGCTCTCGCGGGCTGACGGGGCGAGCCCGAGCGAGGTCGAAACGCGACTAGACGACGGGAGTTGGACGGACGACCCCGTCGCGTCGGCGTTCTTCGCCGGCGACCTCGTCCCGTCGCTGTCGCCCTCGGGATACGTCCGCGCGCTGGTCCGCGGCGAGCCGCCGTTCGCGCGCCGGGCGCGTCGCGCCGTCGCCGCGCTGTCGAAGCGGTCCGGAGCGGACGACGTGACGCCGACCCCGTCGGCCGACCTTCGGACGGCGTTCGAAGACGAACCCGCCGTGCGAACGAGTCGATACCTCCCGAGCCGCGAGGAGAGCCGCGAACGCGAGTCAGCGACTGACCGGGTCCGCGGAGTGACCGCCGCAGCGCTCGCGGTCGGCGGGCTCGGAATCGTCACGTTGCGACCGGGACTGCTCCTCCTCGCACTGTTCGGAATCACCGTCTCGGGATACGCCCGCGCGGTCTCGGCCCCATCGCGGGCGGTAACGGTCGAGAGAGCCGTCAGCGACTCCGGGCCCGCGGTCGGTGACGAGGTCGAGGTGACCCTCTCGGTTCGGAACGTCGGCGACGCGACGCTCGCGGACCTCCGGTTCGTCGACGGGGTTCCGCCGGGCCTCGCCGTCGTCGACGGGTCACCGGCGTTCGCGACCGCACTCCGGCCGGGGAAGCGTGCGAGCGTCACGTACACGGTCGAAGCCGTCCGCGGCGACCACGCGTTCGACCCGGCGCTCGTCGTCACGCGCGACGCCCTCGGGGTACGCAAGCGGGAGACGCTCGTCGACGCCGAGACGACGGTCTCGTGTCGTCCGCCGGCGAAACCGCGTTCCGGTCGTGCCACCGCGAGAACGACGACGCGAGCGGGCCGGTCACGGTCGGACGCCCCGGGGCCGGGCGTCGAGTTCCACTCGGTCAGAGAGTACCGGCCGGGCGACCCCCCGTCCCGAATCGACTGGCGGCGGAAGGCCAAGACGGGGGAGTTCTCGACGGTGGCGTTTCACGAACACCGACGCCAGCGAGTGCTGGTCGTCGTCGACGCGCGGACGGAGGCCTACGTCGCATGGGGTGACGAAGCCGATGGGGGCGGCGGAAGCGATGGGGGTGGCGACGGTGAGCCGGTCGTCCAACGGGGCGTCGCCGCGGCCGACGCCCTCGTCTCTCGCTTCCGCGCTGCGGGCGTTCCGGTGGGTCTCGCGGCGCTCTCACCGCGGTCCTGTCGGCTCCCACCCGGTCGCGGCGGCGACCACCACCGCCGAATTCGCGAGACGCTGGCGAGCCATCCCGCGTTCGGGTGGGAGGCGCCGGACGGCGAGGTGGACGCGTCCGCGGCAGTGCACGAGATTCACCGACGAGTGCGGGCGGACACGCGAGTCATCTTCGTCTCGCCGCTCTCAGACGACGCGAGCGTAGTCGCCGCGCGGCGGTTCGACGCGCACGGGCACCCAGTTTCGGTGCTCAGTCCGGACCCGACGGCCCGGACGCGCAGTCGTGGCTACGAGTCCGGATACGCGTCACTCACGAGGGAACGCCGGCTTCGGCGGCTTCGAGCGGCCGGTATCCCGGCGAGCGATTGGAACCCGTCCGAACCGCTACGGGAGGTGATGCGAGATGGCCGAAGCCGTGCCACAACGTCCGGATAGCGCCCCGCCGCTCCGGAGTAGCTGGGGTGCGCTCGCGGCAGCGACGGGTGCGGCCGTCGTGACCGCGGTCTCGGTGCCCGCGCTCGCGATGGGCGCGCTGGGGCTGCTCTCGCTCGCCGGTGCCCTCACGTTCGGCGTCGAATCGGCCTACACGCCGGGCATCGGGCTCCTCGCGGGGTCAGTCGTGCTCGCGGGCGTTCTGGGTCTGACACCGCCGTTTCTACTCGCGGCCGCGTTCCTCGTACTCCTCGCGTGGGACGTGGGGAAACACGGGTTCGGCATCGCGCGAGAGGTCGGGCGAGAGCCCTCGACGCTCCGAATCGAGGCCGTCCACGGACTGAGCAGCGCGCTCGTGTATGCGGCCGGTGCGACCCTCGGCTACGCGATATACGCCGGCGTCACCGGCGGACGGTCGGTCGTCGCGCTTCTCGCACTCCTCGTCGGGGCCGTGGCGCTCCTGTTCGCGTTACGGACGTGAGAGAAAGGCGGGGTCGAGGGCGGAGCCCAGTCACGCCGTCCGACCGACGGACGCGCGTAACACGGACCGGTCGACAGACCCGGGAAGCGCCCGCAGAGCCGCGAGCGCGTCCTCCCGCCGCCGCGCTGCCCGCTCCCGGAGACGCGATTCGTCGCACTCGGGCGGGGAAATCGCGGTCGCGGCGGGGTCGGACTCGCAGATGCGACGGAGTTGACGCGCGACGCTAGCCTCGCGACCGACGCGGCCGAGCAGTCGGCGCTGAGCCTCGTCTGCGTCGGCGAGCAGTGAGCCGAGAACGGACGCGGTCTCGCCGAGCCGACCGGCCGTGTCCTCGCAGTACGAGACCACCTCCGCCTCGGTCCGAGGCGAGGCCCGCTCCGCAGAGCGGAACGTGCCGACGAGTCCCCGAGCCGACTCGTTGAGCCGTTCGACACACGCGCCGAGGTGCGACGAGGGGACCGAGCTAATCGAGGAGTAGGCGGCCGCGTGGAGATAGTCGCCGGCGAGGAGCGCCGTCGTCGAGTCCATCGTGAGCGAGTGGGCGCGAGCGTCCGAGAGTCGGACGAGCAGCCGGTCCCGAAGACGGTAGTACCCCCACAGGAGCTCGACCGCCGACCCCGCGGCGTGCACGGAGCGAGCGTCGACGGCGTCGTCGGTCTCGGCGACGGCGTCAACCGTGTCGGAGAGGAGGTCGGCGTACCAGCGCGTCTCAGACGCTTCGACGACCTCGCGAGCGGTCGCCGCCGCCGACTCGTCCAAACCGGCGAAGAGCGACCGGAGCCGGGATTCGACGGCGGAATCGAGGTCAGACGAGCGACCCGCCGCGTCGATCGCGTCGGTCGTGTCAGTCACGTTCGAGTCCCCCCTTCGGCGGCGTCAGCGTCGACCTCGGCCTCGGAACCGGGGACCGAACCGAGTTCGGTCGCACACCACTGACAGAACTCAAGCGACGGGTCGGCGGCGCGGCGACAGTTCGGACAGACCCGGCCGTCGCGGCTCTCGGACCGCTTCGACGCGCGGTTCTGGACGCGCGCGACCACGTACGCGTCGAGAGTGGCGAGGAGGGTAACGACGAACAGCGGCGCGGCGCTCCAGAAGTCGCCCGCGCCCTGCAAGTACATCGCAACCGCGTCGGGACCGCTCAGAGAGCCGACGCCGAGGAAGACGGCGGCCCACGCGAACGCGCGCTTCCAACGGCGGAGATACAACTGTCCGAGCCCCGCGACGAGCGACGAGAGGAGCGCGGCGAGAAGCGGGCGTTTGACTGTACGTTGATTCATATATTGAATCTCTGTTCAACTACGTATAGCGGTTCGGGTCACCGAACCGCGGTACCGCTACCGGTAGTTTAAATATTGAATTAATATTCAACAGCATCGTGGGCACACGATGAACGACACAACGACGCGGAGATATCTCGCGATTGGCGGACTGACCGCGGTGCTCTCGCTTTTCGTCCTCCCTATCGCGGGGTTCGTCTCGGTCTACACCGGCTACAAAGTACACGGACACACGAAGAACATCTACAGCTATCTGCTAGCCGGGGTGGGGTCGCTCTCGGTGCTGTTCTGGGTGGCCTACCTGGTTCGGCTCTGACCGCGGTCGGCGGCGAGTCATCCCGCCGTCCGCGACGACCCGAAAGCGACACTTCCGTCGAACGCGAACCGCCGGATATGACGCAGGACGGCCGCGCCGAGGAGTTGGAGCCGGCGAAGCGACGCATCATGGAGGCGACGTACAGGGCGCTACAGAAACACGGCTACGGCAACCTGACGATACAACACATCGCCGACGAGTTCGAGAACAGCAAGACGCTCCTGTACTACCATTACGACGGGAAGGGCGAGCTGCTGGTCGACTTCCTCGACTACGTCCTCGCGCAGTTTCTGAACAGCCTCCCGCGAGGAGACCGCACGCCCAAAGAGGAACTCGAAACGCTCGTCGACACGCTCCTCCCCGAGACGCTCTCAGAGGAGGCCTACCGGCTCCAACTGTCCATGTTCGAACTCCGGGTGAACGCCCCGCACGACGAGGGCTGTCGCGAGGAGTACCGCCACGTCGACGCCGAGCTCACGGAGCTGCTGCGGGACATCCTCGTCCGCGGCGTCGAGGCGGGCGAGTTCGACGTCGACGACCCAGAGGCCGAGGCCGAACTGTTTCTCTCGATTCTAACTGGGACGCGCGCCCGCCGGCTGACGGTGTTCAAACCCGACGAGTCAATCGAGCCGCTCCGAGCGGCCATCCAGTCGCACATCGACCGCATCTCGGCGTAGTCGCCGCCGAGTCGGCCGCCCCGGTCGCGGGCGCGCCGGTTCAGGCCAGTTTACCGCCGTCGACGGGGAGCGCGTGGCCGTTGATGAACGACGCGTCTTCGGAGGCCAACCACGCGACGGCGCTCGCAATCTCCTCCGGTTCCGCCATCCGTCCGAGCGGCTGTTCCGCGGTGATGGCCTCGACCGCGCCGGGGTTCGCTTCGAGCGACCGCTCGACCATCGGGGTTCGGACGACGCCCGGACACACCGCGTTGACGCGGACGCCCTCCTCGGCGTACCGCACGGCCGCAGACTTCGTCAATCCGACCACGCCGTGTTTGCTCGCGACGTAGGGTTCGCTCCCGTCGGCGGCGAGTCCGGCGATTGACGAGGTGTTGATAATCGCGCCGCCGTCGCCCTCCATCAGCGCCGGAAGCTCGTGTTTCATGGCGAGCCAGACGCCGGTGAGATTGATTCCGAGCACTCGGTCCCAGTTCTCCCGCGACTGCTCCGGAAGCGGGTCGTTGTCGCCCTCGATGCCCGCGTTGTTGTGCGCGATATCGAGGCCGCCGTACGTCTCGCGGGCCGTCTCCACCATCGACCGCACGTCGTCGGCGTCGGTGACGTCGACCGCGACGAACGTCGCGTCGCCGCCGTCGGCCTCGATTTCGGAGACGACCTCGCGCCCGCGCTCGGCGTCGATGTCACCGAGCACCACGTTCGCACCCTCGGCGGCGAGTCGCGTAGCGCTCGCCCGCCCGATACCGCTGCTCGCGCCGGTCACGACCGCAGTCTTGCCGTCTAATCGGTCTGCCATACGCTGTTGAATATTTTGTCAATATATAAGCTATGGGGTTCGAGAACGGCGTTCGAGAATCGCTCGTCGCCGTCCGTTCCGCCGAGAGGTGAACCCTTATTCGCCCGGCGTCCGTCGGTCCCGACCATGACACCGCGACCGTCGACCTTCTCAATCGTCGCCCGCGACCCCGAACAGGACGCCGTCGGCGTGGCCGTCCAGTCGAAGTTCGTGAGCGTCGGCTCCGTCGTCCCGTTCGTCAGCGCGGACGCCGGCGCAGTCGCCACCCAGAGCTTCGCGAACGTCGCCTACGGCCCCGACGGATTGGACCTCCTGCGCGAGGGACACTCGGCCGAGGAAGTCGTTTCCGAACTGACCGACGCCGACGACGAGGCCCCGAGCAGGCAGGTCGGCGTCGTCGGAGTCGACGGGAGCATTGCGGCGTTCACCGGCGACGAGTGTTTCGACGTGGCCGGCGACATCCAGGGCGACTACTACACCGTTCAGGGGAACATCCTCGAAAACGAGGCGACGCTCGACGCGATGGCCGAGGCGTTCGAGACGACCGACGGCGGCCTCCCGGAACGCCTGCTCGCGGCGCTTCACGCCGGCAACGACGCCGGCGGCGACAAGCGCGGCGAGCAGTCCGCGGCGATGTATATCGCCAAGCCCGAGGGCGGTTACGACGGCGGCAACGACCGCTGGGTCGACGTGCGCGTCGACGACCACGACCACCCGATAGCCGAACTCGAACGCGCGTTCAAACTGTACGACATCACGCTCTTGGAGCGCGAAGCGCCCGCGGAGACCGTGTCGCTGTCGGGCGAGACTGCCGAGGCGGTCCTCGAAACGCTCTCCGAACTTGGCTTCTACGACGGGACGCCGAGCGGCGAGTTCGACGACGAGGCCGTCGAGGCGCTCGAATCGTTCCGGGGCATGAACAACTTCGAGAACCACTCGCTTTCGGTCCTCGAAGACGCCATCGCCCGCGGCTGGGATGAGGTCGAAACCGAGGACGAGACGGCGGCTGGCGACGGCGCGACACACGAGGACAAACTCGACGGGGAAGCGCGGCTCATCGAGGCGATTTGGCAGGGCCTCAGCAGGCTCGACAGGAAGTAGTCGATTCCGAGACGCGGAGAGAAACCGACGCCTATCGGCCCGTCGCGATACGGAGCGAGTAGGCGATACAGCCCAGTCCGGCGAGCTGCGTCAGTCTGACGAGCAGTCGGAACACCCCTTGGAAGTGGATGGGAACGAGGCGGAACGCGACGAGGCCCTGCCCCGCGACCGCGAGCGTGTAGGCGACGCCGAACAGGAGAATCATGCCGACCGAGAGCCACCGCATCGACCGCTCGTCGTTTCGCCGGAGGCCGCGGTAGGCCTGATAGCCGATGTAGAGGCCGACGAGTGCGGAGAGCGTCGCCGCGCCGCCGGCGAGCAGCCCGAGGGGAGTGCCGAAGCCGGGAAGCGCCATCAGAACTTCCCCCACAGGCGCGTCAGTTGGTCGGCCACGTCGTCGCTCCGGCGGTCGAGTTCCCACGAGAGGTCGCCGTCGCGGACCGTCACCTCGAACCGGCCCAGTTGGGAGACGTACGCCGTCTCGTGATGACCGTCGGCCCGAGGTCGCGTCCGCTCGGCGACGAGGTCCGCGTCGACGAGTCGGTCGAGACGACGGTAGATAGATGAGGTCGAAAGCCCGCAGCGCTCGCTGAGTTCCTTCGCCGACCGCGGCGACTCGCTCGTCGCGACCAGAATCGACCGCACATGCTCGTCGTCGAGGAGTTCGACGACGGTCGCCAGGTCGACATCCGACATCTCGTCTCTACGGGTCATCCGACTCGTCCATAGGTGCTGTGTCTCATCGTCGGTGTGGAAATCGAAGCTAGTCGTACCGCCGCACGGGGAACACGCCGGGCGCGGCGGGAGGCGAGGCCGGTGGGGGGGAACGGAAGGCTGGCACGGGGAGGGGTATGGGCGTCGAAAACGGCCGACCCGGGCGCACGAGACAGCGTCACGCATCGGTCTCACCGCCGAGTTCGCGGCCGAAGAGGACGGTGAAGTGCGTGCCTCCTATCGAGTACACGACGCTCACATGGTCGACACCGGGAGAGTCACCGAGGTCGATGGTCGCCTCCGCACCGGGCGCGACCGTCTCGGCTCCCGGCCAGAGCGGCTTTTTCTCGACGCGCCCGGGGGCTTCGGGAAGAGAGAGGTCGTAGAAGAGTCGGTCAGCGGGGACGGTCTCGCCTGCCTCGTGGCGCACCGTAACGCGGTCGGCCGCCTCGTCGTAGGCCACCCCCCACGTCACCTGCGGAAGCCGGTACCGCGGGTCGATTTCGCCGTCGGGACGGAGCGGCACGCGCGTCTCGACCGTGGCGAGTCGGCCGTCGACGTACACGTCGAAGGTGTCGGCGGCCTCGGCGAAGCGATAGGAATCGTCCCTGAGCGCCGATTCGAGTGCCTCTTTCGTCGGAACGCGGTCGGTCGTGTACCGGTAGTGGACGATTTGATAGGCGTTGTCGCGGTCGAACCGGAAGCCGTCGGCGAGCATCGCCGGGTGGTCCGTGGGGTCGCGGAGGCTCGTGTTGATGCCGACGTGGGACGGCTCGCCGGCCGCCGCGGTCAACTGCTCGAAGTCGGAATCGACCTCGTGGTACCGGGGGCGCTCGCCCGCGCCGGTGTCGACGAGCGCCTCCAGATTCGGTTCGCCGTGGAGGTTCGCGCTCGTGAACACGATGGTGTCGTCGCCGACCGCGACCCGGCGGGGCCCGTCGTCGCGGGCGAACACGTCGTAGCCGCGATACGTGCCGGCCCGCTCGTACCCGCTTTCGGTGAGCGTCCGACCGACGGACGAACGCTGGAAAGACGCCTCGATTACGCTTCCGAAGACCGAGTCCACGAGGTGGTCGTAGCGGTCGAAGCCGATGCCGAAGTAGTCCAGTTCTGCCCTGGAGTACGCCTGTCGGGCAACGAACAGCCGCGGCGCGTCGGACCGAATCCCCGGCTTCCGAGACGAGCTGAAGTAGTACCGGTCTGGCGGTCGCTCGACGCTCGACGGGGCGGGGAGCCAGCGCCGATACGCCGGGGCGGACGTCGGGGGGACCTCAAGGCGGCCGTAGCGCTGAGCACCGCCGAGCGGGGGGAGGTCCGAGAGGCAACCGGCGGTCAGCGCGGAGAGCGACGCGGCCGCGGCGGCGGTTCCCGTGGCGAGGAACCGTCGTCGCGTCGAGCCCGTGGAGGGCCGAGAGTCGTCGGGGGACATGGGGCAATATGACCGGCGGACGACAGGAGCATATAACCGAGCCATCGAGTGCGGACGGGCGCAACTCGACGACAGCTATAAGTGGACGTTCGGGCGTTCGAACGCTCGTTCCGGTACCGTCGTCGGCGCAGAGGAAGTAGTAACACCGCGAAAATCAGTCTCGTCGGTCGGAGTGTATTTCATCCGTCGAAGCGCGCCGGGTGCGGTAGAGTTGGCGGGTCACCGCGGCGCACCGACACGGCCGCGCGGGGGAAGGATGTCCCGCTCAGCCGAGGAGGTACTTGAGTGCGGGGCGCTGGCGGACGAACTCCATCTTCTCGATGATGGCGTCGAGACCGAGGATGCGGCCCGCCGCGAGCGTCCCGACGATGACGAACATCATGAGGCCGAACAGGTCGCCGTTGACCAGGCCGTGTCCCCAATCGGCGTTCCCGAGGTAGAAAAACACCATCAGGACGCCGCCGAAGAAGGCGGCGAGCCGGACGAGTGCACCCACGATGAGTCCGAGACCGATGAGAGCCTCACCCCACGGAATCATGACGTTCGTGAGGTCGAGAAGCCACGGGGTCGCGGCGGCCCACGCGAAGAAGCCCTGGAGCGGCGAGGCTGCGGGGGCGTTCGCGAGGTAGCCCGCGGCGCTGAACGGCTCGCCGACGATTTTCGTCACACCGGCGTGGAGGAACCAGTAGCCGGTGATGAGGCGGGTCAACACGAGCACGTAGCCCGTGACGCCCTGCGAGTAGTCGAAGTCCATCCTGTTCCCCAGCATCTCGATTTGTGAGTTAGCGGCCATTGTCTTTCACCTAACAGATGAACGAACGGCCGTCGAGAGCATATAAAGGGGTCGTGATTTTCGAATCTAAGGAATCGAGAACGACCGAAAGAGAGCGCCTAACACTCAGCGCCGGGCGATGAGGTCGCGCGAGATGTCGGCGCGCTCGTAGACGGCTCCGTCGTGCGCGTCGGCGAACGCCTCGGCGTCGCCGTCGTCGGAAAAGGGGACGAAGTCGGGGCCCATCGACCCGTTGACATCGGTTCCGACGACGTAGACGAGGTCGTCCATCGGCGCGAACGCGTCGGCGTCGAGGTGCGCGGAGATGAGCGTCCGGCCGCCGTCGTCGAACAGGTCGTACTCGACAGCGCTGTAATCCGTGAGGTAGCCGCCGGCGCGATTCCACCCGTCGTCCTCGCGGTCGAGCGCGTAGGAGAACGTCTCCCAGGCGCTGCAAAACCGCGCCGGGTTGTCGTGACCCTCGGGGCTGTGGTCGGCGTAGAACAGTTGCCCGGCGGGGCCGGGGTGTTGGTCGATGACCATCCCGCAGGCGTCGCACTGTTCGCCGCCGGTCAGTGCGACTGCCTCGGGAGCGTCGCCACCGCCGTCGGTTCCGAGACCGCCCAGACACCCTGCGGTGGCGGCGACGCCCGCGACACCGACGGCAGACAACACGGTCCGACGAGCGAGTTCCCGGTCGCAGTGGTTGCACATACGCGACGCTAGCCGATGGGCGCTCAAAGGGCAATTGGTGCGGGAACCGAACCAAGCGCCGGGCGTGTGGTCAGCCCGCCACGTTCCGGCCGAGCCGAGAGCGCCGTGACTCGGCACAGTCGCCACGGGGTCCGCGGTCCGCGCCCCCGGCGACGAGTCGCGCGTACGTCAGTCGGAGCCCGCCGAATCGGTCGTCGTTCGGTCCGCCGACCGCGTCACGAACTCGAACCGCGCGCCGCCCTCGGCCGACTCGGTGAGCGAGACGGACCAGCCGTGGGCGTCGGCGATGTCGCGGACGATTGCGAGACCGTAGCCGGTGCCCTGCGGCATCGTGGTGTAGCCGTGGTCGAAGACCTGCTCGCGGCGCGTCTCGGGGACGCCGACGCCGTTGTCCGCGACGTAGAAGCCGGCGCGGTCGTCGAGCGCGCCGACGCGGACGGCGAGCGGGTCGTCGGGCTGCTCGGGGTGTTCCACGGCGTGGTCGGGAGACTCCCGACTGCCTGTGGAACCGTGTGCCACAGCGTCGTCGGATGAGGACCGACCGCCCGTCGAGCCGTGCTCGACCGAGTTTCGAAACAGGTTCTCGAAGAGCCTGAGCAGGCGGCCGTCGTCGCCCTCGACGACGAACAGTTCCTCGCGGACAAGCGTCGCGTCACCGGTGTCGACGAAGCGCCACGCGTGGTCGACAACGCGCGCGAGGTCGACGGGTTTGGCGTCGACGACGGGCGTCCGCTGGCGGGCGAGGTCGAGCACCTCCTCGACGAGTTCGGACATCCGGTCGACCGCGTTGGCGGCGCGTTCGAGGTGCGCCCGCTCGCCCGACTCCATCCCGAGGTCGAGGTAGCCGGTGGCGACCGCGAGCGGGTTACGGAGGTCGTGGGCGACGATGGAGACGAAGTCGTCGAGCCGCTCGTTGGCCGCCGCGAGGTCGGCCTCGCGGTTCCGAAGCTCCTGTTCGCGGACGGTCCCCGAGAGCGCGGAGGTGACCGTCGAACCGAGGAGTTCGAGCAGGTCCTCGTCGACGGCGAGAAACGGGCCGTCGTCGTCGGTCGAAACGACGAGCAGGCCGTGGCCCCCGAGCGGGACGCGCAGGACCGACTTCCCGTCCGACTCGGGGGGGAGAAGCCGGTCGTCGACGTCGGCCGCGTCGACCCGGCTAACGGCGTCGGACTCGAAGCCGCCGGGGTCGGTCTCGATTGGCGTCTCCGGGTCGAACTGCTCCGCGGTCGAGGCGGCCGGCGACAGGGCACCGCGGTCGTCGGCGAGCCAGACGGCGGCCGCGGCGTCGGGCACGAGTTCGGGGACGATATCGACCGCGAGCGCCGCGACCTCCTCGACGCTCTCGGTGAGGATGAGGTCCTGCGTGACCGCCTGCAGGGTCCGGAGGCCGTCTTCGAGTCGCGCGCGGTTTGTGACGTCGATGGCGACGCCGAGGAGCCTCGACACCTCGCCGTCGTCGTCGAAGACGGGGCGGTACCACGCGTCGTACACCGCGCCGCGGTACTCGATTCGGGTGTCGACCGCCTCGCCCGACAGGCCGCGGGCGATGGCGTCGGTGGCCGCGGGTGTGTCGTCGTAGAGGTCGAACGCGGAGCGACCGACGACCTCGCCGGGTTCGCGGCCGAGCGACTCCAGTCCGGCCCCTTCGGACATGGTGAACACGCCCTCGGCGTCGAACGCCGAGAGGATGACCGGGAGGTTCTGCAACACCGTTTCGAGGCGCTGGTTGGTCGATTCGAGGGCCTGCAAGTAGCGCTTCCGCGTCGTCACGTCGCGGAAGTAGACCGACAGCCCCGACGGCGAGGGGTACGCGCGGACCTCGAACCAGCCGTCGTACGGCTCGGAGTACGTCTCGAACGTCACCGACTCCTGGGTCCGCATCGCCTCGTGGTACTTCTCGTACAGTTCGGCGCTGTCGGGCGACGGAACGAGGTCCCAGATTCGCTCGCCGAGTTCGGGCTCTCTGACCTCGTTGAAGACGTCTCGCGCGCGGTCGTTGAGGTAGACGAAACGCCAGTCGGTGTCGAGCGCGAAGAAGGCGTCAGTCATGCGTTCGAGCAGTTCGCCGCGCTGGGTGGTGGCGACCTCGCGGTCGGTCACGTCCCGCGGGATGCCGACGACGCCGGTCACCGCCTCGCCGTCGCCCGCCGGCGAAAGGGAGAGTTCGAACAGCCGCGAGACGCCGTCGGCGTCGACGAATCGAATGTCGAGGCGTTCGGTGACGCCCTCCGAGAGGACTCGCGAGACGGCGTCGCGGTAGCGCTCGTACTCGTCGGCGGGGAACAGTCCGGCGTCGACGAGCGACTCGAACCGCTCGCCTCGGAGCGTCTCGGACGAGCGCCCCGTGATCGCCTCGATTCGAGGGTTCACGTACTCGACGCGGCAGTCCTCGTCGAGGACGAACGCGCCGTCTTCCATCGCCTCGACGATGACGCGGTAGCTCCGCGTCTCGATGGGGCGGTCGTCGGCGTCCCGGTCTAAGACCCCCCGGACCGACTCGACGAGAGCCGCGTGGGAGTCGTCGGTCTCGTCGCGGACCAGGTAGTCGTCGACACCGAGCGAGACGGCGCGGGCGGCGAGCGCCTCGTCGCCGGCGGCGGCGTAGACGACCACCGGAGGCCCGACGCGAGCGTCGCCGGCGGCGGTGACGAGCGCGTCGAGGTCGAGACCGTCGGGGAGGTCGGCGGCGGCGACGAGACAGGAGACGGTGCGCTCAGCGAGTGCCGAGCGCGCGGCCGCGGCGCTCTCGGCGCGCTCGACCGGGCGCTCGAAGGCGTCCCGGAGCGTCGAGACGACCGGACCGGAGACAACGCCGTCGGCCGCGACGTAGAGAATCGCACCGACGGAGGTGCCCCCGGAACTCGGGGGAAACATGTTAGAGACGAGATATGCAGAGAGCCAATAATCTTGCGGGCGAACGGTCGGACCGCCGGAGGAGACGGCGGTGGGACGAGACGGGCGTCGGGTCGTCGAATCGCAGAGTCGCCGTCAGCAGTTATCCCTGCCCGACCATCCGCTCTTCGTCGTCCCACTCGCGCTTGCGGAGTTCGTACTTCTGAATCTTGCCGGTCGCGGTCTTGGGAATCTCCTCGACGAACTCGAACTCGCGGATGGCCTTGTAGCCCGCGAGGCGGTCGCGGGTGTACTCGGTCAGTTCCTCGGCGGTGACGCCGGGGTTCTCCACGTCGCCGTTCGCGGGGACGACGAACGCCTTGGGCGTCTCGCCCCACTTCTCGGACGGCGCGGGGATGACCGCCACGTCCCCGACGGCGTCGTGGTCGAACAGCGCGTCCTCCAGTTCGACCGAGGAGATGTTCTCGCCGCCGGAGATGATGATGTCCTTCTTGCGGTCCTGAATCGCTATCATGCCGTCCTCGTTGACGACCGCGAGGTCGCCGGTGTGGTACCAGCCTTCGAGGCGGTCGTTGAAGGCGTCGTGGGTCTCGTCGGGCTTGTTCCAGTACTTCTCCATCACCTGATTGCCGCGGACGACCACCTCGCCGATGGTGGCGTCGTCGCGCGGGACCTGTTCGCCGTCGTCGTCGACGACGCGCAGGTCGGTCCCGAGCGGGGCGACGCCCTGCCGCTGTTTGAGCGAGAAGCGCAGGCCGCCCTCGTCGGGGATGAGGCGGTTGGCGTCCGAGGTGGCGATGAGCGGACCGGTCTCGGTCGCGCCGTACAGTTGGGTGAACTCCCAGCCGAACTCGGATTCGGTGTGGCGAATCGTCGCGCTCGGCGCGGCGCTGCCGGCGGCGGTCACGCGAACCGGGTTGTCGCCGGCGTACGCCGGGTCGTGTTCCTCGGCGTACTCGCGCAGAATCGACAGCACGGTCGGCGCGCAGCAGAAAAAGGACACGTCTTCCTCGGTGATGGCGTCGAACACCTGCTCGGCATCGACCCCGCGGGTGCAGACGTGTTTCGCGCCGCGGCCGGTGACGGCGTAGATGTGGCCCCAGCCGTTGACGTGGAACATCGGGAGCGTCCACAGATACACGTCGTCGTCCGCGATGTGGTGGTGAATCGTCACCAGTTGGGCGTGGAGCGACTCGGTGCGGTGAGTGCGGCAGACGCCCTTCGGGTCGCCGGTCGTCCCCGAGGTGTAGTTGATGGTGATGAGTTCGTCCTCGGACATCTCGGGGCGCTCGTAGTCGTCGGCGTCGGCCTCGTCGAGGAACGCCTCGAAGTCGAGCCAGTCGCCGTCGACCGCGGCGGGGTCGTTCGTCACGAACACCTCGGCGGGCACGTCGTCGCGGACGGCCTCGATTTTCCCCGCGTACTGGTAGTCGGCGTAGACCACGGTCGCGCCGGAATCCGACAGCAGGTACTCGTAATCCTCGGTCGTGAGGCGGTAGTTCAGCGGGACGTGGAGCGCGCCGCACTGCATCGCGCCGAAGGCCGCTTCGAGATGGTAGTGCGTATTGGGGTCGAGCACCGCGACCCGGTCGCCTTTCTCGACGCCGCGGGATTGCAGCGCAGCCGAAAATCTGTCCACCCGCTCACCGAACTCCGCGTAGGTAAAGCGCTCGCCGTCGACGCCGACGACCGCCTCGTAATCGCCGTAGTACGTCCGGGCCCGGTCGAGGAAGTCCGTCACGAGTAACTGTTTCTTCATTCATGATAGATCGAGCGGGCGAGCGAACTAAACGCACCACTTCCGGCAACATTTCACAGGGCCGACGTGACCACCACAGTATGACGGGGAACATCGTTGAGGGGGTCGAACACGCCGCCCGGACGCGGTGGGGGCGCGTCCAGCCGACGGCGAAACGAACACCTTTGAACCGCGCGGCCCTGACTCCCGGCAGATGACGACGCCGACCCTCCTCGTCGCGGGGACCGCGAGCCACGTGGGCAAAAGCACCGTCGCCGCCGGGCTCTGTCGCCTGTTCGACGACCGCGGCCTGTCGGTCGCGCCGTTCAAGGCGCAGAACATGAGCAACAACGCCCGAGCGGTGGCGACCGCCGACGGCGACGGTTTCGGGGAAATCGGCGTCTCGCAGTACGTGCAGGCCCGTGCCGCGCGGGTCGCGCCGACGACCGACCACAACCCCGTCTTGCTCAAGCCCCACGGAGACGGGGCGTCGCAACTGGTCGTCCACGGCCGGGCGGCCGGCCTCAACACCGCGAGCGACTACTACGCGACCCACTGGGAGGACGCCCGCAAGGCGGCGGTCGAATCGCACCGCCGACTGGCGAGCGAGGCGGACGTGGTCGTCGCCGAGGGAGCCGGCTCCATCGCCGAGATAAACCTCCACGACCGCGATTTGGCGAACGTCGAGACCGCCCGCTTCGCCGACGCGGACATCCTCCTCGCGGCCGACATCGAGCGCGGCGGCGTCTTCGCCAGCCTGCTGGGGACGCTCGAACTCCTCCCCGAGGACGTGCGCGACCGCGTCGTCGGCGCGGTCATCACGAAGTTCCGCGGCGACCCGAGCCTCCTCGAACCGGGACTCGACGAAATCGAGGAGCGGACCGGCGTGCCCGTCCTCGGCGTCCTCCCCTACGACGACCCCGGCCTCCCGGAGGAAGACAGCCTCGCGCTCCCCGCGGCAGGCGAGCGCGCCACCGTCGGCGACGACGACGGCATCGCGGCCGAGCACGCGGTCACCATCGGCGTGCCGCGACTCCCGCGCATCTCGAACGCGACGGACTTCGGCCCGCTGTCCGAGACGCCGGGCGTCCGGGTCGCGTACCTCCCGCTCGACGCGACGCTCGACGGGGTCGACGGGGTGGTCCTCCCCGGAAGCAAGAACACGGTCGACGACCTGCTCGCGCTCCGCGACGCCGGCTTCGACGACGAACTCGCCGGCTTCGACGGCCCGGTCGTCGGCATCTGCGGCGGCTACCAACTGCTCGGCGAGCGTATCGAAAACGCCGACATCGAGGGGTCGGGAGACGACGAGACGGTCCCGGGACTCGGTCTCCTACCGATAGTCACGCGCTTTTCCCGCGACAAGCGGGTCGAACCCGTCGCCGTCGAGTTCGACGGGGCGGGGCCGTTGGCCGGCGCGACGGGGACCGTCGACGGCTACGAGATACACATGGGCGACAGCCGCATCATCGGCGGCGCGACCCCCGTTTCGGGCGACGGCGCGGCGCTCGGGAGCGTTGCGGGGACGTACATCCACGACCTGTTCGCCAACGACGCGCCGCGGAACGCGTTCGTGGACGCCATCTACGAGTCGGCCGGGCGCGACCGACCGGCGACGAGGACGGGGACGGCGGGAGCCGACGCGGACGCCGACGAACCGGGTTCCGGCGACCCCTACGACCGCGCCGCCGCGCTCGTCGCCGATAACCTCGACGTGGCGGCGCTCTGTGACTCGCTCGGACTAGAAGAGTAGGGGAGCGTCGAGACGACGAGCCAGCCGATTAGTGACCGGCCGCCGACCCGGCGTCGGCGAGCCTGAACTGCCCGAACCGACCCACGAGGACGACCGCTCCGGCGATGACGGTAAGCGCGCCGAGCAGGAACGGCACCGTCGCGCCGTACTGCGGGCCGAGGTAGCCCGCGGTGATGGGCGCGAACGCGCCGCCGACGAATCGGAGGCTGTTGAACGCGCCCGAGGCGACCGACCGCCCGTGCGAGGAGATGCCCATCGCCAGCGTCGTCAGGTTCGCGTTCAGGACGCCGCAGAAGAGTCCGCCGACGACGACGAGCGCGGCGAGCGCTGCGGTGTCGCCGTTCGAGAGCCACATCAGACACAGCGTCGCCGCGAAGGCGACGAGCGCGCCGACGGTGACTTCGGGCGTCCCGAACAGCCCGTTCAGCCGCGAGGAGAGGACGGCGGAGCCGACGACGACAAACAGGCCCCAGCCGAAGAACACGAGGCCGATTTGGAACGCGCCGAGGCCGAGGACGAGCGGCGTGTACGCGAGGAGCGTGAAGAAGCCGAAGGTGTAGAGCAGTCCGACGGCGGCGTTCGTGAGTACGCCCGGGTGTCGGTACGTTCCGAGCACATCGCGGAGTCCCTGTCTATGCTCTGCTTCCGGTTCGTCGACCGTGAGGACGACGAGGGCGAACGCGACGACCATCAGGGCGCTCGCGCCCGCGAAGGGCATCCGCCACGACTGCGCTCCCAGCACGCCGCCGAGGAGCGGGCCGCAGGCGATACCGAAGCCGAGGGCGGCCTCGTAGAGCGTAATCGCGCCTCTGGTGTTCGCGGCCACGCCGACGATGATGGCGAGCGCAGTCGTGGTGAAAAGCGCGTTCCCCAGCCCCCAGAAGCCGCGGAGCACCGCGAGCGATTCGATGGTGGAGACGAGGGCGCACGCCCCCGCGAAGACGGCGACGGTGGCGAGACCCAAGAGGAGCGTCCGCTTGCTCCCGATTCGCGTGGCGAGCGCGCCCGCAATCAGGTTCGCAAGACCCATGACGAGCAGATAGCTCGTGAACAGGAGTTCGACCATGAAGTGCGAGGCCCCCAGTTCGCGGGCGATGCCCGGAAGAATCGGGTCGACGACGCCGATGCCGAGAAAGGAGACGAACGTTGCGAGTGCCGTTGCGAGAACGGCCGGGTGGAAATCACGAAGACCCATGTCGTGTCGGAACGCCAGCCGACGGATTAATCTATCGACTATATTATACGTGTGTGTCTCTCGTACCGTGGTACGCTAGTCACAAACGCTGCGGCAACACTCTCCGGGAGGAGAACCACAGCAGTCGATAGAAACGATTTCTGATACGTATGCGCTCTCGGTCGAATCGAAAAAAAAAGCGACGACCACACCAGCACCGACCGCACCAGCACCGACGCGTCCGGGAGCGGCGCAGGTAATCGTCGTTTCGGACGGTCGCCAAGAGCCACGGGCGAACACCTTCGAAACCGGGACGCCACCGCCGTCAGTCCCAGCCGGTGACACGCGCGTAACCACCTGACATCGCCGTCAGCGAGCGTTTAACATCCGATAGGCGCTACACGTTGTCGTCGGAGCACCCATCGACTCCACCACCACACTCACACATGTCTCAACAGAAATCCGACTACGTAGACGACGCCGACATCGACGCCGACCTCGACCAGCTTCCCGACGACGAGACCGTCGAAGCGACCGTCGAGAACCTCGAAGCGAGCGGGTTCGACGTCGTCGTCGTCGACACGGCCGACGAGGCGCTCGAAGCCGTGCAGTCGCACATCCCCGCCGGCGTCTCCGTGATGAACGGCCACTCGACCACCCTCGAAGAAATCGGGTTCGACGACTACCTCAGCGAGGGCGACCACGAGTGGGAGAGCCTGCCGGACCAGATTTGGGGCATCGACGACGACGCGGAGCGACAGGCCGCCCGCCGCGACTCCCAGACCGCCGACTACTTCCTCGGCGGCATCAACGCCATCGCCCAAACCGGCGAACTCGTCGCCGCGGACCTCTCGGGGAGCCGCATCGGTGCGTACCCCTTCGCCGCCAGCAACGTCGTCATCGTCAGCGGTATCAACAAAATCGTCCCGACGCTCGACGACGCGCTCGACCGCCTCGAATCCGTCGCGTACCCGCTCGAAAACGAGCGCGCGAAGGAAGCCTACGGCGTCGAATCGATGATTGCGAAACAGCTCATCTTCCGGCAGGAAGTCGAGGAGGGCCGCACCACCGTCGTCCTCATCCGCGAGCAACTGGGCTACTAACGTCGGACGCCCCCGTCCCCCTCGACGCGTCCCCGCGCTCCTCCGGGGCGGCTTCGCCGCCGCCTCCGGACGACCCATCACCACCGCTTCACCGGGTCCCCCACCACCGCTTCCCCGGTTCCACCGTTTTGCGCGTTCTGCGTCCCACACACGAGTGGCGACTGTCGTCAACGAGAGTCGACCAGAGGCGACGAAAGGCATCTAGAGACGACGAGAGACGACGGAACAACCCGAGCCGCGGAGGTCTCGGGAGTGTCACGGACCGCGATATATCGAACCGTAGAAATGTTCTTGGGACTGGAGCCGCATCGTCGTGTATGGCCGAATCCGCACACCTGCTCGGTACGTTCGACGAAGAGGACTGCACCTACTGCGACGGCGACCTCGTGACGGGAAGCTACAAAGACAACGAGGCCATCGTCTGCGACGACTGCGGGACGCCCGCCGTCCAGCTCTGGTAAGGGGCCGCCGAAACGCCGGTCGCCTCACTCACCGGTGACGATGTCGGCGACGCGCTGCCTATCGAATAGCCGCTCTTCTTCGGGAATCTCGGGATACGCACCACCGGTGTACTCCGGCCACGCGCCGAACTGGTCGGGGTAGAGCTGTTTCGCGGTCATCTCCAACTGGAACAGGTTCATAATCGGCCCCTGCACCGGGGTTCCCGAGGGGTAGACGCGGTCGTTCTGGACCGCGCTGAGTTCGCTCCCGATGGGGTGGTCTTCGAGGGTCTCGCGAATCGACGCCACGTCGTAGTACGAGTCGATACCGTAGCTGTGGAGCAGCACGTCGGGGTCGATTTCCAGCATCGCCTCGAAGTCGTAGGAAGTCTCGAACGTCACGTCGCCGGCCGCGAACGCGTCGGTGACGCCGAGCGGGCGGATGTGCGAGGTCGCGAAGCCGGGTGCGTCGATTTTCGTCGGGTAGAACGTCTCGTCCATGTAGATGACGACGCCGACGGTCGGGCGCTCCGATTCGGGCGGGAGGTCCGACCGAATCGTGTCGAGGAGGTCGCTGTGGACCGATTCGAGCGCCGCGTAGCGGTCTTCCTCCCGGAACACCTGCCCGACGTTCTCGACGATTTCCCAGAGCGTGTAGTACTCGTAGTTGTCGGCGTACGGCTCGGGCGGTTGGGCGTGCGTGCGACTGTAAGCGTTACCGAACCACGGCGCGACCTGCTCGCGAATCTCCTCGACGTCCGACTGGTCCCAGCCGTCGAAGCTGGCCACGAGCGCCGGGTCGACGAGGTGCAGGTCGGAGTCGAGTTCGTAGACGAGTTCCTTGTCGATGTTGACGCTCCCCGACCCCGAGTTGAGCTGCGCGAGGTCGCTCCGGTCGAACGAGACGCCGTCGAGGCGCTCGTAGTAGGCGTCGAGGGTCCGGCCGCCGGCGTCGCTGTCGAAGCCGAGGGAGTTCACCGCGTCGCCGTGGCCGAAGGCGACCGCCGCGTCGGCGTAGACGAGGTTGTACACCATCACGCTCTCGGGAACCGACTCGAACGTCACGTCGCCGGCCGGCGACATCGACACCGTGTATTCGGTCGATTCGCTCCCAGACACGGTCTCCGACGCGGGGGACGCGTCGGTCGTGGTCGTCGCCGCGGCCGTCTCGGTCGCGTCCGTCGACGACTCCGCGTCGTTCTGTCCGGCACAGCCGGCCAGCAAGCCGCCCGTGAGAAGCGCGCCGCCGCCCTTGAGGCACGCGCGACGCGTGGGCGTCGCCCGGTCGGTGAGGTCTTCGTCCATGGTTTTAGGCACCCCTAAACAGATAAATTCGTTTCGGAATTTCGGCGTGCCTAAATCGGTACGTCTATATGTATTAGGTCGCCCTAAAAGCACGATGACAGACAGCGACGGACCAACGCGCAGGAAGTTCTTGACCTACGGCGGTTCGGTCGCCGCCGGCGGACTGCTCGCCGGCTGTACCGGTTCGTCCGAGTCGGACGCGACGGCGACGGGCGCGGCCGCGACGGACACAACCGCGACCGCCGACGCGACGGCGACGAGCGAATCGACCGCGGAGTCGACGGCCGACGGCAGTTCGTACACGGTGTCGATGGCACCGATGGGCGACGTGACGTTCGAGGGCGTCCCCGAGAGCATCTTCACGCGGCTGACCCACCACGCGGGAATGGCGTTCGCACTCGGCCACGGCGACGCCGTCAACGCGATGCACGCACCCGACTACTACGACGCGCTGTGGAACCAGTTCACGCCGCGTCTCCCCGGCGTCGAACTCGACTGGACCGGCCTGTACTCGTCGTGGGAGCCGTCGAAAGAGCGGCTCTACGAACTCGACAGCGACGTGCATCTGGCCGACCCCGCCAGCGTCTCCGCGCTCGGCAGTTGGAGTCAGGCCGACCTCGACGAAATCGAGGAGAACATCAGTCCGTGGTTCGGCAACAGCTTCAGCGCGCGGCATCAAGCGCCGCCGACCGAGTGGGCCGACGCCTACGAATACTACGGCCTCTGGGAGATATTCGCCAAGGTCGCACAGGTGCTCCAAGCGGAGGCGAAGTACGAGGCGCTCGCGGCGGTCCGCGAGGAGTTGCTCGCGACGATTGCGGCGGACCTCCCCGCGGAAGAAGACCGGCCGACCGCCGTGCTTCTCGGCCCGAGCGACCTGGAATCCATCTACGCCTACAACCTGAGCACGCCCGGATTCCTGACCGCCCACACCCGCCCGCTGAAGCCGGTCAGCGCGTTCGACGACGACGTCGAGTCCGGGTCGACCGTTGACTTCGAAACGCTCCTCGAAGCCGACCCCGACGTGATTCTCACGCTCGGCGGGATGCACCCGGACACGAGTATGCCCGACATCCGCTCGGGCCTCCGCGACGACCCCATCGGAGCCGAGATTTCCGCCGTGAAGAACGAGCGCGTCTACGCGCAGGCCGGCCGGTATCAAGGGCCGATTCTCAATCTGTTCCAGTTGGAGATGACCGCCAAGCAGCTCTATCCCGACCGCTTCGGCGCGTGGCCCCAGTACAGCGAGGGACCGTACCCCGAAATTCCCGAAGACGAGCGGTTGTTCGACCGACAGCGCGTCGCCGACGTCATCAACGGTGACCTCTGAGGCGGCGAAAGCGAGAGGGGAAGGGAAGGGAAAGCAGCCGGCAGCGGGGGAACTGCCGGCGCGCTCGCTCAGCCGGCGAGGTCGGCGTCCGCGAGAGCCGCGCGAATCGCGCCGAACCGGACGAGGTCGGCCGCGGTCTCCAGTTCGCCGTCGAGGCGGCGGTCCTCGTCGAGCGGCGGAACCACGGACCGAATCGCGTCGCGGACGGCCCCCGTACCGGTCCCGAGTTCGAGGCCCTCGTCGAGGAACTCCGCGGCTTGCGACCCACAGAGGAGTTCGACGCCGACGATGGTCGCGGCGTTCTCAGCCACCGTGCGGGCGTTAAGGGCGCTCTGCCCGCTCATGCTCACGTGGTCTTCCTGCCCGCCGCTGACGGGCGTCGAGTCGATGGAGGGGCGACCGAGCGACCGACACTCGTTGAGGAGCGCCGCGGCGGTGTACTGCGCAATCATGTAGCCCGAGCGGAGCCCGCTGTGTTCGGTCAGGAACGGCGGGAGGTACGACTCCTGTACGTCCGGGCTGAGCATCCGGTCGGTCCGGCGCTCGGAGATGGCCGCGAGCTCGGTCAGCGCGCCGGCGGCGTAGTCGAGACGGAGCGCCAGCGGTTCGCCGTGGAAGTTGCCGGCGGAGACGACGGCGGCCGCGTCGGTGCCGGGCGCGCGCTCGTCAACCGCGCCCGCCGGGAAGACGAGCGGGTTGTCGGTGACGCTGTTGAGTTCGACCTCGACGGCCTCGCGGAGGTGCGAGACGGCGTCCCTGACCGCGCCGTGGACCTGCGGGAGACAGCGAATCGAGTAGGCGTCCTGCACGCGCTCGCAGTCCTTGTGCGATTCGAGGACGGTCGAGCCGGCGGTGAGGCGGCGAATCGTGGCCGCACTCTCTTGCTGGCCGGGGTGGGGACGAACCTCGTGGATGGCGGGGTCGCAGTTCGCCGTGGTGCCCATCGTCACCTCGGTCGTGAGCGCGCCCGCGGCGTCGGCGGCCTCGACGGTTCGCTCGGCGTCGACGACGAACAGCGCGGCGAGACCGACCGTCAGCTGCGTCCCGTTGATGAGCGCGAGGCCCTCCTTGGAGGCGAGCGTCACCGGCTCCAAGCCGGCGGCGCGCAGGGCTTCGTCGCCCGGGAGTCGGTCGCCGTCGACGCGGGCCTCGCCCTCGCCGATGAGGACGAGCGCCATGTGCGCGAGGGGCGCGAGGTCGCCGCTCGCGCCGAGGCTCCCGCGGGAGCGGACGACCGGCTGGACGCCCTCGTTGAGCATCGAGACGAGCAGGTCCACCACCGACGGTCGGATGCCCGAAAAGCCCTTGGCGAGCGTGTTGGCCCGGCTGACCATCATCGACCGGACCTCCTCGCGGGTGAGTTCGCGGCCCGCGCCGGCGGCGTGGCTTCGGACGAGGTTCGTCTGGAGGCGCTCGATGTCCTCGCGGTCGATGTGGGTCTCGACGAGGTGACCGAAGCCGGTGTTGACGCCGTACACCGGTTCGCCGGAGTCGAGGACGGATTCGACGCGCTCGCGCGACTCGCGCATCCGCTCGCGCGACTCGGCGGCGAGTTCGACCGGGGCGTCGTGGCGGGAAACGGCCGCCACGTCTTCCGGCGTCAGCGACGCGCCGTCAAGCGTGACCGAATCGGGGAGTCGTGGGCGGTCACTCACGGGCGACCACCCCCGATTTCAGCACGGTCGAAACGGGGTTCGTGTCGAACCGATACGAGAGGTGCGTCGCGGTCGGCACGTCGAGCACGACGGCGTCGGCGGGAGCGCCGGCGCGGAGCGTGCCCGTGCCGTCGTCGAGGTCGAGCGCGCCCGCGGCGGCGCTCGTGATTCCGCGAATCGCTTCGTGCGGCGTCATTCGCATTCCGACGCTGGCGAGCGTGGCGACGAAACTCATGCTTCGAGCGAAGCAGTTCGGGTTGAAATCGGTGGCGAGCGCGACCTCGTGGCCCGCGTCGAGGAAGGCGCGGGCGTCGGCGTAGTCGGCTCCGAGACCGAACGCCGTGCCCGGGAGCAGCACGGGCGTGACGCCGGCGTCGACGAGCGCGTCTCGGCCCTCGTCGTCGGTGTGGAGCAGGTGGTCCGCGCTGGCCGCGCCGACCGCGGCCGCAACGTCGGTGCCGCCGATGGCGGCGAACTCGTCGGCGTGAATCTTCGGCGTGAGGCCGTGGTCGCGGCCCGCCTCCAGAATCCGCCGGGACTGCTCGGCGGTGAACACGCCGCGCTCGCAGAACACGTCGCAGAACTCGGCGGTACCCTGCGCTGCGACCGCCGGGAGTTGGTCGGAGACGACCGACTCGGTGTACTCCTCGGCGTCCGCGCCGCGCGGGACGGCGTGCGCGCCCATAAACGTCGGAATCACGTCCACCGGGTGGTCCGAGCCTGTCTCTTATACACATCTNTGCCAGCCCGCTCAGAGATGTGTATAAGAGACAGTCGTCGTCCCGTGGGCGAGCATCGCGTCGAGGTGCTCGGTGAGGTTCGCCGCCAACTCCTCGTCGGAGGCTTCTCGGACCGCGTCAACGGTGTGGAGGATGCCGCCGCCGTCGGCGAGAATCTCCTCGTAGGTCGCACCCTGCAACTTCGCCACGAACTCGTCGGAGCGGTCGCCCGCAAAGAGCGCGTGGGTGTGCGGGTCGACGAAGCCCGGGAGAACCGTCTTGCCGGTCGCGTCGATGGCCGTCTCGGCGTCCGCGACGGGGTAGTCCGCGAGCACTTCGGCCGTGGGTCCGACGGCGACGACCTCGCCGTCGAGCGCGGCGAACGCGGCGTCTTCGAGGACGACGACGCCGGTCTCCTCGTCGGGGCCGACGACCAGTTCGGCCGCGCCGTGGACGACCGTGAGGCCGGCCGCGGAACCCGCGTCAGTCACGGGACACCACCCCCGCGAGGAAGTGGGCGACCGCGCGGGCGGCCGCGCTGACGGTTCGGCCGTCCTCGTCGTCCAGCGTCGGCGCGCACTCCACGACCTCGAAGCCGACGACGCGGGGGTCGGCCGCGACGCGGCGGAGCATGGAGAACAGTTCGCGGGTGGTGACGCCGCCGGGGGTCGGCGCGCTCGCGCCCGGCGCGGCCGTCTGGTCCAGCACGTCCACGTCGAGGCTGACGAAGACGCGGTCGCAGGCGGCCAGCGCATCGAGGGCGAAGTCGGCCGTCTCGACGGGGCCGCGGCCGACCTCGTCGGCGGTGAGGATGGTCCCGCCCGAGTCGCGCAGGAAGTCGGCGTAGGCGGTCGAGGTCTCGAAGTGGCGCGCGCCGACCACGGCGAGGCGGCCGAGGCCGGCGTCGAACAGCTGTCGGTAGGGCGTCCCGCTCGTCGGGCCGTCGGCGGGGTCTCGGCAGTCGAGGTGGGCGTCGAAGCTCACGACCCCGACCGAGTCGTCGCCGCCGAGAAGCGGCGTAACGTTGCCGACCGTCAGGGAGTTGTCGCCGCCGAGGAACACCGGGAGCGCGCCGCGCTCGTAGACGGCCGCGGCCTCGTCGGCGACGACGGCCTGTACGTCCGCGACGCGGTTCTCGGGGTCGTCCGCGTCGCTCGTGCCGACCGCGTTGTACGCCTCGACCGGGAGGTCGCCGAGGTCGCCGACGCCGGCGACCGGTCCCTCGTCGAAGTGGTGGGTCTTGACGCCGGCGAGGGCGCGCCGAATCGCGGCGGGGCCCTCGCGGGCACCGCGCCGACCGATGACGGCTCCGTCGTACGGTTCGCCCACGAGGACGGCGCGGAAGTCGCCCGCGTCCTCGATGTCGGTCGGGGAGACGACGTGGCCGAACTGCTCGTCGTTCGGGTCCGACGAGGGGCCCTCCCACGCGGGTGCGTCAGTGAGAGTCATTCGTCACCTCGGCCGGCGGATTCGACAGCTTCAGCTGCGCGGTCGGCGCGCTCGGAACGCTCGGCACGTTCGGCGGCGTCGTGGTCGCGCATCGGAATTCGGACGTTCGACCGGGTCGCCTCGTCGAGCGCGTCCTCGTAGCCGGCGTCGGCGTGGCGGACGACGCCCATACCGGGGTCAGTCGTGAAGACGGCGCGGGCCTTCTTCGCCGCGAGGTCGGAGCCGTCGAGGACGACGTGGTTGTTCGTGTGCAGCGAGTTGCCGATGCCGACGCCGCCGCCGTCGTGGACGCTCACGATGTCCGCGCCCGCGGCGGTGTTGAGAAGCGCGTTCAGGATGGGCCAGTCGGCGACCGCGTCGGTGCCGTCGCGCATCGCCTCGGTCTCGCGGTACGGACTGGCGACCGACCCGGCGTCGAGGTGGTCGCGGGTGACGACGACCGGCGCGGAGACCTCGCCCGACGCGACGAGGTCGTTGATTTTCAACGCGAAGCGGGCGCGCTCCGTGAGCCCCTCGTCGTCGGTGGCGTAGCCGAGCCAACACACCCGCGAGGGGAGCCCCTGGAACGACACCTGCTCCTGTGCGAGGTCTATCCAGCGCATGAGCGACTCGTGGTCGGGGAACAGTTCCCGAATCGCCTCGTCGGTGCGGTGGATGTCGGCGGGGTCGCCGGAGAGCGCGGCCCACCGGAACGGCCCGCGCCCGCGGCAGAACATCGGACGGATGTACGCCGGGACGAAGCCGGGGAAGTCGAAGGCGGTCGTCATCCCGCGGTGGTCTTGGACCTGCCCGCGGATGTTGTTGCCGTACTCGAAGGCGATTGCGCCCGCGTCCTGCAAGTCGAGGATGGCCTGCACATGGCGCTCCATCGTGTCGAGGCTGGCGTCGACGTAGGCTTCGGGGTCGTCCTCGCGGAGCCGGTCGGCTTCCTCGACGGTGTAGCCGCTCGGATAGTAGCCTTCGAGTTCGTCGTGGGCGCTGGTCTGGTCGGTGACCACATCGGGAATCTCGTCGCGCGCGAGCAGTGCTTCGAGCATGTCGGCGGCGTTCATCTGGACGCCCACGCTGTAAGGTTCACCTGCGTCGATGGCCGCCTTCGCGTTTTCGAGCGCCTCATCCAGCGAGTCAGCGAACTCCATCAGGTAGTCCGTCTCGACCCGGCGCTCGATGCGGTCGGCCTGCACCTCGGCGGCGATGCAGACCCCGCGGTTCATCGTCACCGCGAGGGGCTGTGCGCCGCTCATGCCGCCGAGACCGCCGGTGACGACGAGCTTCCCCCGGAGGTCGGCGTCGTAGTGCTGGCGGGCGAGTTCGGCCAGCGTCTCGTAGGTGCCTTGGATGATGCCCTGCGTGCCGATGTACGCCCACGACCCGGCGGTCATCTGGCCGTACATGATTTTCCCCTCGGCCTCCAGTTCGTGGAAGTGCTCCCAGTCGTCCCAGCGGCCGACGAGGTTGGAGTTGGCGATGAGGACGCGCGGGGCGCGCTCGTGGGTGGGGAACGTCCCGACCGGCTTGCCCGACTGGACGAGGAGCGTCTCGTCGTCGTCGAGGTCGCGGAGTTCGGTGAGAATCGCGTCGTAGGCGTCCCACGAGCGGGCGGCGCGGCCGGTCCCGCCGTAAACGACGAGGTCTTCGGGGCGCTCGGCCACCTCGGGGTCGAGGTTGTTGTTGAGCATCCGGAGCGCCGCCTCCTGTCGCCACCCCTTGCACTCGATGTCCGTCCCGGTGGGCGCGCCCTGATACGCGCGCCACTCGTCGCTCGGGTCACCGAGTCGGTCCCGGGTTGCCGACGATTGCTGGTCGTGCATACCACAGAGTTCGGGCGCGACACGGGTAGCAATTCACCCACCGTGCGGTGTGGTATTTATATATTATCGCCGGACCAACGGTCCGCGTATGTACGAGGCGAGCCTCCGAATCAGGGACGACAGCGCCTACGCGGCGGCGACGGCGGGCAACGCCGCGAGCGTCGAACTGTGGTGCAACGAGCACTGCGATATGCTCCACGTCAGCGGCGAGGTCGGAAGCGACGTGCTCGACCGCGTCCGCGACACCGTCGGCGTGGCGGCGTCGGTCGAGCGCGGCGACGAGTTGGTCGTCGTCACCGCCGACTGCCTCCGGCACCACGAGATAGACCACATCGAGGGCTACGTGCGGAACCACGGCCTGCTGCTCGTGCCGCCGCTTCGCTACCGCGGCGGCGCGAAGGTCTGTCGCCTGCTCGCCGTCTCGGCCGACGACCTGACGGCGTGCTTCCGCGACCTCGTGGACAGCGGCTTCGACGTGAGCGTCGAGTCCAAGCGCGCGGTGTCGTTCGCCAGCGGGAGCGGCCCGCTTTTGGCCCCCGCCGACGCGATGCCCGAACTCACCGGCCGCCAGCGCGAGGCGCTCCGATTGGCCCACGCCGGGGGCTACTACGACCTCCCGCGCGGCATCAAGACCGCGACCATCGCCGACGAGATGGGCGTCTCGCGGCGCACCGCCGAGGAACACCTGCGCCGGGCGGAGCGGAAAGTGATGGACTCGGTCGCGCAGTACGTGCTGTAGAGTCGGCGGTCCTCGGGCGTCGGCGGCTCAGTCGTCGTCGGCCGCGGCTTTCAACTCCAGCGTGTAGCCGAACGGGTCGGTGACGTACACCGCTGGCGCGACGCCCGTCGCCCCGAGGGGTTCGAGCTGGCGGTCGATTTCGACGCCCGCGGCATCGAGCCGGTCGCGGAGTTCGTCGATGTCGTGGGCGAATTCGATGGCGACGTGGTCGAAGGCGGTTTCGGCCGGCGGTTCGAAGTTCTCGGCCGGCCGGAGGTGGATGACGCTCGCAGGGGTGAGTCGCACGGAGAAGAAGGGCTTGTCGCCCGATTCGTACAGGTCGCGGTTCTCGACGTCGAAGCCGAGCGCGTCGCGGTAGAACCCGACAGCGGCGTCGAGGCCGTCGGCGGGGATGCGGAGATTCACGTGGTCGATTGCCGTCGCGTCCATGCCCGCACCGTCGCGGCCGCGGGTGGTAAAAATTTGTGCGGCGGCCATCGGGGACGGAGAGCCAGAACCGAGAGAATAAATCTAGTTGAGTTTAAAACTGTAAAGTTTTTAGAAATTGTAGAATTTGTAGAAATTGTGCCGTTTAGAGCGGTTTAGAGAGATATCCACGAACCAATTACCCGATGACGGGTTTTTGAATAAACCGTATATTGTTTATAAGACAATCAGTCTCTCGGGGGAACCGCGACGCCGACAACCGGAACCGGCGTTCCGCAATCGTAACCCATTGGTAGCAGGTCGGTGTACCGTGGGTGTGAACCAACAGCCGACATCCGACGAGCGCTTGCTTGCGGGCTACCCGGGTCGGATGTTAGTCACCGTGTCGCTGTCGTGGGCGGTCCTCCAGACGGGTCGGTTTCTCTTGTCGCCGCTGCTGCCGACGATTATCGAGGAGTTACAGATAACGGAGGCGACCGCCGGCATCGCGCTGGCGCTGTTTCAGGGCGTCTACGCCGTCACCCAGTATCCCGGCGGCGAGTACTCCGACCGGTGGACGCGGGCGACGCTCATCGTCCCCGGACTGGGTATCCTCATCCTCGGCTTCCTCACGTTCGGTCTCGCCGGCGGCCTCGCGGGCTTCGTCGCCGCCGCGGTCGTCACGGGACTCGGGAAGGGGCTGTTCGCCATCCCCTCGCGGGCGCTCCTCTCTGACCTGTTCGTCGAACGGCGCGGCCGGGCGCTCGGTCTCTACGCCGCCGGCACCGACCTCGGCGGCCTCGTCTCGTCGGGGCTCGCCATCCTCGCGCTGACCTACGCGACGTGGCGGACGCCGTTCCTGCCGGTCGCCGTCGTCCTCGCGGGACTCACCGTCCTCTACGCGCTCTGGTCGAGAGACGGCTACGCCGTGGGCTCGCCCGAGCTCCACGTCTCGGGCACGCTCCGACGCCTCTTCGCCAGCGCGGAACAGCGCCGGACGCTCCTCGCGTTCGGGCTGTTTTACTTCATGGTCGGCGGCTTCATCAACTTCTTTCCGACCTACCTCATCGAGGCGAAGGGGTTCGACCAGCAGTTGGCGAGCGCGACGTTCGCCATCGTCTTCGCCGTCGGCATCACCATCAAACCCGTCGCCGGCGGCCTGAGCGACCGGTTCCGACGCGAGTCAATCGCCGTCGTCGGGATGCTCGCGGCCGCGGGGGCGCTCACCGTCCTCTCGGCCGTGGCGGCGCGCCCCCTCATCTACGTCTCCGTCGTCGCGCTGGCAGCCGGCTACAAGACGGAGTTCCCGCTCGCGGACGCCATCATCATGGACAACGCGCCCGACGCCGACCGCGGGGCCGACCTCGGGGCCGCGCGGGCGCTGTTCCTCGGCGCGAACGCGGTCGGCCCGGCCTACGTCGGCATCGTCGCCACCTACGCGAGCTACGTCGCCGCGTTCGCGGGACTCGCGGTCTGTCTCGTCGTCGCCGCCGGGCTGCTCTACTGGGACGCGCGGAAGCGATAACCGATCTCGGAGCGTGAAATCGGGGAAAACAGCCGTCGGAACGGCGTTCGCGGGTGCCGCTGTGCGGTCGTCGTTCGGTGCGTCGAGTGCTTCGGGTGCGCCGGAAGCCGTACAACGTGAGCCGAGTGCCCGCTCAGCCGTCGAGTTTCGCCTTCGTGTAGGGTTTCAATCCCCCTCGTTCGACGAGCGACTGGAGGAACTCGGGGAGCGCCTCCGCCTCGTAGGTCTCGTCTCGCGTGTGGTTCGTCACGGCGCCCGCGTCGAGGTCGACGTGAATCTCGTCGCCGTCCTCGATGGCGTCCGCGCCGGGGCAGATGAGCACCGGCAGGCCGAGGTTGATGGCGTTGCGGAAGAAGATGCGCGCGAAGGACTGCGCGACCACGGCCGAAACGCCCGCGCCGACGAGCGACAGCGGCGAGTGCTCCCGCGACGACCCGCTTCCGAAGTTCTCGCCGGCGACGACGAAATCGCCGGTCTCGACCGACTCCGAGAACTCGGGTCTGAGGTCCTCGAAGGCGTGGGTGGCGAGTTCGTCGGGGTCCGACGAGACGATGAAACGCGACGGGGTTATCTGGTCGGTGTCGATGTTGTCGCCGAAGACCCACGCGCGGCCGGGTTCGGCCGGGTCGGGACGGCCGCCGTCCGCGCCGTCGTCGGCTCCCGTCATGAGAGCACCTCCGCGAACACCGTGTCGTCGTAGCGGTTCGTCTCGACCTCGCGAGGGTCGGTGATTTCGCCGTACAGCGCGCTCGCGCCGACGGTCGCCGGACTCGACAGGTAGACCGACGACTCCATCGACCCCTCGCGGCCGGGGAAGTTCCGGTTCGCCGTGGCGAGACAGACGTCGCCGTCGCCGAGGACGCCCTGATGGTAGCCCGCACAGGGGCCGCAGCCGGCGCTCTGGATGACCGCGCCGGCGTCGGTGAGCGTCTGGAAGACGCCCGTCCCCAGCATGTGCTGGTAGACGGACTTCGAGGCGGGGACGACGACCATCCGAACGTTCGGGGCGATGGTCTCGCCCGCGAGGATGTCCGCGACGATTTTGATGTCCTCGTACCGGCCGTTCGTACAGGTTCCGACGAACAGCTGGTCGAGTTCGGTGCCCGCGACCTCGGTCACGTCAACCGCGTTCTCGGGGTTCGACGGCTTCGAGACCTGCGGGGCGAGGTCGGCCGCGTCGTACGTGTGGACCGCCTCGTAGTCGGCGTCGTCGTCGGAGACGAACGCGTCGCCGAGGTCGATTTCGTTCCCGGTCTGGCGTTCGAGGTACGACTCGGTCCGCTCGTCGGGCGCGACGAGGCCGGCCTTGCCGCCCATCTCGATGGCCATGTTCGAGAGGACGAGGCGCTCGTGAATCGGGAGCGACTCGATAGTGCTGCCGGCGTATTCGGCGGCCATGTAGGTACAGCCGTCGAAGCCCACGTCACCGATGAACCGAAGGATGAGGTCCTTCGCGTAGACGCCGTCTCCGAGGTCGCCGTCGACCTCGAAGCGGAGCGTCTTCGGGACGCGGAACCAGAGTTCGCCCGTCGCGAGCGCGGTCCCGAGGTCGGTCGAGCCGACGCCGGTCCCGAACGCGCCGATGCCGCCGTAGGTCGTCGAGTGGGAGTCCGCGCCGATGACGAGGTCGCCGGGACCGACGAAGCCCTCCTCGACGAGGACGGCGTGGCAGATGCCGTCGCCCACGTCGAACTGGTGTGCGCCGTGCTCCGCCGCGAACTCGCGGACCGCGTTGTGGTTGTTCGCGGCCTGCACCCCGTCGGCGGGGGCGTGGTGGTCGATGGTGAAGACGGTCCGGTCGGGCGCGAACAGCTCGCCGTCGTCGCCCGTCACCTCGTCGAACGTCCGGAACGCGAGCGGCCCGGTGATGTCGTGGGCCATCGCCACGTCAACGTCGGCTTCGACGTAGTCGCCGGCGCGGGCGTCGGTGCCCGATTTTTCTGACAGCAGCTTCTCCGCGAGGGTCTTGCCGGACATCTCAGTCCTCCTCCCCGCCGGCCGCGACGGTGTCGAGGACGCCCTCGACGGTGCCGCCCGCGAGGACGTGACTCGTCAGGCCGAGGCCCAGTCGGTCGGACACATCGTGGGCGGCCGCCTCGATGCGGCCGAAGTCGACGCCGTGGCCGACGCCCATGCGGTCGAGCATCTGGACGAGGTCCTCGGTCGGCGTGTTGCCGACGCCGGACATGTCGCCGGGGAGGACGACGCCGCCGCCGAGGCCGCAGACAGAGGCGTCGAAGCGGTCGACGCCGACGGCCATCGCGGCCAGCGTGTTGGCGAGGCTCATCCCGTTCGTGTCGTGGAGGTGCAGGCCCATGTTGAGGCCGGGGTGCGCCTCGAACGCGGCGGTGAAGCGCTCCGTGATTTCGACCGGGTTGGCGAGGCCCATCGTCGTCGCCAGCGTCACCTCGTCGACGCCGGAATCGACGACGCTGTCGACGACCGCGAGCGTCTCCGCCGGGTCGATTGCGCCCTCGTAGGGGCAGTAGAAACTCGTTCCCATCCCGGCTTCGACCTCGATGCCGTGGTCGTGAGCGAGGTCGACGATGTCGTCCATCTCCGCGAGTACCTCCTCGCGGGTGCGGTTCTGGTTCTTTTTCGTGTACGTCTCGCTCACCGTGACGAGCGCGTTCACCTTGTCCACCTCGGCCTCGACGGCGCGCTCCATGCCCCGGAGGTTGGGGACGAGCGCCCGGTAGGTCACGCCGTCGCGGCGGGTGATTCGCGTCGCCACCTCGTCGGCGTCCCGCAGGGTCGGGACGGCCTTCGGGTGGGTGAACGACGAAATCTCGATTTCGTCCACCCCGGTGTCCGAGAGGGTGTCGATTATCTCGACTTTCTCGTCGGTCGGGACGAACTCGTCGAGGCGCTGGAACCCGTCGCGGGGCAGCATCTCGACGACGTGGACGCGCTCGGGAAGCGAGTCGAGGAGGCTCATATCACGTCCTCCGCTTCGAGGTCCGAAAGCACCGACTCGTCGTAGCCGAGTCGGTCGCGGTAGACCGCGTCGTTGTGTTCACCGAGCGACGGCCCGAGGTGGTCGACCCGCCCCGGCGTCTCCGAGAACTTCGGGAAGGCGTTCTGGACGACCGCCTCGCCGAGGTCCGGGTCGTCGACCGTCAGGAACGCCTCGCGCGCCGCGTAGTGTTCGTCGTTGAGGATGTCTTCGACGTTGTAGACGGGCGCGAGCGTCGCGTCGGCCTCCTCGAACGCCGAAAGCACCTCCTCGCGGCTGTGGTCGTCCATCCAGTCTTGGATGATGGCGTCGAGTTCGTCGACGTGTTCCAGTCGGTCCTCGTTGGTCTCGAACCGCGGGTCGTCCTTCAGGTCGGGGCGGCCGATGGCGTCGAAGGTCCGCTCCGCGAGGGGTTGCGCGCTCGCGGAGATGGCGACCCAGCGGTCGTCGCCCGTCCGGTAGACGTTCCGCGGAGCCGACGAGGTCGAGCGGTTGCCCGACCGCGACTCGATTTCACCGAGTTGGTCGTAGCGGAGCGGTTGCGGGCCGAGCAGGCCGAAGATGGGTTCGATGAGGCTCGTGTCGATGTACTGGCCGCCGCCGCCGTGAACGTCGCGGTGGTAGAGCGCGAACATCACCGCGAACGTCGAAAACAGCGCCGCGATGTTGTCCGCGAGGCCGGTCGGCGGGAGCAACGGGGGCGAGTCGGGGAAGCCGTTGAGGTAAGCGAAGCCGGACATGGCCTCCGCGAGCGTCCCGAATCCGGGGCGCTCGGAGTACGGGCCGGTCTGACCGAAGCCGGACATCCGAAGCATCACGAGGTCGTCGTTGACCTCGGAGAGTCGCTCCCAGCCGACGTTCCAGCGTTCGAGCGTGCCGGGCCGGAAGTTCTCGATGAGGAGGTCGGCCTCGCCCACGAGGTCCTCGAACACCGCCGCGCCCTCGTTGGTGGAGATGTTCAGGGTGATAGACTGCTTGTTCCGCGAGAGGTACTTGTGCCAGAGGCCGACGCCGTCTTTCTGTGGACCGAAGCGGCGGATGTGGTCACCGAACGCCGGATGTTCGATTTTGATGACCGTCGCCCCGAAGTCGGCCAGGAAGCGGCCGACGGTCGGGCCGGATATCATCGACCCGGCTTCGAGGACGACGAGGCCGTCGAGTGGTCCGTTCGTGTCGTTCGTCATGTCGTGTGTGTCTTCTCGTTCTGTGTCGCGTGTGGTGGTCGTCTGGTGGTGCGTGTGGGTGGCCGTGTGCCCGGTCGGCTGTGGCCGGTCAGTCCGCGTCGTCGGTGGGGCGGATCGGTCGAGTCGGTCGGGTGGTGGCTCCGGCCGTCCGACGGGGTCACACCGGCCGGTCGATGTGGGTTCCGTGCCCTTTCGTGCCGACGATGTCGCCGTCGTCGTAGGCGAGTTCGCCCTTCACGACGGTCTGAGTCGGCCAGCCAGTGACCTCCCGGCCCTCGTAGGGGGAGTAGCCGCTGACGCTGTGTAACAGTTCCGGCGTGACCGTCTTCGTCTCGTCGAGGTCGACGACGGCGAGGTCGGCGTCGCTGCCGACTCTGACCGTCCCCTTCTTGGGGTAGAGATTGAACGCCCTCGCCGCGTTGGTGCTCGTCACCTCGACGGCGCGTTCGAGCGAGATGCGACCCTCGTTGACGCCCTCCGAGAGGACGAGCGGGAGCATCACCGGCGTCGAGGGGAACCCGAGCAGGCTGTCGCGGATGCCCTCACCGAACTTGTTCTCCGCGAGGTTGGCGCAGTGGTCGGTCCCGATAGTGGAGATGGTGCCGTCGGCGAGGCGCTCCCAGAGCGTCTCCTGGTCCGCTTTCGACCGAACCGGGGGGTTGACTTTCATGCGCTCGTCGCACTCCTCGGTGGTGAGCGCGAGGTAGTGAATACACGTCTCGCCCCACGCCCGGTAGCCCGCGTCGTGGAGCGCGGCGAGTTCGTCGGCCGTCCCCCCAGCCGAGATGTGGACCGCGTAGAAGCGGTCGTCGTAGCCGTGGACCTTGGCGAGCGCGGCCCCGGCGACCATGCTCTGGGTCTCGGCGTAGCCGGGGAACTCCTCGACCATCACCTCGTAGCCCTCGCCTTCGTCGGCGTCGGTGTCGTCGGACTCGGAGGTGACGTAGACGTTGCCGCCGGCGAGCGCGTTCGTGATTTCGACGTTCTCGGAGTGGTAGCCGAGCGTCGTCGGCACGTCCTGTTCGGCGAGTTTCCGGATGAACGCGTCGCCGAAGTCGTCGTGCATGTCGCAGTCGACGCCGAACTTCTCGCGGGCGGCATCCTTGTAGTTCATGTACCACTTGAACGTCGTGATGCCGAACTCCTCGATGATGGTCGGAATCTCCGCTACGTGCTCCATCGAGAGCAGGCCGAGCGAGAAGAAGTAATCGTGGTAGTAGTTCGGTTCGGCCTCCTCGAAGTAGCCCGGCATGATGTCCTCGTAGGCCCCGGCCCGGCGGAAGTAGTTCCCGATGGTGGTCACGCCGCCGACGAGGTCGGACTTGGACTCGGACTCGGCGTCCGCCTCCAGCCCGCGGTAGATGCCGTGGTGGGTGTGCGGGTCGATTGCGCCCGGGAGGACGTGCTTACCCGTCGCGTCGATTTCCGTCTCGCCCGAGAGCGTGCCGGGCGCGGCGATGGCCGAGATGGTCTCGCCGTCGGCCGCCACGTCGGCCTCGAAGGTGCCGTGTTCGGGGGTGACGACGGTGCCGTTCGAGATGACGAGGTCGTGTTCGTGGGTCATAGCGTCTCGACCCACTCCTCGACCGCCTCGGTCTCCAGTACCTCGGCGTACTTCATCCACAGGTCGAGGAGGCCGATTTTGTGCGACGCCTCGATGCGGTCGAAGATGCACTCCTGCGGCAGAATGACGCTGAAGCCGTTCTGCTTTGCGTCCACCGCGGTGGCCCGGACGCACCCGCTCGTGGAGTTGCCGACGATGATGACCGAGTCGTGGTCGCCGCGGACGAGCCGCGAGAGCAGGTCGGTCCCGTAGAACGCCGACGCGTAGGACTTGTCGACGACGGCGTCGCCCGCCTCGGGCGCGACCGGGTCGACGATGTCGAGGTCGGGGGGTTCGGGGTCGTCGTAGCTCGACGGGACGACCCGCGTGTACGTCACCGGAAGCCCCTGCTCCCGCGCGAAGTCGAGGAACGGGTCGATGTGCTCGATGGCGTCCCACGCGATGTCGCCCATCGCGGTGCGGTACTCCTCGATAGCGTCGAGGATGGGGACGTTCTCGCCGACGATGAGTCGCTGCATGTCGATGACGAGAACCATCGGGTTCTCGCCCATGCCGCGGGACTCCCACGACGAGGCGCCCTCCTTGTCGTAACCAGCCTTCGTGATGACCTGTTTATCCTGTTCGGATAGCAGGTCCTCCCAGATACGGTCTGTCATGACTCGCTTCGCTTGAGATGCGGTGGCATCCGGCATAAAAGTACGGCACGGTCCGGCGAGGTCATGTTACGGGGCGAACACCTCCAGCGTTCGGGCGACCCACTCGCGGTCGACGCCGGCGGGCGCGCGGACGACCGGGAGGTCGACGCCCATCTCGCGGAGTTCGACGAGTCGCCCGCGCACGTCGTCGGGCGTACCGACCAGCGCCACGAGGTCGAGGAACTCCGCCGAGAGTTCGCGCGCCCCCGCCTCGGTCGTCGGCGCGGCGCGGACCGCCTCGACCTCGTCGGCGAAGCCGGCCTGCTCGGCCGCGCGGTCGTAGTAGCCCGGCACGTCCCGCAGGTAGTACGCGACGTGTTCGGCCGCCGCCCGCCGCGCCTCGTCGGGGTCGTCGTGGACGGCCGTGAGGACGTACATCGCCACGTCCACGTCGCTCGCGTCGCGCCCGGCGCGGGACGCCCCGGTGTCGAGCCACGCCAGCGCCTCCTCGAACTGCGGGCGGGGGTAGAGGTTCGGGAGCCAGCCGTCGGCCACCTGCCCGGTGAGTCGGACGTTCGCGGGGCCGAGCGCGCCGTTGTAGATTGGTATCTCCTCGCGGACGGGGTCGAAGGCGTCCCAGAAGCTCGTGCGCTCGGGCGAGAAGAACTCCCCGTCGAAGGAGTCGGCGTCGCCGCGGAGGTAGCGCCGGACGAGGTCGACGTACTCGTGGAGCCGCGAGAGCGGGCGGTCGAACTCGACGCCGTGGAACGTCTCGACGACGCCGGGGTGGGCCACGCCGAGGCCGAGAATCGCGCGCCCGTCGGAGTGGTCGTCGAGGGTCGCCGCGGCCGCCGCGAGCGCCGCCGGCGTCCGCGAAAAGACGTTGACGATGCCGGTCGCGAGGCCGATTTCCCCGGTGTGGACGGCCCAGCGCTCGAGCTTTCCGAAGGCGGTCTTGCCCTGTCCCTCGGCGGCCCACGCCGACTCGTAGCCGAGTTCCTCGGCGCGGACGACGAGCGATGGGTCGTCGCGGAGCGCGAACAGGACCGCGGTTCGGTCGCTCATTCCTCCGCCGGGGTCGCGGGCGCGTCCTCGACCGGAACGACGCCGTCGACCGCGAGGTCGTTCCAGATGTCGAGGCGCTCGATGAGCCCCCGGCGGACGACGTAGATATCGACGTAGCGAACGTCAGAGAACTCCGCGCCGTCGTTGTCGACGCCGTAGAGCGACCCGGTGCTCACGACGGTGTCGCCCGCCTCTATCCAGCGGTCGAACTCCTTTGCCGCCCACTCATACCGCGGTTCGAGATGGGCGAGGAAGTCGTAGGCCGCGGTCGGTCCCTCGAAGGTCGCACCCGGCAGGGAGATGACGGCGTCCTCGGCGAACAGGTCACCGACGGTGTTCCGGCGGTCGTCTTCCATGCGGTCGAAGAACTCCTCGACGATGTCTCGTGGCGAGTCCATGCGGTATGGGTGTTCTCGACACACATAGTTTTTCACTCCGAATTTCACGACTGTCTGGTATTCCTGAACGTTCGAATCGAAGACCGGAGGTGTTTCTCACGCGCGCCCCGAAAACCGCAGGCGAAACCAATGGACGTGACGGTGACGCGAGGAGTCGGGGGCGACGACACCGCCGCCGAAGGCGGTAGTTTTACGATAGAGTCTGCCTAGCAGAGTGCATGGACGAACTAGCCCGGCGGACGCCGAGCGACGGCGTCGCCGAAGTCGTCTCGGTCGACGACATCGAGTGGGACATCGACACGGACGTGCTCGTCGCGGGGGGCGGTGGCACCGGCCTCGTCGCCGCGCTCGCGGCCAGCGAGAACCCCGACGTTCGCGTGACGGTGCTGGAGAAAGCGCCCGAGTGCGGCGGCAACACCTCGCTTTCGACGGGGATGGTCCCCGCGGCGGGGACGCGCCTCCAGCGCGAGGCCGGCATCGAGGAGACGCCCGCGGACATGGCCCGCGACATCTTGGAGAAAAACGACTACGAGGCCGACGAGGAGCGCGTCCGGTACCTCTGCGAGGAGAGCGCGAACCTCATCCACTGGCTCGTCGACGACTGGGACATCACGCTCCACATCGTGGACGACTTCAAGTACCCCAAACACTCCGAGTACCGGATGCACGCCCCGAAGGGCCGAAACGGCGAGAACCTCGTCGCCGAACTGGTCGACCGCGTCGAATCGACGCCGAACATCGAACTCCTGACGAACGCGCCCGTGAAGCGACTGGTCGCGGAGGACGGCGCGGTTCGGGGCGTCGTCGCCGGCCTCGGCCACGACGAGGCCATCGAGGCCGAGCGGGTCATCCTCGCGACCGACGGCTTCGCCGGCAACCGCGAGATGGTCACCGACTACTGCGAGGCGGATGTCGAGCGGGCGCTGTACTTCGGTGCTGACGGCAACACCGGCGACGGCGTCCGCTTCGGCGCGGAACTCGGCGGCGAACTCGCCTGCATGGACGCCTATCAGGGCCACGCGACGGTAGCGAGCCAGACGGGCGTGCTGTCGACCTACGCGGTCACGATGAACGGGGGCATCCTCGTGAACCGAGACGGCGAGCGCTTCGGCGACGAGTCCGCGGGGTACAGCGAGTTCGCCATCTCGGTGCTCAAACAGCCCGGCGAGCAGGCGATTCAGCTGTTCGACGAACGCATCTTCGAGAAGCTCCGCGGGCAGTTCGAGGACTTCGACGACGCCATCGAGCAGGGAACCTACCACACCGCCGACTCGGTCGCGGCCCTCGCGGAGCGACTCGGTGCCGACGGCGAGACCGCCGCGGAGACGGTCGCCGCCTACAACGAGGCGGCCGCGGCGGGTGAGTCGGACGAAGTCGGTCGCGTCGACGGCGCGAACCCGCTGGAAGCGCCCTTCTACGGGGCCAAAGTTACCGGCGCGCTCTTCCACACGCAGGGCGGCCTCGTCGTCGACGAACACGGACGCGTCCTCCGAACCGACGGGAGCACGGTGGAGAACCTCTACGCCGGGGGCGGCACCGCCTGCGGCATCAGCGGTCACGGCGCGGGCGGCTATCTCTCCGGCAACGGGCTGACGACCGCGCTCGGCTACGGCCGCCTCGCCGGCATCCACGCCCGCGAATCGCTCGACTGACGCGGGGGCGCGGCTGGCGCGGCTGGCGCGGCTGAGACAGCAGGGAGACCGAACGAAACGCACGGCAGAAACGACTCGTTTTCGACTCAATTTCCCGACCCGTACTCGATTCGTTGCAGGAATATCCGCAGAACGTGACAACACGAGTACGGGAGGATTTATTACAGTAGGCACTAACCTCGATACCGATTGCCATGGGTAAGACTCTCAAGTCTTCGACGAGCAACAGGCGACGCTTCCTCAAAGCAACGGGCGCGAGCGTCGCGGCACTGACACTGGCCGGCTGTGCGAGCGACGACGCCGGAAACGGCGGCGACTCGGGTGGGTCGGGCGACTCCGGCGGTGACTCGGGCGGGTCCGGCGGCGACACGGGCACCACGACGGGAACGCCCGAGCAGTCCGTCGACGAGGTCGTCATCGGGTCGAACCACCCGCTTTCGGGCAGTCTCGCCGCGACGGGCGTCGGGATGAGCAACGCCATCAAACTCGCCGCGATGCGGAAGAACGAGGAGGGCGGCATCGAATCGCTCGACGGCGCGGAAGTGACCGTCATCGAGGGCGACAACCAGGGCGCACAGGAGCTCGGCGGACAGGTCAGCGAGGAACTGCTCAGCGAGGGCGCGGACGTCCTCACCGGCTGTTACTCCTCACCGGTGACGACGGCGGCGACGCAGGTCGCGGAGCGACAGGGCGTCCCGTTCGTCATCTCAATCGCGGCGGCGGACAACATCCTGCAAGGCCGCGACTTCAACTACGTCTACCGACCCCAGCCCCCGGCGCGCCGGCTGGCGAGCGACTACGCGGACCTCGTGCCCTCGGTCATCCGCGACGGCGGCGGCACCATCGACACGGCGGGGCTGTTCTACATCAACAACAGCTACGGGCAGGCGATTCGCGACAGCCTCCGCGAGTTCCTCCCCGAGCAGAACGTCGAAATCATCGAGGAGACGGCCATCGAGTTCGGCGCGTCGAACGCCAACACGCAGGTGTCGCGGCTCCGGAGCGCCGACCCCGACACCATCATCGCCACGACCTACGTCGCCGGCGGCGTCCTGCTCGCCCAGGCGTTGCAGGACCAGGACTACCGGCCGCCGTACCTGACCGCCTCGGCGTCCGCGACGTTCACCGACGACGACGCCGTCAGCGACATCGGCGAGTTCGCGAACGGCGTGCTGGACAACAACTACGCGCTGAACCCGACGGTCGACAAGACCGCCGAGGTCCGCTCGCAGTTCCTCGACAACTACGACCAGGAGTTCTCGGCGTCGGTCGGGATGGCCTACACCGCGGCCGAGGTCATCATCCAGGCGGTCGAGGAGGCCGGCAGCGTCGACCCCGACGACATCAACGAGGCGCTCAAGGGCCTCAGCTACGAGGACCACATCTCCGCGATGGGCGCAATCGAATTCGACGACCAAGGCGAGAACGTCAACGCGCTCGGGCCGGTGAACCAGGTCCAGGACCTCTCGGTCAAGGTCGTCTACCCCGAGGAGTACGCGGAGGCCGACCCGCAGGTCTAACCGCTACCCGCGACCGCCGTCACGTCAACGAACCGTCTCGAAAGATAGCCACCTTTTATGGGGGTTGCCAACAATTCCCGAGCGTAGAAACCGCATGGGACACCTAGTCACATCGGTCGCGCCCCTGCCGCTCCAGGGCGGTGGCCTCGGCCGATTCATCGACCCGTTCGCACAGTTCCTGACCGACATCACCAATCTGGAGCCCGTCCTCCTGCAGCTGCTCGCGTTCGGCCTCCTGCTCGGGGGCGTCTACGCGCTGACGGCGCTGGGGCTGACGATGATATTCGGCGTGATGGACGTCATCAACTTCGCCCACGGCATCTTCCTCGTCGTCGGGATGTACTCGGTGTGGTTGGTCTCCGAGACGGCCGGCATCAGCCCGTTTCTCGGGATACCTATCGCCGCCGCGGTGCTGTTCGCCCTCGGGGTGGTCGTCCACGTACTCACGGTCGAACCCATCATCGAGGCCCCCCAGCAGAACCAGCTCATCGCCACGCTGGGCGTCCTCTTCATCATCCAGTCGGCCATCGAAATCGTGTTCACGCCCGACCCCCAGCAGGTCGAACTGTCGCTCGGGTCGGTGCAGGTCGGCGACGTGTTCATCCCGCTCGGACAGTTCTACGCGCTCGTCATCGCGCTCGGGACGATGCTCGCCGTGCGGGCGTTCTTGAACCGGACCGACCTCGGCCGGAAAATCCGCGGCACGGCCGACAACCGCGACGGCGCGCGCTACGTCGGCATCAACGTCCGCCGCATCAACTACCTCACCTTCGGTATCGGCGCGGCGCTGGCCGGCGTCGCCGGCGGCTCCATCGCGCTGTTCCAGCGGTTCGACCCCTTCACGGGCGAGACGTACCTCATCAACGCCTTCGTCATCGTCATCCTCGGCGGCCTCGGCTCGTTCCCCGGCGCGTTCGTCGGCGGCCTCATCGTCGGGCTGATTCAGGTGTTCGGCGGCTACTACCTCCCCGGGACCACCGCGCAGGTGCTCATCTTCCTGCTTTTCATCGGGACGCTCCTCGTCAAGCCCGAGGGACTCTTCGGAGGTGCTGAGGCGTGAGCGCAATCGAGTCCGTCCGCGACCGCTACCGGACGTTCGACGACCAACGGTACGCCCCGCTCGTGAAGGGCGTCGCGCTGTTCGGCCTGCTCGCGGCGCTCCCGACGCTCATCGAAATCGACGTCGCCGGGATGGAAATCGCGGCGCTGTTGAGCCTGAAAGTGCTCATCCTCACGGTCATCTACGCCTACACGGCGCAGGCGTGGAACATCATGTCCGGCTACACCGGGCAGTTCTCGTTCGGGCACGCGGCGTTCTTCGGCGTCGGCGCGTACGCCACGCAGGCGCTCGTCGTCGATTTCGCGGTGAACCCGTGGGTCGGCATGCTCGTCGGCGGCGTGCTCGCGGCGGGGTACGGCCTCGTCATCGGCGCGCTGTCGTTCCGCTTCAACCTCCAGGGCCACTACTTCGCGCTGGCGACGCTGGCGTTCGCGGAACTGCTCCGCTTCGTCGTCACCAACATGTCGGAGCTCCGCGGGGCCAACGGCTACTTCAAGCCGTTCCCGCGCGACTACGGCGCGGAGTACGGCCTCGTCGCCTTCCAGTTCCAGAACGACCTGCCGTACTACTACCTCATCGTCGGCTTCCTGCTCGTCGTGACGCTCGTCTCGTGGCTCATCAAGAACTCGTGGGTCGGGCTGTACTTCTTCGCCATCCGCGAGGACGAGCGGGCCGCCGCCAGCGTCGGCGTGCCGAGCTTCCGGTACAAGCTCATCGGCGTCGCCGTCAGCGCCTTCTTCACCGCCCTCGGCGGTGCCTACTGGTCGATGTACTTCAACACCATCCGCCCCGACACCGTGTTCGCGCTGTTCAAGAACGTCGAACTGCTCCTGCCCGCCGTCGTCGGCGGGCCGGGGACGCTTCTGGGGCCCATCGTCGGCTCGTTCATCGTCACGCCGGTCAGCGAAATCGCGCGGACGACGTTCTCCGACATCAACGGCCTCGACCGCATCATCTACGGCGCGTTCCTCGTGGCTATCGTCATCTACTCGCCGCGCGGCGTCGTGAGCTGGCCGAGTCAGGCGCGCGCCCTCTGGAACCGCGTCCGCGGCGACGAGGAGGTGAGCGAGTGATGTCGGCGGACGAGACGAACGCGCAGAGCGTCGACGACCCGGACGCCGACATCGACCGCGACGGCGAGCGGATTCTGTCGGTCGAAGGCGTCGGCAAGCGCTTTTCGGGCTTGCAGGCGCTCGACGACGTGGACATGACCGTCAACCGCGGCGAGATTATCGGCCTCATCGGGCCGAACGGCGCGGGCAAGACAACGCTGTTCAACTGCATCAGCGGGGCGTTCCCGCCGACGAGCGGGACCGTCCGACTCGACGGCGAGGTCATCTCCGGACTCCCGGCGCACAAAGTCGCGCGGGCGGGGCTGGCGCGGACGTTCCAAATCACGCGCCCGCTGGAGGAGCTGACCGTCGTCGAGAACGCGATGGTCGGCGCGCACATCCACACGCGCCGCCGGAGCGAGGCGCGCGAAATCGCCATGGAGAACCTCGAATTCGTCGGGCTCGCGGACAAGGCCGACGAGGAGGCGGGCGAACTCACCGTGGGCGCACAGAAGCGCCTCGAACTCGCCCGCGCGGTCTCGACGCGGCCGGAGATTCTGCTCCTCGACGAGATTATGGCGGGGCTCACCCCGTCGGAGTCGAACCAGATGCTCGACCTGTTCCGCCAACTCCGCGAGCGCGGGACGAGCCTGCTCGTCATCGAACACGACATGAAAGCCATCATGAACATCTCGGACTACGTGAAAGTGCTGGACCAGGGGAAGGGCATCGCCTTCGGCGCGCCGGAGACGGTGGTCGAAGACGACCGCGTCATCGAGGCCTACATCGGGGGGTTCGACGTCGATGCTTGAACTGAACGGCGTCCGCGCCGGCTACGACGACATCGAGGTGCTCCACGGCGTCGATATGCGCGTCGACGAGGGCGAAATCGTCGCGCTCATCGGCTCGAACGGCGCGGGCAAGACCACGACGATGCGCACCATCTGCGGCATCCTCTCGCCGAGCCGCGGCGAGATAACCTACCGCGACGAGCCGATTCACTCGAAAGCGTCCCACGAAATCGTCGAGCGCGGCATCGTGCAGGTCCCGGAGAACCGCGACCTGTTCACCAACATGACCGTCATCGACAACCTGCTTCTCGGCGCGCAGACCGGGGAGGCGAAGGCGAACCGCGAGGAGAACCTCGACGAGATGCTGGAGCTGTTCCCCCGGCTCGCGGAGCGCAAAAACCAGCGCGCCGGCACGATGTCCGGCGGAGAACAGCAGATGCTGACCCTCGCTCGCGCGCTCATGGGCGAGCCGGACCTGCTCATCCTCGACGAGCCCTCCATCGGCCTCGCGCCGCACCTCGTCCAAGAGGTGTTCGACGTCATCGAGGACATCCACGCGCAGGGCATGACCGTCCTCATGGTCGAACAGAACGTCCAGCAGACGCTCAAGCTGGCCGACCGGGGCTACGTCATGGAGAACGGCCGCATCAGCATGACCGCCGACGGCGACGAACTCCTCGAAGACGAGGGCGTCGTCGAGGCGTACCTCGGGGTCTGAGATGACCGACGAAGCGCTCGCGTCGTTCGTCTCCGACCTCGACCGGACCGACCTCCCCGCGTCGGTCGTCGAGCGCGCGTCCCTCGTCGTCGCTGACACCATCGGCGCGGTGCTGGGCGGCGCGTCGGACCCCGCGGTCGCCGCGTTGGCGCGCCGCTGGGGCGACGAGAACGGCGGCGAATCGACCATCATGGGGACCGCGGGCGAGCGGACCACCGCGTACCGCGCCGCGTTCGTCAACGCGGCCGCCGGGAGCGTTCTCGAACTCGACGAGGGCCACCGCTTCGCGGCCGGCCACCCGGCGATTCACGTCCTGCCCGCGCTCCTCGCGGACGGCGAGTCGGCCTACCGGAGCGGCGACGAGTTCCTGACGGCGTTCGTCGCCGGCTACGAGGCGGCGGTCCGCGCCGCCGGGGCGGTCGTCCCGCTCGCCGACGGCCTCCACCCCCACGGCGTGTGGGGCGGCGTCGGGACCGCCGCGGCCGTCTCCCGACTCCGCGGCCTCGACGCAGAGACGACGCTCGACGCGATGCGCATCGCGGCGAACTACGCCCAGCACACCCGGTTCGAGGCGGCGACCGAGGGCGCGACCGTCAGGAACGGCTACGTCGGGATGAGCAACCTCTCGGGGCTGCTCGCGGTCGACCAATCCGAATCGGGGTTCACCGGCCTCGACGACGGCGTGGTCCGCCACCTCGAACCCGTCGCCGCGGACGGCCCCGACCGGAGCGCCCTCGCCGACGAACTCGGCGAGCGCTGGGAGATCGAGCGCGGCTACTTCAAGGTCCACGCGGCCTGCCGCTACACCCACGCCGCCCTCGACGCCGTGGCGCTCCTCGTCGAGGAGACGGGCGTCGGCGCGGCCGACATCGACGCCGTCACCGTCGAGACGTACCCCGCCGCGGCCGCGTTATCGGAGCCGGCACCCCAGAACGCCCTGCAAGCGAAGTTCTCGGTTCCCTTCGCCGTCGCCTCGGCGCTGACGGCCGGCGAGACCGGCAAGGAGGCGTTCACCGACGAGGCGCTGACGAAGACCGCCCTCGGATTCGCCCGGCGCGTGGACGTGGTCGCCACCGAGGAGTTCGCGGCCCGCGCACCAGACGAGCGCGGCGCGCGCGTCACCGTCGAGACGACCGACGGCGAGCGGTACGCCCGCGAGGTGCGCGCGGCCCGCGGCGGCGAACGCGACCCGTTCACCGAATCGGAACTCCGAGCGAAGTTCGACCGACTCGTCGCGCCCGTCATCGGTGACGGCGGCGTCGACGGCCTCTGGACCGCGGCGACCGAGCCCGCCGCACCCCGCGTGCTCTGCGCCCTCACTCGGGCCTGAGCACCCCGACACTCACTGAGACCACTGAGACCATGATTTCACACGAGCCAGTCAGAGACTGGGAACGACAGCTGTACGGCTTTCTGACCGACGAACTCCCCGACGACGTGCGCGCAGACGGCGAGCGAATCGTCGCGGACGTACTCGCGGCGACCGTCGCGGGAGCGGCCGCGCCCCAACACGCGGGCGTCTTCCGCGACGCGAAACTGGCCGACGGCCCGGCGTCCGTCCTCGGGACCGACCGCCGCGTCGATCCGTCGCAGGCGGCGCTGTTGAACGCGACGGCGGCGATAACACAGGAGATAGAGGAGGGCCACAACCGCGGCGGCCACGTGGGCGCGAGCGTCGTCGCGGGCGCGGTCGGCGTCGCCGAAGCCAACGACGTCGACGGCGAGGCGTTCGTGGAGGCCTGCGTCCGCTCGTACGAACTGTGCGCGCGCTTCGAGTACGCCATCTTCGCGATGAAGGCCCGGATGAACGAGGCGATACCGTGGCTCGTCCGCGACCCGCACTCGACGTGGACGACGCTCGGGCCGGCGCTGACCGCCGCCGTCTGCGCGGGGCAGTCGCCCGACGAGGTGCGCGAGACGGTCCGCACCGCGCTGAATCTCGCGGTCGTCTCCATGCACGACCCCTTCGCGGAGGGCGCGCCGTCGCGGAACGTCACCGCCGGGTTCTCCGCGCAGGCCGGCGTGAGCGCCGCGACGCTGACCGCCGCCGGCCTCCGCGGGTCGCCCGCGGCGATGGAGGCCGTCTACGACCCGTTCGCAACGCTCCTCGCGGACGGCGAGTTCGCCGCGCTGTTCGACTCGCTCGGCTGCGACTGGTGGCTCACCGAGGCCTACCAGAAGCCGTACCCGTCGTGTCGCTACACCCACGCCCCGCTCGACGCGCTTCGGGACGCCGGCGCGGCCGACCTCGCACCCGACGACGTGGACCGAATCGACGTGTTCACCTACCGCAACGGCGTCGATATGAGTCACGCGCGACCTGAGACGCTCACCGCGGCGAAGTTCTCGACGCCGTACGTCCTCGCCCGCTGGGTCGCGGACGGGGCCGTCGAACTCGACGACTTCCTCGACGACGCGCTCGACGACGAGGCCGTGCAGGCGCTCTCGGAGCGCGTCCACCTCCACGCCGACGAGGCGTTCGAGCGGGCCTTCCCCGACGACTGGGGTGCGCGCGTCGAAGTGACCGCCCGCGACGGGAGCCGCTACGTCGGCGAGCGCGAGTACCCCCGCGGCGACTCCCGCGACCCGCTGTCGGAAGCCGACCTCGGCGCGCGCAACCGCGCTTTGCTCGCGTTCGGCCTCGGCGAGGACGCCGCGGACGCGGCGCTCGACGCGCTCTCGTCGGTCGGGGCGAACCCGGTCCGCGAGACCGTCGCCGCGCTGACGCGGCGATAAACCGAACACTCGTTCGTCCAGTCCGAACGAGACGGTAACAATTATTACCGCACTCGATTAGTGATAACTATGAACACGGACGGAAACGACGCGGCGGGAACAATCGGCGCTACGAAAACCTCGTTCGGCATCGTCGAACACATCAGAGACCACGACGCGAGCGGGGTGTCGGAGATTGCGAACGGCCTCGGCATCTCGAAGAGCACGGCTCACAACCACCTCAAGACGCTCGCGGAACTCGGCTACGTCGTCAGGCAGGGCGACGAGTACGCGCTGGGCCTGAAGTTCCTCGACCTCGGCGACCACGCCCGGACGCGACACGCGCTGTACCACGCCTCTATCGGCGAGATGGACGACCTCGTCGAGGCCGTCGGCGAGCGCGGACAGGTGATGGTCGAGGAGAACGGCCGCGGCGTCTACATCTACCAGGTGAAGTCCGAACAGGGCCTCCAGACCGACTCGCACATCGGCACGACCGTCGACCTCCACACCACGTCGGTCGGCAAGTCCTACCTCGCGTTCTGCGACGAGGAGCGTCGAAACGAGATACTCGACGGCGAACTGACGCGCCTGACGACGAAGACGATAGACGACCGCGACGCCCTCGAAGCCGAGTTGGCGACGATTCGCGAGCGCGGCTACGCCTTCAACGACGAAGAGCGCATCACCGGCATGCGGGCGGTCGGCGCGCCGATTCTCTCCGACGACGAAACCATCCTCGGCGCGATTAGCGTCTCCGGCCCGACCACCCGGATGAAAGGCGAGTGGTACCACACGGAGGTCCCGGAGATGGTGACGCAGGCCGCCCGCGTCATCGGCATCCGCGCGACGTACTCGTAGCGTCTTGTTGTGAGGAACAGTTGTTCGGCAGTGCCGTATTCCGAGCGATAGTTGACGACGGACGCGTCGGTCTCAGCGTCGCTCGGACGAACCGACGAAGTCCGATTAAATTACAAAGTTAGCTCTGTAATGGTAATCGAATCGACTCGGCACGGCCCGTGACACGGATACGGGCGTCACGCGCCACGGCCGGCGTCGAGCGAGCACGTCGGCGGACATATCACTAAGGTTGGAACACATGTGAGTATGATATGTTTTCGTCACCGACTCTCACGAGGAGAGGACACTCGATTTGGGGTCAGCGTTTCGACGGCCGGGGGCGAGTTCCACTCGGGGCGACGCAAACAGGACGAACGATGTGTTTTGATGCTACACGCGGTGTATTCGAGCGAAAAGTCGGTTGTCGTCGTGACGAGTGATTCGGTGGGGGCGGCCCGTTTTCGGTTCGGGTGTCGAGCGTTTCGAGTCGGTTCGGGAGTATATATCGACTCGACGTACGTGGCAGTTTTCAAAAATGAATGTAGGAACAGCGGTTAATCTGACAATCGGGCGAGCGCGACGTTACCGACGTGTCGAGGCGAGCGCCGTCGCTCTGCGAGGGCGCGGTCGCCGGCGTGGCGGTTTCACCCTCGCTCTATCGCGTCGTATCGCGTCGTATCGCGTCGCGGGTCGGCCGCGACGACGCCGGAGTCAGTCGGCCATCGGGGCCTGCAACTCGCGTTCGGCCTCCTCGTCGACCTCGACGGGACCCTCGGCGAAGACGACGCCGTGTGCGCCCTCGCGCTCCTTCGCGCTCGCCGCGACGCGGACGAAGGAGGCCTTCTCGCGGGCGTCCGCGAGCGTGTGGCCGCCGCAGTAGCTCACGCCGGAGCGAATCCCGCCGAGGAACTCCTCGACGAGCGGTTCGACCGGTCCCTTGTAGGGCGTGAGCGCCTCGACGCCCTCGCCGGCGTCCACGTCGCTCTGTTTGTCCTCGCGGTCGTCGGCGGCCTCCGTGGAGGCCATCCCGCGGGAACGCTTGTACGTCTCGCCGTCGACCTCGACGACCCGGCCCGGTGCCTCGTCGGTCCCGGCGAAGAAGCTACCCATCATGACGGTGTCCGCGCCGGCCATGAGCGCCTTCGCGGCGTCGCCGGAGGTCCGAATCCCCCCGTCTGCCATGACGTGGATACCGAGGTCGTGCGCCCGCTCGGCGCACTCCGAGACGGCCGTGAGCTGCGGATAGCCCGCGCCCGCGACCTCGCGGGTCGTGCAGTGCGACCCCGGCCCGACGCCGACTTTCACGCAGCCCGCGCCGGCCTCCCAGAGGTCCTCGACGGCCGCCGGCGTGACGACGTTGCCCGCGACGATTTCGGGGTCGAACTCGTCGCGAATCCGCTCGACGGCGTCGAGACACCGCTCCATGTGGCCGTGAGCGATGTCCATCACAATCGCGTCCGCGCCGGCGTCGAGGAGCGCCTCGGTCCGGTCGAGGTAGTCCTCGTTGATGCCGACCGCGCCCGCGACGGTCCCGCCCGCCGCGGCGACGCGGCGGACCTGTTCGGCCTGCTCGTCCACGTCGAGGAAGCGGTGGACGACGCCGAGGCCGCCGAGGCCCGAGAGCGCCGCCGCGAGGTCGGCTTCGGTGACGGTGTCCATGGCCGCGCTGACGAGCGGCGTGTCGAGGCGCAAGTCGGGCGTCACGTTGGTCGAGAGGTCCACGTCGCTCCGGCTGTCGACCGGGGAGCGCTGCGGAACCAGCAATACGTCTCCGTAAGAGAGTCCTGTGCGAATCTCCATCGTAACCCTCCACAGCCGAAGGGTGCGAGGGTGATAACGCCGACGAACGCGGTTCCCGTCGCCGCGGAACGAAACTATTAGACGTTGGCGCTCGTTCGTTCACTAACACACGGCGCCGCGTCTCGTGCGAATCTCTGACCCATCGTAACCCCAACACAGTCGCCGTTCGCGGGCCGTGTGGTTCGAACCGTCCGCGAGCGATCGCACCGCGCGAGAGCGAGCTATCGGAGTCGAATCCGGCGCGGAGTTCGCAAGCGTTTTGGTAGGCTGATATTGACGGATAGTTGCCGTACCGGCCGCGCCACCTCGAGTCGGTATCGGTAGGTGGATCAGAGGCAACCCACAACGTCACGATTGGTCCCCGCCTCAGTACTTCTCCGACCGAAGACATTTCTTCCGCGCAGTCCCTTAGGAGGGTATGCAGACAGTCATTCTCGCCGCCGGCCGCGGCACCCGGATGCGTCCGCTCACGGACCGCCGACCCAAGCCCATGCTCCCCGTGGCCGACCGGCCGCTGGTCGCGCACACCGCCGACGCCGCCGTCGCGGCCGGCGCGACGGACATCACGCTCGTCGTCGGCTACGAGGCCGCTGACGTGCGCGACTACTTCGGTGACGAGCGCGGGGGCGTCCCCGTCGAGTTCGCCGTCCAGTCGGAACAGCGCGGGACGGCCGACGCCGTCCGCGCCGCGGCCTCCCATCTCGACCCCGACGAGCCGTTCGTCGTCCTCAACGGCGACGCGCTGTACGACGTGCCGTCGCTTTCGACGCTGTACGAGGGGACGCCCGCGGTCGGGTCGTTCCGCGTCGACGACCCGAGTTCCTACGGCGTCCTCGACACCGACGACGGGGGCTTCGTCACCGGCGTCGTCGAAAAGCCCGAACACCCGCCGTCGGACCTCGTCAACGCCGGCGCGTACGTCTTCCCCGCCGAGGCCCACGACTGGCTCGACGTGGCCGAGAGCGACCGGGGCGAACTCGAACTGACCGACGTGCTCGCGGCGACCTGCGAAGCCTACGACGTGCGCGGCGTCGCCTTCGACCGCTGGCTCGACGTGGGGCGGCCGTGGGAACTCCTCGAAGCCAACGAATGGAAACTCGACGAACTCGACCCGCGAATCGACGGCGACGTGTCCGAACGCGCCGAACTCGACGGACCGGTCGTCGTCGAGGCGGGCGCGACGGTCCGCTCGGGCGTGGTCATCGAGGGACCCGTCCTCGTCCGCAGCGGGGCCACGGTCGGGCCGAACGCCTACGTCCGCGGGCGCACGCTTATCGGCGAACACGCCAAGGTCGGCCACGCCGTCGAAGTGAAAAACAGCGTCCTGATGGAGGGCGCGACGGTCGGCCACCTCTCGTACGTCGGTGACAGCCTCCTCGGCCGCGACGTGAACTTCGGTGCGGGGACGAAGGTGGCGAACCTCCGCCACGACGGCGAAGCCGTCCGGCAGATGCTCAAGGGCGAACTCGTCTCCTCGGGTCGCCGGAAGTACGGCGTCGTCCTCGGCGACGAGGTGAAAACCGGCATCAACGCCTCGCTGAACGCGGGCGTCAGAATCCCGACCGGCGGCACGGTCAAACCCGGCGAGTCCGTCCTCTACGACCGCATCGACGAGCGAGAGGCTGCGGACGAGACGGACGGGAGAGACGAGTGAGCGAGGCGTGAACGAACACGCGCCGGGGACAATTTGACAACTGTATAACAATTAATCTGCCAAACAGTTATCAGACAGACCGTCGAACAACAGCCACAGCGCATGGACGTAATCGAGGGGGAGTCGTCAGCGATACGCGTGCTCTACGTCGATGACGACGAGGGGCTGTTGGCGCTGACGAAGCGGTTTCTCGAATCCTCGGACGACGGTATCGAGGTCGAGACGACCGACTCGCCGCGGCGGGCGCTGCGACTCCTCGAATCGGAGTCGTTCGACGCGGTCGTCTCCGACTATCAGATGCCCGAAATGTCTGGACTCGAACTGCTGTCGGAGCTCCGCGACGGGCGCGACTCCGGCATTCCCTTCGTCATCTTCACCGGACGGAGCCGCGAGGAGGTCGCCATCGAGGCGCTGAACCTCGGGGCGGACAGCTACCTCCAGAAGGGCGGCGACCCGACGGCGCAGTACGGCGTCCTCCGGCAGACGCTCGTCCGCATCACGGAACACCGGCGCGCGGAACGGCGACTCCGCGAGCGCGAGGCGTATCTCCGCGTCACCCTCGACTCCATCGCCGAGGGCGTCGTCGCCACCGACGCCGACGGGACGGTCGTCCAACTGAACCGGACCGCCGAGGAGATAACCGGCTACGACGCCGAGGCCGCCGTCGGCGAGCAGCTTTCGGACGTGCTCCACCTCGTCGACGGCGCGACCGGCGAGCGCATCGACCCGGTGCGACGCGTCGCCGACGCGGACGGGCCGGTCGAACTCGCCGCGGGAACGAAACTCGTGACGAGCGACGGCGACGAGCGCTACATCGAAGACAGCATGTCGCCCATCAGGACCGACGACGGGTCGGTCGAGGGCGTCGTCGCCGTGTTCCGCGACGTGACCGAGGCCTACCGCGAGCGGGAGCGACGGGAGCGCCAACAGCGGGCGCTCATCGACCTCGCGACCGACGAGACGGTCATCGCGGGCTCGTTCGAGGACGCGCTGCCGCGAATCACCGAGACGATGGCGACGGTGTTGGACGTCGAGCGCGCGAGCGTCTGGCTGTTCGACGACGCCGAGACGCTCCGCTGTGTCGACCAGTACGACCGGTCGTCGGGCGAGCACAACGCCGGGACGACGCTGACCGCCTCGAACTACCCGGCGTACTTCGCGGCGCTGGAGACGAATCGGTCGCTCGGCGTCGACGACGTTCGGACCGACCCCGCGACCGCAGAGCTTCGGGACGGCTACCTCGAACAGAAGGGCATCACGTCGCTGCTCGACGCGACGGTCAGGTCGGGCGGCGAAGTCGTCGGCGTCGTCTGTCACGAACACGTCGGCGAGCCGCGACGGTGGCGGAGCGACGAACGGCGGTTCGCCGCTGAGGTCGCTGACAACGTGGTCATCGCGCTCATGCGAGCGACCGACGTCGACGCGCTCCCGACGAGCGCCGACGAGGACGGCACAGACGAGACGCGACCGGGACGAGACGAGGGCTGAATCGGCCGTCGCGCTGAGCGACCGGCCGACGACACCACCCCGAGCCTCCGTTTCGACGATTCGAAGCCTCCATTCGGTCAGTTCTCGTCGTCGAAGCCGAACATCGGGTCTCCGAGTCGAGCGAGAGGGTTGAGAAACGTCGGTTCCGCGACGAATCCGGCGAAATCGGCGCAGCACCGTGAAATCTAAAATGCCCGTAGCTCCAAAGAACGTGTATGTCGAACAGCAGCCGATTCGTCGTCGCGACGCACGTGCTGACTAACTTGGCGGTGCGGAGCGACGAGCGGCTGTCTTCCGACCGTCTCGCGTGGAGCGTCAACACGAACCCGGTGGTCATCCGGCAGCTCCTGTGTTCGCTTCGGGAGGCGGACCTCGTCGATTCCAAGCGCGGCCCGACCGGCGGCTTCACGCTGGCCCGCGAGCCGGACGCCATCACGCTTCGCGACATCTACGAGGCGGTGGAGGACGCCGAGCCGTTCTGTTTCCACACGAACGAACCGAACGACGAGTGCACCGTCGGCGAACACATCCAGCCGGTGCTCGGCGAACTGCTCGAACCGGCGATTCAGGCGATGCTCGACGAACTCGACTCGGTCACCGTCGCGGACGTCCACGCGGAAATCGTCGAGACGGCGGACGGCGACCCGCTCGAAGCGTAGCGCGGCGCGGAGCGCGGTTCAGGCCGTCGACTGCACCGTCTCACTCTCGGCCGACTCCTCGCGCTCGGCGTCGAGCCACTCGGTGGCCCACTCCTGTATCTCGTCGAACACCGGGCACAGCGAGACACCCTTGTCGGTCAGCGAGTAGTACGTCGCCACCGGCGCGTCCTCTTCCATCCGGCGGTCGACGAAGCCGTGTTCCTGCAAGTCGTCGAGGACGCGAGAGAGCGTCCGCGAGCTCGCGCCGGTCGAACGCTTCAGCTCGTTGAACCGCTTTTCACCGTCTTGGAGGTCGTGGAGGACGATGAGACGCCACTGCGACCCGATTTGCTTCAGCGAGTCGATGATGGGGCAGGGGGCGTCGTCGAGGGTCATATCCGTGGCCATATCCCCACATCGAGTTCGACCCTCTTTAGCAGTTCGGTTAGTACACCTGCTTTCGAAACGTTACCTGATTCGGCTCCGGACCGACAGACCGGCCGGCCGGCTTCCGACTGGCCCATCACCGACCGACTACCGGCTGGCTGCCGACCAGCCGACCGGGTCGCTCAGGCGAGCAGCCGCGAGAGGAGGAGAAACACGCGCTTGAGGTTCTTCGAGAGGCTCGATTGATTCTCCGAGTAGAGCGTCACGCCGTCGTCCGGCCCGTGAATCCGTACGCAGCGGCCCCGGTCCGACAGGTCCTTCAACTCGATTCCCCGGACCGAATCGAGCGGGATGACGAGGTAGCGGTACTCCTCGTCTTGGATGTCGGCGTTACAGTGGTCGCCGTAGACGTGGATGCTCCGCTCCGTGACCGCGAGTTCGTAGCCGACGTAGCTCATCCCGGCGATTTCGGCCCCGGCGCGACCGCCCTTGACTTTGCCTTTCAGGTGCGAGGCGTCGAGGAGAATTCCGTCAACCATACGCCCGACTCCAAGCGGGCGCTCCTAAGTATTCGCGTCCAGTTCTCCGAATTGATTTTCGGGGTTCCGGGGAGCACTCGTCCACCGACGAAAACTCGGTCAAGCAGTCAGCTGACAGCCGTCGTCCGCGTCGTCGCCAGAGCCATCGGATTCGATAATCGAGTACGACGAGACGAGGTGGTTGACGATGTAGTCGACCGTCGAGGGGTCGTACGTCCAGAAGCCGGTGAAGCCCAACCCCGGTTCGGTCTCCTCGGCGACGAGCGCGCATTTGTAGTCACCGACGCCGTTGCCGTCGTAGGCGACGAACCAGGAGCGCCGAATTTCGTCGGAGCGCGCGAGATGGAGTTGGAACTGGTCGGCCTGCGGGACCTCGCCGTTCGGGTAGATGTACGCGTGGACCGAGAGGTCGTCGCGGCCGCCGAGGCGGCGGTACGTTCCGAGTTGCGGGCGGAGGTTCCCGCCCGACTGGAAGCCCGAGTGGAGTTCGCCCGCGCCGACGCGCCACGCGCGGTCCTCGATTTCGCGGGTGGCGTTGAGCATCTGCTGCCGGTCGTAGGAGGTAAACAGCGTCTCGTCGAGGTGGTCGAGAATCGGCGCGTACGAGTCGCGTTCGAACCCCGGTTCGACGTCCTCGGGGTGCGCGAGGAGGTCGTCGACCGAGACGGCCGTGTGGAACTCGTCGCCGGTACCCAGCACCGCGTAGTTCGAGGGACCCTCGTCGGAACTCGCAGACACCACCGAGACGTTTCGCTCCGCGAAATGCTCGGCGAGTCGCTCGACGACGCCTGGCGTCGGATTGAACACCGTCAGCGTTCGTTCCGAGGCGGCGACGCCGGAGATGAGTTCGCTGAGAGACATTACCGGGAGAACGCTACAACGGGTTATCATTCTTTGCAATAATATGGTATGCGAGACCGGCGAGTCGGGACGCGAAACTGGTCGACTCGCCCGGAAGGAAGTCGTTACCGGGAGAGAACAGCGTCCTAACTATGCCCCACAAGCGTGTACGTTCAGTATGATTTCCGACGCGCCCCGTTCTCGGACCCCCGCGGAAGTCGACGACGAACTCGGGACGGGCGACGGCCCGTGGTTCGCCGCCGAGGTCCCCGACATCGTCGCCGGACTCGAAGCCTCGCAGTCCATCGGTCCGGTCACCGCGGCGGCCGCCCGCCAACTCATCGCGGTCGGCCGCGCGAGGGACGCGCTCGCGCTCGTCCTCGGCGAGGTCGACGGGTCGTGGCGGCGATAGGGTCGCTCGTCGCGGCGAGCGACGCGGACTCGGCGGCCGGCGAACTACTTCTCGCGCGAATTCGTGTCTCTGACGTACAGTTCGACCAGCGAGTCGAGCAGGGTCGGAGCCAGTCGAAACCGAACGTCAACGCTGTTTTGCTCGCGGTCGTACGCGAGCTGCTGGACGTCGATGGCGGCCAGAAGCGTGCGCATCGCGTCGACGACGTAGTTGCTCGACCCCGCCTCGACGCGGAGGCTGTCGCCGAGGTGAATCGAGAGGCCGTCGACGGCCGTCTCGTAACACGTCTTGCTCGGCGCGTCGACTCGCTGGGTCCGTTCGACCAAGCCGAGGCTCGAAAGCGTCTCCAGCCGGCGGTAGATGGTCGATTCGGAGACCTCGCAGCTCTCGGCGAGCTCCTCGGCGGTCATCGGCGCGCGGTTGCACGCCAACAGCACGCTCCGGGAAACGTCGTCTCCGAGCGCGTCGAGGAGGTCGTCGTCGGACGACTCTGGGGTGATATCGGTCTCGTCGGCCGCCGCCGCGGCGTCGCTCTCGTCGGTCAGTGGGCCGGGAGGCCCGTCAGAAGCCGAAAGAACGTCGTCCACGAGGTCGCGTCGGGTCATCGCATGTTACCTGACGCGGGCGGGTAATATGTAATCGGTGCCTACAATCGAGATAAGCTTCGCTTATCCACGAACAGTCTCGAATCTCTGAAAACAGCGGCCGGGGACCGAAACCGAACGACTGCGGCGGATTAATGGGTTCGAAACGTCGGAACGCGGCGGTGAGACCCGCCACGACCGCACCGCTCGCTCACGGCTCACTCGACGGTGACGCACTTGGCGAGGTTGCGCGGCTTGTCGATGGGTCGTTCGAGCAGGTCCGCGGCGTGGTACGCGACGAGCTGGAGCTGGACGTTGGCGAGGACGCCGGCGATGTCGGGATGCGTGTCCGGGATTCTGAGTACGTGGTCCGCGAACTCGGTCACTTCGCCCGAACGGTCGCTCGTGATGGCGATGACGGGCGCGCCGCGGGCCTGGACCTCCTTGACGTTGCTCAGCGTCGCCTCGTCCTCGTGGCCCGTGAAGATAGCGAACACCGGCGACAGCGGCGTGACGAGCGCCAGCGGGCCGTGTTTGAGTTCGGAGGCGGCGAACCCCTCGGCGTGCTCGTAGGAAATCTCCTTGAACTTCAGCGCGCCTTCGAGGGCGACGGGGTGGGCGACCCCGCGACCGATGAAGAAGTACGCGTCGCTGCCCTCGTACTCGATGGCGATTTCGCGGGCCATCGAGGTGTCGAGCACCTCCTGTACGTCGCCCGGGAGCCGCGACAGCGCCTCCATCAGGTCGCGCGCGGCGGGCGACTTCGCGCCGGTCACGTCCTCGACGATGCGCTCGGTGAGGAGCGTCAGCGCCGTCACCTGCGACGAGAACGTCTTGGTGGCCGCGACGCCGATTTCCGGGCCGGCGCGGATGAGCAGTTCGTCGTCGCACTCGCGGGTTATCGACGAGCCGACGACGTTCGTGACCGCGAGGGTCCGCGCGCCGGCGGCGCGGGCGCGGCGCACGGCGTCGAGGGTGTCGGCGGTCTCCCCCGACTGGCTGACCGCGACGACGAGCGTGTCGGGCGTCACCGGCGGCTTGATGACCGAATACTCGCCCGCCATGAACGCGTAGGCGGGGATGCCGCGGGAGTTGAGCAGCGACGCCGCGTACATCCCGGCGTGGTGCGAGGTGCCCATCGCGAGGAGGTGGACCTGCGACACGTCGGCGAACGACTCCGGCGGGAACTCCTCGAGTTCGACGCCGCCGGCGTGGGTGTTCAGCCGGCTCTGGGTGGTCCGCCGGAGCGCGCCGGGTTGTTCGTGAATCTCCTTGTACATGTAGTGCTCGTAGCCGCCCTTCGTCGCCGTCTCGGGGTCCCACTCGACGTGTTCAACGGGGCGGTCGACCGCGCGGCCGGCCGAGTCGGTGATTTCGTAGCCGTCCGCGCGGGTGACGACGAAGTCGCCGTCGTGGAGGTAGATGACGCGCGCCGTGCGCTGGATGAACGCGGGCACGTCGCTGGCGAGGTAGTACTCGCCGTCGCCGACGCCGAGGACGAGCGGCGACCCCGAGCGGGTCGCGAAGATGGCCTCCTCGTCACCGATGATGGCCGCGAGCGCGTAGCTTCCCGAGAGGCTGCCGACCGCGGCGCGGAACGCCTCCTCGGGGGTCGCGCCGTCGCGGAGGTTCTCCTCGATGAGGTGCGGGACGACTTCGGTGTCGGTCTCGCTGCTGAAGACGTGGCCGCGGGCTTCGAGGTCGCTGCGGAGCGACTGGAAGTTCGAGATGATGCCGTTGTGGACGACGGCGATGCGGCCCGACTCGTCGGTGTGCGGGTGGGCGTTGCCGTCGGTGACGCCGCCGTGGGTCGCCCAGCGGGTGTGGCCGATGCCGTAGTCGCCGGCGATGGGGTTCTGCTCGACGGCCGCGACGAGTTCGGAGACCTCGCCGACGCGCTTCGTCAGCGAGATGCCCGAGCCGTTTTTGACGGCGATACCGGCCGAGTCGTAGCCGCGGTACTCCAGTCGCTGGAGGCCGTCGACGAGCGAGTCCACGGAGTCGTCCGCGCCGATGCAGGCGGTGATGCCGCACATCAGTGGGTCACCTCCACGCGCTCGCGAACGTCGCCGTGTAAGACCGTGCCGGCTCCGACGACCGCCTCGGCACCGACGCGACTCCCGGGCGTGAGCGTCACGTTCGCGCCGACCTCGGCGCGGTCACCGATGATGCTCCCGAGGCGGCGGTCGGTGTAGAGCCGGCCTTCGAGGATGACATCGGCGCGGCCGCCGGGCGAGACGACGCCGTCGCCGACGGTCGCGCCGGGGCCGACGACGGAGTCGCGGAGGACGACGCCCGCGCCGACCCGCGCGTCGGTCGAGAGAATGGAGCGCTCGATGACGCTGTTCGCGCCGACGGAGACGTTGTTCTGGAGGCACGAGCCACCGCTGATGACCGCGCCCGGCCCCACGTCGCAGTCGTCGCCGACGACGACGTGGTCGCCGAGGAGCGCGCGCTCGTGGACCCGCGCGGACGCGGCGACCGCGTCGTCGTGTCTGCGCGCGAGGAGCGTCTCGGTCACGGAGAGGAGCCCCCACGGGTGGGAGGGGTCGAGCCAGCCGCCGTTGACGAGGACGGACGTGACGTGCCCGTCGAGGTAGTGAATCACGTCGGGAAGCCGCGTCTCGCCGTCGTGCGGCGGGGTGCGCCGGAGCGCCTCGAAGACGGCGTCGTCGAAGACGTAGACGCCCGCGTTGACGAGGTAGCCCTCGCTGTCGACGGCGTGTTCGTCGATGTCGGCGATGCGACCGTTGTCCTCGACGACGACGCCGTACTCCTCGGGCGTGTCGGACTCGGCGACCGCGATGGTCGCCACCGAGTCGGTCGTCGAGAAGCGTTCGAGCGCCTTCAAGACGATGTCGGCGTCGACGACGTTGTCGCCGTTGCAGACGACGAACGGGCCGGTGACGAGTTCCTCGGCGAGGAGGAGCGCATGACCGCTTCCGAGCCGGGTGTCCTGGTGGACGAACTCGATGTCCGCGTCGGGGTACGTCGCAGAGAGGTGCGATTGGATGCGGTCGGCGCGGTGGCCGACGACGACGACGGCCCGCTCGATACCGGACCCGAACAGCGCGTCGAGGACGTACTCGACGACCGGTCGGTTTGCGACCGGGAGCATCGGCTTCGGCTGGAAGGTGGTGAGCGGGCGGAGCCGCCGCCCCTCGCCGGCCGCGAGGACGACCGCCTCGGTGAGACGGTCGTTCATGCGCACCCTCCCGCGAGCGACGGGCGTTCAGAACGTGACCGTGACGGTGTGCGAGTCATGAAAGCAACAGGGACCGCGACGGGGATTGTTATACAGCGAGTTCCCCGAACCGGTCTCGCGTTAGGGTCGCGTGTGAGACTGTTGCAAGCGGAGACCACAGTCCGAAATCGACGGGGCAGACGGTTCGGACGCGCCTAATCGGAGGGTGTCCCCCAGACAGTGTCGCGGCGCGACGAAGCCGCCGCGTCGGTCGCATGGACTGCGAATCACACCCGCGGAGTGAGAGCTGACAGCGGTGGGGGAGCCGGGGAGAGCTGAGTCGGCGGGAGGAGGAAAAAGGAGGGCAGACAGCGGGGAGAGGAAACGGACAGAGTCGGGCCGAGCGCCGCGGCTGTTCGAAAGCGGAGCGAAGTAAAATCCGGGTGTAGTCGTTCGAAATCGGTATCGTCGCGGACGCGATGAGGACTGACCCACTCAGAGGTCGAGGCGGTCCTTGTACGACTCCATCGCGGTGACGGCCATGAGCGTCGCGGTGCTCAACACGGCCCAGCCGGCCGCCGGGACCTGTTCGAGTCCGGGGACGCCGAGCAGTCCGCCGGAGACGGTCGCGGCCACGCCGGCGGCGATAGCGAGGTTCCGCTTCGGCGACGCGGCGAGCGACGCCGACTGCTCGTCGTCGGCGTCGGTGGTGACGATGTCGCCGTCGAGGTACTGGTCGAGCTGTTTCGCGGTGTCGAGAAGCGTGATGTCACCGCGGTTCTTCTCGAAGTCGACGATGCCCGCCGAGTCCATCTTCGGCAGGTGGCACTGGTACAGACCGATGTACACGCGCTTTCGTTGACTCGACGACAGCGCCTTAATCTCGATGCCGTTTTCCTTCGCGGCGATGAACTCGGCCATGTCGCCGAGTTTCGCTTCGCCGTCGTTCTCCTTGAGATATCGGAGCGCGTCGCGTCGGCGCTGGTTCTTCAGAATCTCGAAGACGACGTCCTTCGAGAGCGCTTCAACTTCGGGTTGTTGCTGCTGTTCTGTGACCGCGTGAGACGCACCAGTCGTCTCCGCGAGTCGCTCGTTCGTCGTCTGGTCAACAACGTCGGTGTCGGCTTGCAGTGAATCGGTAACCATTGTTCCTTCCTCCCCCACTGTGTAGTCGGGTGCTACCGCGTGACATGGTCGGTCGAGAGGGGAGACCACGAGACGCGTCGCACAGACCACAACCTTTGGATGCGCCCCACCAAGCGCGCCCCAGATACAGAGGGTCAGTGAACTAATAGGTTAAACGAGGATATATACTTGTCTGACAATCCCACACTCTGATTTCTCCGACTGTTAGGGTCTCAAAATCTGCGAGTAAAGCGGCTGTAACAATCTATGCTAACGCAGACTTTCAATAGATCCGATAGTACGGAAATCCTACCGGAAGACGACGACGTGTGTCGGTTTCTCATGCACACACATGGTCATCGAGCGGGGAGTTAATTCTGGGCTGTCAGTTAGGGGCATGAACACGACGATTGGACAGTAGCATCGACTGAGAATACGCGAGCCGCAAGACGGGGCTTTCGGACGTGGCGAGAAGACGGTGTTTATTGCGCGGTTATTCCACGAGCGCCTCGAAGGCGTCGGCCGAAGTTCCCCCGTTCCGTTCCGAGAGATACTGCGCGAGCACCAACACGAGAAGCGCCGCGGAGACGAACACCGCGACGGCGCTCCACGAGACGAGCGCGAATCCGGGGAGCCCCGCCCACAGACCGAGAATGAGCGCCCAGCTGAGCGCGCCGAGCAGCGCGTAGTACCGACTCCACGACTCGCTCGCGCCGGGCTGCATCCAGAAGAACCCCCGCTTGGCGACGTTCGGGACGAGTTCGACCGACCGCTCTTCGTCGTCGTAATCGACCAGCCCGGCGCTTTCGAGCTTCGGGAGATGCGTCTGGTACAGCGAGATGTACACGCGCTGTCGCTCTTCGTCGGTCACGTCTTCGACCGCCGTTCCGTTCTCCCGAGCAGCGACCATCGCTGCGAGTTCCTTCAACGAGATCGCCTCGCCCGCCCGATGGAGGAAGTAGAGAATCTGCCTCCGCCGGGAGTTGCTGAGGATGCGGAATAGCTCGTCTTTTGATAGTGTTGTCATCGTCGTGTGCGGGGGTGGTCCCGCACGCGGTGCGAAAGGGGGACCCGACCCGGTCGGGTCGTACTACACCGCACCCGACCTTTGTTATCGTGACGTTTCCGGGAGGCACCGAGTCAATCCCTCCCGTGTATTAAGCTCATCTTCACGCGATTGTTATCGGAGCGCAGACCGTCAGCGGGAGGGAGTTATCTCAGTCTCGGAGATGATTACACATCTCGATGATTTCGAGAAAAACCCTCGCGCCGAAACGGGAGCAAACTCGCGACAACGGCGGTAAGGAAGCCAATTGTCCAGTATAGAGGTGGCTAACAATACCCGATGGCGGCGATACTTAGATTCGAGACTACATGTTCGAACTGACTGGCTTCCAGCGCGACCTGCTGTACGTGATCGCCGGCGCAGAGCGCCCGTCCGGGCAGGAGATTAAAGAGATGATCAGCAAGGACGTCGGGGAGGTGAATCACGGCCGGCTCTACCCGAACCTCGACGCCCTCGTCGAACAGGGGTACGTCAACAAGGGACAACACGACCGTCGGACGAACTTCTACGAGATGTCCGAGAAAGGTCACGAGTCCATCGTCCAACGCCGAGACTGGGAAGACCGGCGCGTCGGGTTCCTCGGATAGCGCACGCCCGCAGAACAGAAGGACCGTCCGTTCGAACGCCCGCGGGCGCGAGTGGGACGCTCGCTCCCGGAGAAACCGAAGACGAGAACGGCTCGTCGCTGGTGGCCGCATCGGTCCCCGCGGTCTCGTTTGGCCCCCTCCTCCTTTCGCCACCGGTTCGACCCGAGCGACCGCACCGAGCGCTGACTCCGTCCGACCGCACCGAGCGCTGACTCCGTCCGACCCCGCCGAGAGCTGACCGCACCGAATCCACACCGAGCGCGACCGCATCCGACGACGCTCGACGCCGAGCCGCCCCGGCCGACCCGGCCGAAGTCTGAGCGGAGACCGAGGCGTGAAGCGGCGTGATAGCCGCGGGCAGCGGACTGCGGCGCACCGCGCCGAGTGTTCGTATCAGAAATTAGTACACTCAGGGACCGCCAAAAATATCAGAATTCATATATTCAAACCGGCGTCGCAAATACGGGATTAATGCAGCCATAAGAAACGGATTAATTCGAGAATAAGAGAGCGCAGTCAAGCGTTTTCGTCCCTCGAACGAATCGACAGGAGTTGTCGTCAAATCGAACATTAACACCGCCAATAATATCATCGATAGACATTCATGTATTCCTACTAATGTAATTATCGCAACATTTATGGGTGTAATCCGCAACCCCTGAGACATGGTAAGAGAACGGTCCACCGGGCAGGACCCAGAGACGACGACTGACGACGACGTCGGTAGACGCAAATACCTCGCGCTGTGCGGGTCGGTATCGGCCGCCGGCGCGCTCGTGGGGTTCTCTGGGCTCGGCTCGGCGACGGAACAGACAGGCGAGTCGGCCGACGGCGACGGGCACACGCTCGTCGTCGCCGGCACCGGCTCCATCTCGTCGTTCGAAGTGACGGTCAGCGGCTCCATCTCGCCGCTCCAGTCGAACGGCGCGCTCAGCACGACCGGAACGGTCGGGCCCGCCGCCGAGGGAACCGTCAGCGACGACTCGCGGCGCTACCAGTTCGCGGGCGACATCACCGACTTCCGGTCGACCGACGCGGTGTCGGTCTACGTCGACGGCGTCCGCGTCCCCGACAACTCCTTCTGAGCGCCGCCGAGCAGCTCGTTGTTTTCACCCGACGACAGCGGCGGCGCGAGGCGCTACGACCGCATGTAGCCGCGGAGCCACTCGGGCGTCACGTCGTCGAACACCACGGTCTTCCCGCCGTGTTCGGCGACGAACCCGTCGGCGTCGGACTCCGACGAAAAGGGAATCAGGTCTTTACCCATTCCTCCGAGCACCTCGCTTTCGACGACGTAGGTCATCTCGGTGGCGTCGCCGAACGTGTCCGCGCCGGTGTGCGTCGAGATGAACGTATCGCCGCCCTCGGTCGAGAGTTCGTAGTCGACGGTCGAGTAGTCCGTGACGTACACCGCCGTCGCCTCCCAACCCCGCTCCCGGTGTTCGAAGGAGTACGGGAACAGCCCCATGCTGAGGGTGTGGAACCACGCCGGGTTGTCGTGGCCCTCGGGCGCGTTGTCGCGGTAGAAAATCTGTCCGTTCGGACCGGCGTGGAGGCCGATGACCATCCCGCCTTGGTCGTCTTCCTTCCCGCCCGAGAGGTCGACCGGTTCGGGGGTCGGCTCCGCGTTCGAACCGCCGCCGAGACAGCCCGCGAGCGCCGCGAGCGCGCCGAGAGAAACGGCTTTCGTCGCGGCGCGGCGCGTGAGCGAACCGTTCGAGCGGTCGCGCGGCGGAGAGTCGTGGTGCATCGTCGCTCTACGCGGAGGTCGGGCGTCACGGTACATAAACCGTGAGAACGGTCGCTCGCGTGCGCGAACTGAACTACCCTCGGGCGAGGAGGCGGACGGGTCACAAAATCGAGCGGTTCAAGCGACGACGCGCGCGCCCTCGACGAGCGAGCGAACGTCCTCGAACAGGCGGTCGGCGTCGTCCTCGTCGCGGGCCTCCGCCGTGATGCGGACCAGCGGTTCGGTCCCGCTGGCGCGAACGAGGAACCAGCCGTCGTCGGTGTCGACGCGGATGCCGTCGGTGGTGTCGACCTCGTCGTAGGTCGCGTGGATGTCGCGGGCGATGCGGTCCATCGCCTGGTGTTTGTCGTCGAACGAGAGGCTCGCGCGGCGGGTGGCGTACCCCGCGCCGCCGAGGTCGGCGACCTGTTCGGACAGCGGCGCGCCGCGGGCCACGAGGTCGGCGAGCGTGAGCGCCGCGTAGTGACCGTCGGGCGCGAGCGTCTCGTCGGGCCAAATCCACGCGCCGGAGGGTTCGCCGCCGAAGACGTAGCCGGGTTCGGCGACCGCCTCGGCGACGTGGACGTCACCGACAGGGGTGTAGGTGACGCGGCCGCCGGCGGATTCGACCACGTCCTGCACGAGGAGGCTCGTATCGACGGGGACGGCGACGGCGTCACCCGGGGAAACGGCGTCGCGCGCGAACAGCGCGAGCAGTGCGTCGCCGGGGACGTACGCGCCGGTCTCGTCGACCGCGACGAGGCGGTCGGCGTCGCCGTCGTGGGCGAGACCAACATCCGCGCCGAGCGCGGGGACGGTTCGGCGGAGCGCCGTGAGCGTCTCGGCGTTCGGCTCGCTCTTTCGGGCGGGGAACCGACCGTCCTGCTGGCCGTCGATGGTGTTGACCGTCGCGCCGAGTTCGTAGAGCGCGTCGACCGAGACGCGACCCGTACCGTTGCCGAGGTCGAACGCGACGGTCACGTCGTCGAGGTCGTCGAACGACGAGACGAGGTGGCTCACATGGCGGGCCGCCGCGTCGGGCCACGCGCGCTCTGCTCCGAGTTCGTCCCACGCGGCGAGCGACACTTCGTCGCGGTTGAGCCGGTGGACGATGTCGCGCGTCTGGGCCTTGTCGAAGGCGCGGCCGCTGGGCGTCCAGAGCTTCAGGCCGTTGTCGGCGGCGGGGTTGTGAGACGCGGTGATTCCGATGCCGGCGTCCGCGCCGGCCCAGCCGACCGCGCGGGCGACCGTCGGAGTCGAGGCGACGCCGAGTCGGACCACGTTCGCGCCGCACTCGCGGACCCCGGCGCTCACGGCGTCAGCGAGGACATCGCCGCTGAGCCGAGCGTCCTGGCCGACGACGACGGTGCAGGCGTCGCAGCCGACCGCGCGGCCGATTCGAAGGGCGAGTTCGGCGGTCACGGTTCGGCCAACCGGACCTCTGATTCCACTCGTTCCGAACATACCGTGGGAGACGGTGACAGGACGTTTTGGTATGTTTCGCCTACTGTCACGACCAGTCGGTCAGGCGGCACCTACTGCGAGCGCGGACGAGTCGCGGGGTCGGCGTACCGAATCGGGGGCGCGTCGCCACTCGTCGGGGCGAGTGAGCGGTGAGTGGTCGGCGGTTAGGCGGCGAGTCGCCTCACTGGAGGGGCCGGGAGTCGCCGATGGGGACCACTTCGATAGAACCGAGCGCGTCGAGCGTCACGCGGTAGCCCGCGTAAGAAAAAGAGAGAATCGCGTCTTCGGAACAGCCGAACACCGTTTCGAGGGCGTCGGGGTCGATAGTCTGTGCGAGCGGCGGAAGCTGCGTGGGGCGGACGCCCTCGATTGCCGCAATACTCAATACAACGTTCGTGCTGAGGAGTTCGGAAGAATCGCGGTCGACCCGGTATGAGCCGGTCGACTCGTCGTACGTCACGCGCGAGTCCTTCCAGTCGTTCGTCTGTGCCATCATGGGTGCCTTAACAGGCGTCTGTGTGCGACGGTGACCCTTAAATCCATGCTATTTGTGAACAGTTGTAATTCGTGACTGTCACGGAATCGAACGGATACAGGAGTGGTACTCGACGCGGGGAATCTGGTGCCGAACATACACAATCAAAAACCATGATAGTTTTGCGGTGACGACGGTCAGCCCTGTCGGGCACGAAGCGTTTGGACGGTGTCTTGCGCCTCTTCGACCGTGATTTCGCGCTTGTAGAGCGCCGAGCCGGGCTCCAACAGTTCGCCGCCGGAGACGAGACCGCCGACATCGACGGGGCCGAATCCGATGTCACGGATGAGGCCGGCGACGCGCGTTTTGGCGTCCGAGTCGTCACCGGCGAGGAAGACCGCGAGGCGCTCGGATTCGGGGAGGTCCGGGTGGCCGAGGTCCCGGAGCGTCTCCCAGTGGATGGTGTTGAACGACTTGACCAGCTTCGCGTCCGGGAGTTGAGACGCGACGAGCTCCGAGGAGGTGTCGTCGCCGAGGTCGATGACGTGGAAGTTCTCCGTGTAGGGGTTCATCGCGTCGACCACGATTTTCTCCGCGAACCGGGCCGCGTCGGGCAGCGAGTCGCGCTCGCGGAACGGAATCGCGAGAAAGACCACGTCACCGAACCGAACGGCTTGCTTCGGTTCCACCGGGCGCAGTTGCGGGCCGAGCGTCTCCGAGAGGTCTTCGAGCGACTCGACTCCGCTGTCGTTGGCTATCGCCACCTCGTGGTTCGACTCCACCAAAAGCTGGGCCAACGTCCCACCGAGTCGACCGGCACCGAGGATTCCTATATCCATGAACAAAGATGTATGTTAACGAAGTTCAATCTTTGTGTGGTCGGAGGCGGAGCGACCGGCCACCAGCCGAACTGGTTACACTGCCGTTAAAATGCCGTATCGGCGGCCCAGACCGCCTCTATCGCGGGGGGGTCACGGGGGCTGAGCGTCAGGCCCCGCCGGCGTACGCCGCGAACTCCTTGCCGCGAAGGGCGAAGTAGACCACGCCGACCACCCCGACGAGCGACGCGACCGAGAACGCGAGCGTCGGGTCGCGCGCGTAGAGCCAGCCGCCGAGCGCCGCGCTCGGGATGACGATGGTGTTCCGCAGGAGGTAGTACGCGCCCGTCACCCGCCCGCCGGCGTTTCGCTCCGCCGGGCCGACGATGAGCGCCTTGTGCGCGGGGAGGCCGGCGAACCGGAGCCCGGAGAACGCAAAGAGAGCGACGACGACCCACTGGTCCGCCGGCGCGAAGATGAGGAGGACCGGGAACATCGCGTACACCGAAAATCCGAGGGCGACGACCGGCTTGAGCCCGGTCCGCTCGGTGAGCTTCGAGACGGGGAGCTTCGTCAGGAGCGCGACCACCATCTCCACGCCGAGGAGGACGCCGAAGAAGGCGTCCGGGCGGAGCGAGACGCCGAAGCCGGTGAAGCCGACTTCGAGGAACTCCGTGACGACGATGACGAAGAAGACGTACACCATCCCATTGGCGAACCGGACGAGCGTGTCCGCGACGAGGAGCGGCCGGAGCGTCGGCGGGAGCGACCGGAGGTCGTCGCGGAGTTGCGCGAGCCCCTCGAACGACTTGCCCAGCGAGTCCTCGCCCGCGTCGTAGAGGAGGTGCTGGGCGACGGTGGCGACGATGCCGAACGCCGCGGCGACGATGAGAACGTACCGAAAGCCCTCGACGAACGTCGCCGTCGCCGCCAGCAGCGCGGCCGCGATGAGCGGCCCGAGGAGGAAGCCGACGCGGCGGAACACCTCGGTGCTGGCGAACCCCATCGCCAGCCGCTCCGGCGGGACGCTCTGTTTGACGATGGCGAACGTCGCGCCGAGACCGAACGACTTCCACGCCTGCGTGAGAAACAGGCCGACGAAAATCCAGAGCCACGGTTCGAGCGAGACGCCCGCGAGCGTCACCTCGGGGACCTGCGGGGCGACGAACCAGAAGAGAAAGCCGGCCGACGAGAGTGTGCCGAACAGCGTGAGCGAGAGGCGAGACCCGAGTCGGTCGGAGAGCGCGCCGCCCGGATACGGGTACAGCGCGCCGATGAGGTTGCCGACGCTCCCGTAGAGGCCGACGACGGTCGCGCCGGCTCCGAGCACCCGGAGGTACTCCGGGACGTACCGACCGGTCATCTGAAACGAGAGGCTGAACGCGAACATCGCAACCGAGAGGACGAGCACGTCGCGTTCGAGCCCGACGAACTGCCGAAAGGAATCGAAGCTATCGACGGCGGCATCCCGACGCGTATTCATCGTCCGAGTGGTTCGCGGGAGGACTCAAGAAAGTACGGTGCGGTCGCGCTGCGACCGTGCCGGCAGACCTGCTACGGTGCGGCCGGCCTACTCGTCCGCCGGCGGGGCGACCCAGACGACGAGGCCGTCGTCGCTCCTGACGACGCCGCGGGTGAGGTCGTCACCGAACGGCGCGTCATCGACGGCCTCGGGGGCGATTTCCGTCACGCGGTCGACCTCGTCGACCAGCCAGCCGAACACGGTCGCCTCCTCGTCGGCGGCGTCGAAGACGACGACGCGGGGGGCGTCGGGGTTCGAACCCACGCCGAGGAGCGAGGCCGTGTCGACGAGCAGCGTCGTCGCGCCCCGGTAGTCCATCGCGCCGACGACGTGCGGCGGCGAGTCCGGCAGCGAGCGCGCCGATGTGCGGTCGATGATTTCGGTGACCGCGTCGAGGACGACGCAGTACCGTTCCTCACCGAGTTCGAATTCGAGGACCTGCGTCGGCTCCGCGAGCGCGCCGTCGGGCGCGTCGGTGAGCGACATCTACGCACCCCGGGCGAAACGCCCGTCTTCGGCCGCGTCGAGTTCGTCTTCGAGGTCGTCCACCTCGTCGTCGATGTGGTCGACGAGGAGCGCGATCTCCGAGATGTTCGCCGTCTGCTCTTCTGTGGCCGCGGCGACCTGGTCGATTTCGTTGGCGACCTCCTCCGCGCCCCGGGCGGTCTCGTCGACGAGGCTCGCCACCTCCTCGGTGCTCGCGGCCTGCTGGTCGGTCGCGCGGGCGACCTCCTCCGCGCCGGCGGCCGCCTCACCGACCGCGGCGTCGATGTTCCGGAGCGCGGAGACGGCCGCGTCGACCTCAGAGATACCGTCGTTGACCTCCTCGTTGGCCTCTTCGATGTTGTCGACGGTCGTCTCGGTCGTCTCTTGGATGTCACCGACGACCGCCTCGATTTCGGAGACGCTGTCGCGGGACTGCTCCGCGAGGCTCTTGACCTCGTCGGCGACGACGGCGAAGCCGGCTCCCGCCTCGCCGGCGCGAGCGGCCTCGATGGAGGCGTTGAGCGCGAGCAGGTTCGTCTGGTCGGCGATGTCGTTGATGACCTCGACGACGCTGTCTATCTGGTCGACTTTCGCGCGGAGGGCGGTGATTTCGTCGTACACCTCGGTGGTCACGTCATCGACGGTATCCATCGCGTCCGCGGCGTTGTCGGCGGAGCTTCGACCCTCGGCGGCGAGGTCGCGCGCCTGGTCGCTCATCGCCTTCGTCTGGTCGGCGCTGGAGGCGATTTGCTCGACGCTGGCGCTCAGGTTCGACACCTCGCCGGCGACCTCCTGCATGTTGGTCGACTGGTCGCCCGCGAGGTCGCTTATCTCCTGTGCGCTGACGGCCACGCTCTCGGAGGCGCGGGAGAGTTCGGCGACGCCCGTGCCGATTTCGTCGGTCGCGTCGTCGACGTCGTCCACGTCGTCGAGGACCTCGCCTGTCGCCGCGCCGGCGGCACCGGGGCCGGAATACGCGTCGTGCTGTCGGGAGGCGGGCCCGTCTCCGGCCGCAGACTCCCGTTCATTTCGCTCGATTGCCATACGAAACTGTGTGGGAGTAAACTGATAAGTATTCGTAGAGGACATCAGAATAGATAATCACAGATTGCCGCTAATCGCCTCGAAACAGCCAAAAAGAACGGATTCCGAGGACGGTGTCGCAGGATAGATACCACACAGCAAACGCCGGGGGAACCGGAAATCGTCGGGTCGGGTCGGGTCGGGTCGGGTCGGGTCGGGTCGGGTGGCTCTGTTGAAATCCTCCGCGACTGATAGTTTGCTGAGGCCGTGCTGCATACAGGGCGCGTATCTATCGCATCCTCTGTATCAGTAACCTCGCTACGAGAACTATTGCTAATCCGATTAACAGCCAGAATACGACCGATGCAGCGATTCCAAGCCCACTAGGTGATGTGGGAAATGGGGAGGGCATACCAAATAATAGGATACTCAATTGATAAATACACCCTCTGTCTGTGTCACGCGGATGCTGTCAAGTTCTAAGGAATTCAACAAAGCCGGTCGGGTGAAAATCACGTGTCCGGTCACAATCGACGGCCGTCGCGGGATGGCCGCGTGGTCACCGCGACCGGGAGTCGGTGGGAGGGCCGAAACGCGGGGGCAGGTCAGGCCAGTCGGCGGCCGGCGGCGACGGCGACGAAGCCCGCGAGCGCGACGAGGACGATGGAGCCGCCGGCGGCGAGCCCGTAGCGGTACGCGACCGTGACGCCGGCGACGCCGGCGAGTTCGCCCGCGAGGACGCCGTACAGGAGCGACCCCTTGAAGCTCCGGCCGAGTCGCGAGGCGGTGACGACGGGGACGACGAGCAGGGCCGCGACGAGGATGACACCCATGATTCGCATCGCGCTGACGACGACGAACGCGGTGAGAACCGACAGGAGCGTGTTGACGGCGCGGACGTGGAGCCGCGACGCGCGGGCGGCGGTCTCGTCGAACGTGACGTACACGAGCGGCCGGTAGGCGACCGCGACGGAGCCGACGACGACGAGCCCCATCGAGACGAGGAGGCCCACGTCGGCCCGCGAGACGGTCGCCAGCGACCCGAACAGGTACTGGTTGATGCCGACCGAGATACCGCCGCCGGTCAGCGAGATGAGCACGCTCCCGAGGGCGAACCCACCGGTCAGAACCATCGCCAGCGCGGCGTCGCTCCGGGCGTCGGTGTACTCGATGAGCGCCTGCACGGCGAGCGCCGCGACGACCGCGACGACGAGCGCGCCCAAGAGCGGCGGGACCGCGAGGCCGAGCGTCGCGTCGAGGAAGAGCGCGAGCGCAACCCCGGCGAAGGCGGTGTGGGCGAGCGTGTCCCCGACCATCGAGAGGTCGCGGTAGACGAGGAACGACCCGACGAGCGGGCCGACGACGCCGATACAGAGCACCGAGAGGTACGCCCGCTGCATGTAGGGATAGCCGAGGAAGTCGAGGCCGGTGGCGCCGGCGAGCCACGAGAACGCGCCGCCGACGACCGCCGTCAGGAACCAGTCGAAGAGTCCCGTGAACGCGTCGGCCACGAGGAGCGGCGCGAGGGAGTCGGCCGCGGAGAACTCGACCGCGAGGAGGTCGGTCGCCGCGAGCGCGACGAGACCGGTCACGGGTCGCGCTCCGGTTCGGTGTGGGCGTGACCGTGGTCGTGGTCGAGCACGCGCTGGTTCGCGCCGTAGGCCGCGGCGAGGGCGTCGCTGTCGGCGAAGTCGCCGGGGTCGCCGTGGAAGTACAGCCGCTTGTTGAGACAGGCGATTCGGGATGCGCGGGCCGTGACGACGCCGATGTCGTGTTCGACGAGGACGACCGTCATCCCCCGTTCGTTCAGGTCGCCGAGGAGGTCGTAGAACGCCGCGCGGGACTCGGCGTCGAGGGCGACCGTCGGCTCGTCGAGCGCGAGCAGGTCGGCCTCGGCCGCAAGCGCCCGGGCGACGAACACGCGCTGTCGCTGGCCGCCGGAGAGCGCCCCGACTCGGCGGTCAGCGAGATCCGCGATATCGACGCGGTCGAGCGCCGCGGCGACCGCCTCGCGGTCGGCGGCCGAGAAGCGGCCGAACAGGTTCCGCGGGTAGCGCCCCATCCGAACGACTTCGCGGACGGTGACGGGCATGTCGCGGGCCGCGTCCGTCGCGTCCTGTGCGACGTAGGCGACGCGCTCGCCGTCGGAGAACTCGTGGGCGGGGCGGTCGAACAGTCGCACCTCGCCGCGGGTCGGGCGCTGGAGGCCGAGCATCAGCGTCAGGAGCGTGCTCTTTCCCGACCCGTTCGGGCCGACGAGCCCGAGGAACTCCCCCTCGGGCACGTCGAGCGAAACCCCGTCCACGACCGGGACGTCGCCGTACGAAAAGGTCACGTCGCTGAGCGAGACGGCCGTCATTGCGCGCCGAGCGCCGTCCGGAGCGACGGGAGGTTCACCTCGCGCATGATGTCCACGTACCCCCAGTCGTGTTCCTCCCACTCGGTCATGACGCCGGGAAGCGGCGTGAGCGGGAGCACGTCCTCGGCGTCCGTCTCGGAGACGAGTTGCTGCGCGGCGCGGTCGGACTCCAGCGGGTCGGCGAGGACGTGTCGGATACCGTGTTCCTCGATGGTCGCCTGCGCCCGCTCGATGTCCCGCGGCGACGGCTCCTCGTCGGGCGAGATGCCGGTGAGCGCGACGATGTCGAGGTCGTAGCGGTCGGCGAGGTAGCCGTAGGCGTCGTGGCCGGCGACGAGAAGCACGTCGCGGTCGCGGTCCGCGAGTCCGTCTTCGAACGCGGCGTCGAGTTCCGAGAGCGTCTCGCGGTAGGACTCGGCGTTCGCGGCGTAGGCGTCGGCGTTCGCGGCATCGACCGACTGGAAGGCGTCGCGAAGCGTCTCGGTCGCGGTGGCGACCCGCGTGGGGTCAAGCCAGAAGTGCGGGTCGAGTTCGCCGTGGTCGTGGGTCTCCGACTCCTCGGCGTGCTCGTCGTCGTGGTGTTCGGTCGCCTCGTGGTGCGTCTCGTTCGTATGCGTCTCCTCGTGCGTCTCGGTCGCGTGCGCCTCTTCGTCGTGGTGTTCCGTCTCGTCGTGGGACTCGTCGCCGTGGACGTGGCCGTCCGCTCCGATTTCGTGGAGTTCCACGTCGGCGGAAGCGTCGACTTCGGAGACACCCGAGTCGTCGGCTTCGAGCGAGGTGTGGATGTCGTCGGCCCACGGCTGAAAACCGGGCGTTCCGTGGACGAACAGGTCGGATTCGAGCACCCGACCCTGCACGTCCGGGCCGGGTTCCCAGCCGTGGCCGTGCTGTCCGATGGGGACGAGCGTCTCGACGGACGCGGCGTCGCCAGCGACGTGGCGCGCCACGTCCCCGAAGACGAAAAAGGAAGCCGTCGCCGTCGTCTCCGAGGCGGCGGGTGAGTCGGTCGAACCGGCCGAATCGGACGAGTCATCACCGCCGAGACAACCCGCGAGGCCGACGGCGGCGCCTCCGGCGACTGTCGCGAGGAACCCACGTCGGGTCTTCGTTCTCATGTTATTAGAAAACTTCTTAGAGATAATAAGTGCTGTTATTCTATATTACTATATTATTACCTTGTGCTGGCGACGGAGTCGCCGGTGAGCGCCGCTGTTCGTGGGATGAGCGGAACGTCGATAAGAGAGAATGCGCAAGATTGCGAGGCGAGCGACCACCCTCGGACCGGCGTCAATCCGTGGTCGAGGCGGCCGCACCGGACGGCCCGCGTTTGTACTTCCGGATGGCCACGAAGATGAGCGGCGTACCGACGACGGTGGGCCAGAGCCACGCGGCGACGGTCGGGAGGAAGTCGAAGTTGACCGACGAGAAGGCGGTGACGGTGGCGATGTAGCCGCCGCCCATGCGGCCGATGTGCTCGAAGAACCACTCGCGCGATGCGGCGCGCTCGCGGCGGAAGGCGGCGAGGTCGCGGACGCCGAAGCCGGTACCCGCCGCGCCGAACACGAGCATCACGGTGGCGAAACCGTCACCGGCGAGGAACCGGAGCGCGCCCATGGCGAGGAGGCCGACGCCGGCGGCGGTGAGCAGGCCGACCGCGACCCAGTCGAGCGGTTCCGGCCCGTCGGTCGGGCGCTTCCGCGAGAGGACGCGGTCGCCCGAGAAGACGAAGTAGTAGCTGAACACCGCGACGAGCGCGAGGAACGCCCGCCCGCGGGTCGACGCGAGGGCGAACAACACGAGCGACGTGACCGCGACGACGGTCATCCCCGCGACGTAAATTCTCCCCGCACGCCGGTGGCGACGACCGCCTTTCGTCGTGACTATCGCGCCGAAGCCGGCGAACAGCGCCGCGAACCCCGCGAGGATGTGGACGCCGAGCGTCGCGTCCTCGACGAGCGTCATCGGGGAACTCCGAGAGCTGTGGCCGGGCGCGGATGCTGGGTTCGACGTGACGGGACGCGTTCCATGAGTAGAATTGGCATGGAATCGAGTCGTTCGAGAAGCGATATAAATCTACTGAGTAAGTACTTACTTGAATATTAGCGGATGAGTTTTAGTCAGGGCGACTGGCACTAAGAGGCCCAGTCGCTAGGGGTGACATGGATCGTCGTTAAGCGTCTCACGGAGTATTTTACTGGAGCATTATATCTCAAAAAGAGACTGAAGAGGAAACACTCTGGCCATCAGTTGGAGTACCGTACTTCAATAGCAACATAAGAATCGAATGCAGGGAGAAGTAATCACCAATTTCGTCTTGCTATGGCCCAATCTCATCTTCAGGTGGTATTTCGATGTCTAAGTCACCGTATTTAGCATCGTCGTACAGATGTGTCCAGTCATCAAGAGGAATCTTGGCTAGGACGTAGTCTTCTGTTTCTCCGACTTTTTCGACATTATAGTTGGTGGAATTATCGATGAGTGTGAAATCAATTTCGTCAAAAATTTTGAAACGGATATCACCTTGAACGGTGTAACCTATTGTGAGACCGGGGATGTCAGATGCCCATTTGAGAAATTGGATTACGCCTTCTGGGTTGGAAATTAGGAGGACGGCAATACTAGTCCACCATATTTCTGATTTTCGATCGTAACCATTGATCTGTTCTGATTTATTTCCGTTTCTGTCTACCACTGTAGTTTTCTTGGCTTTGATATCATCTTGATTTTCATCTATGAATTTTTTAATTAGCGATCGTGCTTCTTGTCTATCCCCCTCAAATTCATCACCAATTACTGCTTCGAGTCGTATTCTACTCATGACTGTAAATTGTATTTTCAACTAATTAAGTATGAATTCGTGTGGTAGTCTCCAAGAGAGAAAGGTAGAATAGTCGCAACCCCAGACGCGTTTTGATTGCAGTTCGGTTACAGAACCAACCGACCAACCACCGGACTCACTCGACCAACAGCGAGTCGATGTACGCCGACAGCGACGCCCGGAGGTCGTCGCCGACGCCCTCCATCCCGAGCGCGAGGGCAAAGCCGGTGTAACCGTCGGTCGCCGAGAGGACGAACGCGGCCGTTCCCTCGGGGTCGACCTCGCGGAAGACGCCCTGTTCGACGCCGTCGCGGACGATGTCGGCGATGACGCCGAGGGTGTGGCGCTCCATCCTGAGCAGGGGTTCGCGGAGCGTCTCGTTGTGCGGCGCGTGCGAGAGGAGTTCCATGACGGCGATGTTGACGCCGGCGGCGGCCGCGTCGCCCTCGTCGACGAGGAGGATGTCGCAGACCGCTCGAAGCCGCGCTTCGGGGCCCTCGGCGTCGATGTCGTCGAGGCTCCGCGCGAGGTAGTCCTCGGAGGTTTCGAGGAACGCGACTATCATCTCGTCTTTCGAGTCGTAGTAGTAGTACAGTCCCGCCTCGCTCTTGTCGCTCTCCGCGGCCACCTTCTTCGTCGTCAGCCGAGCGTAGCCGTGCTCGGCGAGCGCCGCGCGGACCGCGTTCGCAATCTGTGCTTTCTGCTCGGGCGGCACGGAGTCGGCGGGCATGGTGAGTGAGTGTTCGCTCGCTCGACTACTTGTGCCCGTTGCTCCGGGGGTGAAACGCGAAACGCGAGACGCGACGGCGGCCTCACTCCGCAGACCGACCGCGCGCACCAGCGACCAACTCCCCGAGCGCCCGGCGCTTGATGAGCGCGAAGCCGGCGAAGATGGAGACGAAACCGAGCGCGGTCACGGCGTCGATGAGCTGGCCGAGGAAGGCCCAACTGAGAAGCGTCGCGGAGACGGGTTCGAGGTAGCCGATGAGGTTTATCTGCGTCGGGCCGAAGCGGCCGAGCAGTTCGAAGTAGATGAGGAACGCGCCCGCGCCGCTGACGACGGCAAGGTAGAGCAGCGAGCCGACGGCGACGCCGGACCACTCGATTGCCGCGAGCGACTCGCCGGTGGCGACGCCCGCGACGGACAGGAGCGCGGCCCCGAACAGCATCGCCCACGCCTGAAGGGTCCGCGCGGGGATGTCCGAGGAGAAGGGGCGCGTCAGGACGGCGCCGAGGGCGAAGCACGCCGAGGCGACGAGGACGGTGGCGACGCCGACCACGTCGCTGGAGAGGAGCGCGCTCGGGTCCGGTCGGGCGACGAGGCCGACACCCAGAAAGCCGAAGCCGAAGCCGAGGACGCCGAGCGGGGAGATTCGGTCACCGAGGATGCCCGTCGCGAACAGCGCGGTCAGGACCGGGCCGAGACTGATGACGATGGCCGCCACCGCGCCGGGGACGTGCTCCTGTCCGAGGTAGAGAAACGCGTGGTGCGCGCCGATGAGGAGGCCGCCGGAGACGCCGACGAGCGTCCAGTCGGTCCGGCTGTGCGGCCGCCAGTAGTCGGTCGAGACGGCGGCGTAGCCGAGGACGATGAGCCCCGCGAGGAAGAACCGAAGCGCCGCGAACTGGAGCGGCGGGAAGTACGCGAGGCCGACTTCGATTGCGACGAACGAACTCCCCCAGAGGAGCCCCAGCAGGACGAACAGTCCGGCGGCGACCCGGCCGTTCACCGACACCACGCTCCGCTCGACGGGCGGCGGCGCGGCCGCGCCCGACTCGTCGGCCGCTTCGGTTTCGTTTCGACACACCCGCGCCCTGTTGGAGGTATATCCAGCATGTGGGCGTATCGTTACCACACAATCGATAATAGTCGTTTTGTTCGGTTCGAATTTCGAACCGCTCGCGGCTTACAGCGAGCCGCGGAGGACCTTCGCCGCGGTCAAAATCGGGTCCCAGACGGGACTAAAGGGCGGCGCGTAGCCGAGGTCGAGACGCTCCACCTCGGCGACGGTCAACTCGGCGGCGAGCGCGGTCGCCACGGTGTCGATTCTGACGGCGGCGCGGTCGGCTCCGACGATGGTGCCGCCGAGCAGTCGCCCCGTGTCGCGGTCGGCGACGAGCGTGACGGTCGTCTCGGCGGACCCGGGGTAGTAGCCCGACCGCGAGCCGGCGGTGATGGTCTCCGAGACGGGGTCGAAGCCCGCGTCGCGCGCCTCGTCGAGGTCGGTCACGCCGGCGCGGCCGCACTCGAGGTCGAACGCCTTCACGACCGAGGTGTTCGCGACGGTCCCGATGGGTTCGGGGTCGCCGGCGACGGTCTGCCCGATGGCGCGCCCGGCGCGGTTCGCGGGCAGGCCGAGCGTGTTCCACGTCGGCTCGCCGGTGACGACGTGGTCGATTTCGGCGCAGTCGCCCGCGGCGTAGACGCTTTCGGCGCTCGTCCGCCCGTAGTCGTCGACCGCGATAGCGCCCGTCTCACCGAGGTCGACCGCGTCGGCGACGAGGTCCGCGTTGGGGCGGAGGCCGATACCGACCATCGCCGCGTCCACCGCGAGTTCGTCGCCCTCGCAGACGACGGCCTCGACCCGGCCCGCGTCGTCGCCGCGGAGTCGCTCGACCGACGCGCCGAGATGGAGCGTGACGCCGTTATCTTCGAGGTGTTCTTCGACTCGCTCGCCCACGGCGTCACCGAACGTGCCGAGGACGTGGCCGGAGCGCTGGAACAGATGCACGTCGAGGTCGTGGGCGGTGAACGCCTCCGCCATCTCGACGCCGACGAAACCGCCGCCGACGATGGCGACCGACTCCGGCGGGTCCATCGCGCCGAAGCGGGCCGCGCGCGCCTCGTCGACGAAGCCGCCGCCGCCGAGGTCGGCCACCGAGGCCTCGTCCGGGTCGGTGAGGAACGACCGAATGGCCGCCGCGTCGTCCAGTCCGTGGAGCGTGAACGCGCCGTCGAGGTCGATGCCGTCTATCGGTTCGCGGAGCGCCCGCGCGCCGGTGGCGACGAGCAGGTCGCCGTAGGGCTGTTCGAACGTCCCGTCGGGGCCCTCGACCGTGACGACTCGCTCGTCGGTGTCGACGGCGACGACCTCGTGTTCGCGCCGGAGGTCGATGCCGCGGTCGGCGGCCGCCTCGGGCGACAGCGAGAGCATGTCGGTGAGCGTGTCGACCTCGCCTTTGACGAAGTAGGGCGTGCCGCAGTGGGCGTAGGAGACCCAGCGGCCCTTCTCGAAGACGACGACCTCGCGGTCGGTGTCGGCGCGGGCGAACTTGCTCGCGGCGGAGAGTCCGGCGGCGTCGCCGCCGACGACGACGAATGGTTCGGCAGACATCGTGAGAGAGTGGTACGCCCGCCGATACGTAATTTCCCCGGCCGGGCGAGACGGCGGTGTTCAGATAGGGGGGAACGGAGAAGCGTAGCATGTTCCGAACATCTGCCCGAAAGCGCTAGTCCCGACGGTATTCTCGGCCAGTCGGAAGTAGGGGTGGAACGAAAAGCGACACCGAAATCGTTGGTGAGGCTTCGGTTCTCAGCTCCGTCTCGCTGGGTTATCGCGTTCAGATACCGTTTCTCCAGATAAGCAAGCGAGTGCCTCGGGGGCAAGCCCCGAGTCGGTGCGCTCTTGAGAGCTTCGCAAACGGCTCGTTCCGCCGTTCATAACGGGGACACAATCTTCAGAACGTCAAGACAGAAACGACCAGCGACTGGCTCAGGTCGTCCGTATTCGCGTGCTACGACCATCCAACGCGGCCGTACTCCGCCTAGTCGTAGACCTCATCGGGGTCGTAGACCTTCTCACCAACTTCCTCGCCATCAATCGTTCGAGAAAAGCACGAACGATAGCCAGTGTGACAGGCACCGCCCTCCTGCTCGACGCGGTAGAGAAGCGCATCTCTGTCGCAATCAACCCGAATCTCCCGTACCTCTTGGATGTGCCCGCTCGTCCCGCCCTTCTTCCAAAGCTCATCTCGACTCCGAGAGTAGTAGTGGGCCAATCCCGTCTCCCGCGTCGCAGCCACCGCATCCGGCGAGGCGTACGCGAGCATCAGAACCTCGTCGGTATCCGCGTCCTGTGCGACTGCTGGAACCAGCCCGTCGTCCCCGAAGTCGAGTTCGATGTCTACCGATTCGTCAGCCATACTGGATTGTACGAGTGCCGAAAGATACCAATTTTCATTCGGGTACTCTCAGGAGACCCGACAGCCAGGCGGACCATCGCTCCCGTCGCGTCGTGTTCGGATTCTCAAGCTCCCAGCCAGCGGCAGTAGCGGCGGCTTCGAGACGGAGATACTCCCAGCGCTGGGAAGGGAGGTACGCCGGCCGGTTCGAAGCGGTGCCGACCAGCACGTACCTCTCCGTTTCGACCCGTGAAGAGAGCTCTCGAAAGCTCGATGCGGTCGGTCGCAGTTGGAAATCTCGGCGGACCAGATGCGTCGCGCTGAACGCGTGAGCGGCCTCGGGATTCGTCGAGAGAAGCCCGACGTATTGCGCCCATCGGCGAGCGTCGGTGACCACCGCCTGCGGGTCGCGAGCCCGCCGAAGCGCGGCCAGTTCGAACGCGAGCGTCATGTGTTCGTCGGCCATCGGCTAGAAGAGGGCCGCACCACCCCACCCGATGAGGAGCGAGAAGCCCGCAGCAGCGGCGGCCTGACGGAGCAGCATTCGACCGGCGTATCTCGGTGAGAGCTCCCTCGCAACCGTAATCGCCGTGACCAGACAGGGGAGCAACACCCCCGCGAGGTAGACGGCCGTTAGCACCTGCACGGGAGTCATTGCGGAGAGCGTCGCGCTGAGTCCGTCCGACTGCAGCAACAGCAGACCGTCCTTTCGAATCGACCCCAGCACGACGACGAGTGCCGTCTCACCGGGGAGGTTGAACAGCGCCATCACCGGCGAGAGGGTCGTGCCCATCGCGTCCAAGATGCCGAGGTAGTCGAGGAGCGATGCGAGAACGACGATTCCGACGAAGACGGGAAGCGCCTTCAGGAAGAAGCTTCGGACCACGGTGCTGGCTTCTCGCCACACCGAGCGCGGACTCGGCCACTGGATGAACGCGCGGTTTTCGGCGGCGAGAGACGCCGTCCGCGCCCGTTCGGGCGCAATCAAACGAGCGTAGACGAGCGTCGTGGTGGCGAGCACACCGACGTAGGGGAGGACGAGCCACGGCATGTCGACCGCCGCGAACACGGCGAGCGTCGCCGGGAACTGGTACGAACAGGCCGACCCGAATCCGATGGCCGAAACGGTCGTCCGGCGCGTGCAGTCCGAACACCCTCGAGTGCTGGTGACCGCCGGAACGTTGCACCCGAATCCCATGACCACGCGAACGAGGTCGCGACCGGTGAGGCCGACGTGCCGAAGGGAGGGATGGAGGGACGCGGTAATCCGCGTGACGAGCCCGCTGTTCTTGTAAACCCCCATGAACAGCGCGAAGAGGAGAATCGTCGGACCGGCCCAGACGAACAGGAACGGTCCCATCGACAGCAGACCGTAATCGCCGCCCAACACCGCCGCGAGTGGACCCGGGAGGCCGCTCGTCCACCGGACCGCGGGGGCCAGCAGTGAGCGTACCCCCGGAGAGAGTTCCGAGGCGACGGCGTTCGCGAAGTGGACCGCGGCGGCCGCCGGCAACAGGAGCAACGCGATGCTGACGGGTGGCCCGGCGAGCGGGCGTTCGAGAACCGTCGCCGGCGGGTCGAGATGAATGCCCGTCCGCCGGGTGACCTGCCCGGGGAACTCGTCGGCATCGCGGAGCGCGCTGACGAGGTGCGTCCGCTCGCGTCCGTCGACCGCCGACCCGCCGCCGTCGGTCGCGACGCGGGAGACGTTTCGCGCGTCCACCGGAACGAGCGGCACCCCGAGGTCGTCGGCGAGCGCGCCCAGTTCGTCGCGAGCCTCGGTCTGGTTCTCGACTTTGTCCCAGAACGTCACGGCAATCGCGCCGACTTTTCCCTGCACCAGCGGCAGCAGGTCCCCGAGGTCGTCGTCGATGTTCGTCGCGCGAACGACGAGGAGCACCGTCTCGGTGTCTTCGACCGCGCTGATCGCCGTTCGAGTCGTTTGGGTGTCGGTCCCGAGCAGGATTCCGGGCGTGTCGACGAAGACGAACTCGTCCGACTCGTATCGCTCGACGTCGACGGTCGTTCCGCGGAAGTTGCCGGTCGTCGGCGTCGTTCCGGTCAGGCCGGCGACGAGTTCCGACTTGCCGACGCTCTCTTTGCCGACGACGACGACGGTTTCTCTCCGGTCGCTTCCCGTCCCGCCGCGCCCCGTCTCGGGGCGACTGTTCGACCGAGGCTGCGTGTCAGTCATACTTTTTGAACCCTATTTTCGGCGCGAGTTCACGGAACGACTGCCGACAGAGCCAGATGTCGTACTTACTGACGAGGCCCTGTTCCCGGCCGGACATCCGACACACGTGTCGGTCGTCGTCTCGCGCGTCGTTCGAGCGCTCGGTTCCGCTGTCGGGCTGTGATGATTGTCGTGTCACGGTTAGCAGTCGCACATGTCGGGTTCGCAGCAGGACGCGTCCTCGAGGAACATGTTCTTCTCGCGGTACTCGTCGAGGGGAGCGCGGTCGATACCGAGTCTCGCGGCAATTTCGTCGGCGACGACCGCGAACCGCTGTCTGAACTTGTAGATGAAGCAGAACTGCTGACCGTTGTGCGCGACCTGGGGGCCGACGAGGAACAGCCCCGGCGTGTCCGTCGACTCGTCTCGGTCAGTCAGTCGCGGGTGGCCGTCTTCCGACTCGAAGTACTCGTCCGCCGGGCCGAGGCCCGACTGAAACCCCGTCGCGAGCACGGGCCGGTTCCGCGTCGTGAGCGTCTTACCGTTCGTACAGACGATGTCGAACGAGCCGTCCTCTCTGTCGACACGTTCGACGCGGGCACCGTCGTTGAGGGTGAGCGGTCGGTCCCGTTCGAGCGCCTCCCGGAGGCGCTGGCTGGTGTACGGGGACAGGACTTCGCTCGGGTCTGGCCCGCGATACTGCCACGGGCCCTCCTCGTCGAGGACGACTACCTCGCGGCCCAGTTCGGTGAGCGTGAGCGCCGCGTCGATTCCGCTTTCGTATCCGCCGACGACCGCGACCGGGTCGTCCACGTACTCGTCGGCGAACGCGTGCCACGAGTCGACTCGGGAGTTGTGGACGCAGTGACCCGCGCCGGGGAACGGCTCGTCGTTCGGTCGGTCGAACTGTCCGGCCGCCCAGATGACGAACCGGCTCCGGACGACGCCGGCGGACGTGTCCAGAACGAACCCGTCGTCGTGGCGTTGGAGGGATTCGACATCCACGCCGGTCCGGACGGGGAGGTCGTGAAATTCGACGACCCCGCTGAGGTACTGCGCGTACTCCTCGCCGGTCGGGTGTTCGCAGTCGAGCGCGAACGCGGGCGACGTGTCCGTCGTGACGGCGTTCAGGTCTCGACAGCCGAAACTGTTTCCGGGAAACGAGGGAGTGATGAACCGCATCTCCTCGGGCCACTGTCGAAACGACGCGCCGACCTCGTCTCGCTCCAGAATCGCGTAGGAGTCGAGGTCGAGGGCCTCGAGAACGACGCCGATACCGACGCCAGCGGCTCCTGCGCCGACGATAACCGCATCGAGCGACTCGTCCGTTCGGGGGGTAGTTGGGGCCTTCATTAACAAGAGGATAGTCTAGTTAGCTAATTATAAATAAGATGCGGTCTAGTGTTAATAACAGATGAGTCGAGAGACGATTCCCGTTACCGTGCTGAGCGGCAACCTCGGCGCGGGGAAAACGACCGTGCTGAACAACCTCCTAAACACGCGGACGGACCTCGATATCGCGGTCCTCGTCAACGATATGGGCGAGGTAAACGTCGACGCCGACCGCGTCGCCGAGCACTCCGACATCTCGGAGGACGACGAGGAGTTAATCGAGCTGTCGAACGGGTGTATCTGTTGTGAGCTCCGGGGCGACCTGCTCGACGCGCTCGCGAAGCTCGCGCGGGCTCGCGAGTTCGATTACCTCGTCATCGAATCGACCGGCGTCGCCGAACCGCTCCCCGTCGCCCAGACGCTCACCATGGGATTCGACCAGTCGGACCTCGACCCCACCGAGTTCTACGAGGAGACCGGTATCGAGCCGATGGACTACTACGAACTCGACACGACGGTCACCGTCGTCGACGCCCACCAGTTCTGGACGACGTTCGACTCGACGGAGTCGCTCATGGACGGCGACACGGAGAAGGACCTCGGAAGTCTCCTGGTCGAACAGATCGAGTTCTGCGACATCCTGCTGTTGAACAAGTGCGACCTCGTCGACGAGGCGACGCTCGACGAGATCGAAGCGATGCTCGAAGTGCTGCAGCCCCGCGCCGAAATCGTCCGGACCGAACACGGCGCGGTCGACCCGGACGCGATCCTCGACACTGGTCGGTTCGACTTCGAGGCGGCGAGTCAGTCCGCCGGGTGGATGCAGGAACTCGAAGAGCCCCACGCCTCCGCGGAAGAAGAACACGGGGTCACCTCGTTCGTCTTCGAGTCCCGCCGGCCGTTCCACCCGGAGCGGTCCGCCGACCTGCTGAACGAACTGCCGACGAGCGTGGTCCGCTCGAAGGGACACTTCTGGCTGGCGGGCCGCGAGGACATCGCGCTGGGTATCGACGTCGCGGGCCAGTCGATTCGACTCACGCCCGCGGGCAGGTGGCTCGCGACGCTCCCGGCGGACGAGCAGGCGCAGTACTTCGAGGCGTACCCCGAACTGGAGGAGACCTGGCATCCCGAGTACGGCGACCGAGGCTCCCAACTCGTCCTCATCGGCACCGACATCGACCACGACGACCTCCGCGCGGACCTCGAGACGGCCACGCTGACCGACGAAGAGATGGACGCCGACTGGAGCGCCTTCGAGGACCGCTTCCCGACGTTCGAACGTCCCGAAGACGCCGAAGAGGCGGCGGACGGGGAGGCACAGTCCGCCGACAGCGCCGAGGAGGTCGGCCTCGCCGATTGACGATGTCTTCGCCACGCTCGCTGTTTCAAACGGTCGTCGACAAGAACGTCCCGCGCGGAACGCGGGAAGACGCCATCGACGAACTCGCCGAGGAACGGGCGACTACGCAGCTTCGACTCGTCGTGGTCACGAGCGGCCTCGACGGGCGGTACCGTCGCCAAGCCCTGAACGTCCTGAGTCGGTGTCGAGCGACGGACGCGCTCGACGAACTCGCGAACGACACGAGCCTCGCACCCCCGCTTCGAGAACGGGCACAAGAAGCGCTCTAGGTCCGGGAGGAGAGCCGACCGCAGCTCACTCGAAGCGCGTTTTTTCGCGGTAGGGCCACTCCTCGTCGGCGTCGATGGTCGACGTAAGCCGCCAATCCGCGGCTGCTGCGGCGTCCGTCACCGGTTGATACGTCCAGTCCGGAACCCGCGCGACGACCTCGCTGGTTTCGTCCGTGCCGACGAAGACGTACCGCGCCGTGTCGAAATGCGTTCGCACGCTCGTCAGCGCCTCCTCTATCGAGCGCGGCCCCGACAGGAACTCCTGTTCGTACCCGGCTTCCCGGACGCGCCGCCGTTCGATGAACGACGGTTCCGAGGAGACGATACCGAGGTGGCTCGTCCACCGCGCGGCGTCTTCGAGCGCGCGGCTCGGTCGCGCGAGTTCGTCGAGCGCCCGCAACGAAATCGCGAGCGTGAGGTCGTTCGACGGCACCTCAGGGCCTCCCTCTTGACGGCGGCGCGGCGGCCTTCGAATCCACACCGTCGTGCGAGTCGAGCAGGCGCTCTGCGGCGCGGCGAGCGCCGACGACGTTTCGGGCGAACGGGCCGACGCTCATCTCCGCGAGCGCACCCGAGACGTACAGCGCCGACTCGGTGCCGTCGGTCCGCTGCCACGCGAGCGTCCGGTCGTCGAGGATGGGAAAGCCGTTCGCCCCGCGTTCGAGCGACAGCGACTCGGCGAGCGTTCCGACGAGGGGGTGCTCCGGGGCGGGGTCATGCCCAGTTGCGAGCACGACCTGTACGTCCGTGGCGGTCGTGCCGTCGTCGAATCGGAGCTGCAGTCTGCCGTCCGCCGCGTGCGCGTGGTCGATCTCGCCGCACCGAACGTCGAGGTCGCCGCAGTCGCGGGCGTCCGCCAGTCGGCGCGCGACGTACGGTGGGATTGTCGCATCGTGGCGCGCGGCGCGAATCCGGTCGTAGCGGGCTGCCGAGCCCGGAGGGAGCGAGTGAATCTCCTGTTCGATGTGCCGCCAGTTTATCCAGTGCGGGTCCGCCTCGGTCAGTTCGACCTCCAAGCCGTGCCGCGAGAGGAGCGTCACGTCCGTGCGTTTCGACAGATGACAAGCGAGCTGCGCCGCCGTGATACCGCCCCCGACGACGAACGTCCGACCGTCGAACGTCGCGGCCGCCGCCGGGTCGAAGTCGTCGTCCCAAACGTGCGCGAGCCGCGCGTCGTCGGAGAGCGACGCCGGCCACGAAGGGACTGTCGGCTGACCCCCGAGGCCGACGGCCAGAACAACGCGACGAGCGTCGAGCGACCCACGAGACGTATCCACGCGGAGCAACCCACGCGTCCGCGACCTCGTGACACCCGTTACCGTCGACTGACGGTGGCAAGCGTCGATATCGCGTCGGTCGATGACGTACCGGGCGTGGTCGAGAAACAGGTCGAGTGTCGGTCGGTTCGGATAGTCCTCGGTCGGAACGAGTTCGTGTTCCCGGTGTGCACCCTCCGCGAACGAATCGAGCGAGAACGGCTCGGTGTCGATGTGGTGGACGAACGTCGAACGGAGGGTTTGCATCCCGCACTGTCGTGCTTTCGTCGCGAACGACGCCAGTAACCGTTCGTGAGGGTCGACCAGACAGAGTTCTTCGTGGTCGAAGCGGCCTTCGTCGAGGAGGTAGTTCGCCACGCACGTCCCGTGAACACCACCGCCGATGATTACATATTCGTACGGCTGGCGGTCGAGTGAGTTGTGGTCGCCAGTCGACTCACTGTAGGTCATCTTTCACCTCCGTCTCCACCGACGTGCGTGGAAGGAGACGGCTTGCGCGTCGTTAGCGGCGTCATCGCCAGTCCCCGAGGTTGACGAACGAATCGCCGTACGCCGTTATCCACGTCGTCGTTCGGTACGGAACCGCCACATCCGGCGGATAAAGCGTACAAGCTGGTCGCTCAGGTGAGCCGACGACGAGTGACATCAGTTCTCTGCGAGGTCGCGGGGATGGCCCGGGGTCGGCATCGCCGCTCCACGTTGGTTCGGTGTCGCTAGAGCTTCGGTCAGTCATGCTTCGAGGAGCTTCCGTAGCGACTCCGCGGTTGCGGTCTCGCCTGCACCCTCGCTCGCGGCGACCGCGAACACAGAGGACGACACCTGCGCCCCGGCCCGTCTACGCTCCCAGTACCGTGGCCGGCGTCATCCGACGGACACCCTGCGAGAGAGCCGAACGAGGCGGCAACGGGTTCAACGGCGTCGAATCGTCGTCGCGCGTACTGAGACATGTGTTGTTAAAATTGAAGATAAGTATAATAAGTACTGCGATTACACACTACGTAGTTAATAATCTAGTCGCGGTAAACGAGGATGGATTCAGCCGGACGAGAGGATTATTTTGATAACCGAATCCCGAAAAGTGAGAAATTATAAGTAATATACTATCCAGATTTAATAACAATGGCCGAGAGAGAACGGAACTCGACGGCAACGTATTCGACTATCGACGCCCGTACGTGCCGTGCCCGAGCGCCGCATGGTCACGGGAGTGACCGTGGAGGTGACCAGTTGTGACAGAGTCCGGCCGGTCCGCAGAAGATGTCAAGCAGGCGGTTCAAGCCTACTGGAACGAGCGGGCTGATACGTACGACAACGACAGTCACCACGCTCTCCAAAGCGAGGAGCAACGCGACGCGTGGCTGTCGGTACTGCGCGCGTGGACGGGCGACTCGTCGGAGCGGATACTCGACGTCGGCTGCGGTACCGGCGTCATCTCGCTGCTGTTGGCCGACCTCGGTCACGACGTCACCGGAGTCGACTACTCGACCGAGATGCTCGAACAAGCCCGCGAGAAGCGTCAACAGACAGACCACGCCGTCGAGTTTCGCGTCGGAGACGCCGAATCACTAGACGAACCCGACGACGGGTACGACCTGGTGACGGCGCGGCATCTCATCTGGACGCTTCCGAACCCCTCGCGGGCGGTGCGGGAGTGGCGTCGAGTCGTCGAGTCCGGCGGTCGCATCGTTCTCATCGAAGGACACTGGGATTTCTCCGAGCCGTTCGACGGCTACGAGCGAATTCACGAGGACCTGCCGCTGTACGACGGCCGTCCCCCCGAGGAGCTATCGGAGATACTGAGACAAGGGGGACTCGAAAACGTCACCCATGAACCGCTGATGGAGCGGACGCTCTGGGGGGAAGTACCGGAGTACGAGCAGTACATCATCGCCGGTGACGTTCCGTGAGCGCCGCACGGTTCTAAGCGTCTGTCCGACCTTACCGGACCGGCGTGGCGATTTCGCCGGCCGTTTCGAACACCCATCGAACCAGGTACGGGAGGAGCTGATGGCAGTCGCGCGGCTATCAGTGAAGTCGTATGTTCTGTACCCCGTGAGAGTACATCGTGGGATGAAGCGTGAAGTCCTCGATGCGGTTCCGAATCCCCGTGACGGTCTCGCTGTAAGTTAATATCCCGAGCGGAGTATCGTCGTGAACGATTTCCTGTACCCGATCGTAGATCCGTTTCCGTTCGTCGTCATCCGTTGTCCGCCGCCCCCGTTCGATCAGGTCGTCTACTTCTGAATCCTCGTACCCGGTGTAGATTTGTGTGTCCTCGGAGTGGTAAAACGACATCGCCCGGTCCGGGTCCGGAACCCAGAAGAAATTGAACGATAGCAAACTGAAATCGGTTTCTCCGGCCTGCATATCCTCACTCAGCGCGCTCCACTCGGTTATGTTGATTTCGACGTTGATGCCGACCGCTCTGAGTTGGTTCTGAATCGCCGTCGCAATGATGCGAAGCTCGGGACGCCGCGTGTACGTTCGCAGGACGACGTCGAACGGCGTTCCATCGCGATGGCGGAGTTCGTCCCCGTCGGCTTCCAAGGTCCAACCGGCCTCCGCGAGTAGAGATCTGGCTCTATCGGGACTGTATTCGTACGGTTCGAGCTCGTCGTTGGCCCACCCGGTCAATTCGGGAGAAAACGGGCCAATGGCGGGGTCACCGACACCCTCCAAAATCGTCCTCGCTATCGTTTGGGTATCAATTGCGTGATTAACCGCCTGTCGGACTCGAAGGTCGTCAAAGGGCGGTTCGCGGACGTTGTATGCTAAGAATCGGCTTTGAGGCGTGCGAGTCGTCTGAGTTCTCGTATCTTCGGCGCGCGATATCCGTTCCATCGCAGAAACGGGAAGACTGACCACGATGTCCGACTCCCCTGCATCGAGGCTGGAAACCTTCGTTTGGTTGTCTCGGATTCCCTCGTACACCACTCGGTCGACCTGCGGCGACGAACCGTAGTAGTCCGAGTTTTTCGTAGCGGTGATGGATTTGCCCGATTCCCACGAGTCGAACATGTACGGGCCGGTACCGACCGGTTCCACGAAGCCGTCCGAATCGGAAATCGAACTCTGACTAATGACGGTCGCGTACCGATGCGCCAGGTAGGACGGTAGCGGTGCAAATCGCTCGCTGGTGGTTATCACGACCTCGTGCGTGTCGGTCGCGCTAATCGATTCGACCGGGAGCGGAGACAGGAGACTCGCCTCGTCGAACGCTCTAGAGAGCGAGAACGCGACAGCCTCGCTCGTCAGGCTCGTTCCGTCGTGAAACTGCACGCCGTCCCTGATGCCGATGGTCCAAGTTGTCCCGTCGGGCGAGACGCGCCACTCATCAGCTAGCTGGGGTTCAATCCCCACGTCCCGCGTGACGCGAAACAGCGATTCGTAGACGCCGATCCGGCCTAGCGGTCCACCACCGTGAGTGACGGGGTCGATCGATTCCGGAATGTACGACCCACCGATCACAATCGTCGTCTGATCAGCATCAGAAGAACAACCGGCGATAGAACCAATCGCGGCGGTGCCGAGACCCGCTTCGAGAAACCCGCGTCGTGTGTACTGAGGCATATTTACTAATTTTAGAACAGTATGTAATAATTCTTGTTATTGAAACTTGTATTTTTAATAATAGGCCGTGGTCCCGGGCCCGATCGACCAACAGATGGTGCGTTCGCTCTCAAATTACGGGCGGGAAGTCACGAGTCGGATCGGTGCGGTCGCCGTTCCCCATCCGTTCCGTGGTTGTTCGTCCGGGTACCGTCGGCTAATTCGTCGGCGTAGTGGCAGCGCGATTGGGTAGTTCGGACCCGCTTGAACTCCGGATGCTGGCGCTCGCACTGTCCATCCGCGTGTGGACACCGAGGGTGAAACGGGCAGCCAGTCGGTCGGTTCGACGGGTCCGGTGGAGACCCGGGTAATGGCTCCGGCGGCGGGTCAGTCGGGTCGTCGCTCGGGACTGCACGCAGTAGCGCCTCCGTATAGGGGTGGCTGGGCCGCTCGAAGACATCCCGTGCCGGTCCGCGTTCGACGATTTCTCCGGCGTACATAACCGCCAGCCGATCAGCGAGATAGCGGACGACGCCGAGGTCGTGAGAGATAAACAGATAGCCGATCTCGTGCCGGCGCTGGAGCTCCGCGAGCAGGTCGAGAATAGTCGCCTGCGTGGCTACGTCGAGTCCCGAAACTGGCTCGTCGAGTACCACGAGTTCCGGGTCGTGGGCGAGCGCGCGAGCGATACCGACGCGCTGAAGCTGGCCACCCGAGAGCTCGCTCGGATACCGCGACCCGACCTGCGGGTCGAGGTTCACTTGCTCCAGCAGGTCGTCGATGCGGTCGACCCGCTCGTCGGGTTGCTGTTCGTGCCCGAACGACTCGGCGATAGACCGCCCGACCGACCACCGGGAGTCGAAGCTCTCGCGGACGTTCTGAAACACCACGCCGATGCGTCGAAGCTGCCCGCCGGTTCGAGTGGGGTAGCCACCGACGGAGTCCCCATCGAGCAGCACGGATCCTCCGTCGGGCGTCAGCTCCCCGGTGACGAGCTTCGCGAGCGTCGACTTCCCGCACCCGCTTTCGCCGACGACCCCGACGGTTTCTCCGCGGTTGATGGAGAGGGAGGCGCCACAGACGGCTTTCGCGGACCTCGCATCGCCCAACAGCCGGTCGAGGACCGAGCGACTCGTTTCGAACTCCTTTTCGACGTTTCGTAGCTCCGCGACTGGCGCGTGGCGCGTCTCGTCGTCGTTCGCAGGAGACGCTCTCACTTCTCGTCACCACCGTCGGGAGCGACTACGTTCCGAGGCTGTCCGCTGGCAGCAACGGTCGGCGTCCCGCGAGAGTCCGCGGGCGTCTCGATGCAGGCCACGCGGTGGCCAGGGTCGCTTTCGACGACCGGGATGTCTCCGCTACGACAATCGGAGGTTGCGAGGCGACAGCGATCCGCGAACGGACACCCGTCGTGACCGCCGACGGCGTCGGGCGGGCTTCCTTCGAGCGTGCTGACTCGCTCGTCGCGGCCGAGGTTCCGCGGTGAGCACTCGAGGAGTGCACGGGTGTAGGGATGTTTCGGCGCGGTCAACACCTCGTCGACCGGCCCGGATTCCATCACCTGCCCGCCGTACATGACCACAACCCTGTCGCAGGTCTGGGCGACGACGCCGATGTCATGGGAGATCAGGAGGACGCCCATGTCTCGCTGGTCACGGAGTGTCCGTATCTGTCGCAGTATCCCCGCCTGCGTCGTCGTGTCCAGCGCCGTCGTCGGCTCATCGGCGATGAGCAGGTCTGGGTCGCTGGCCAATGCCACGGCGAGCATCGCACGCTGGCGCATCCCCCCGGAGAACTCGTGGGGATACTCGGCTGCGCTCCCGTTCGGGTCCGGAATCGCGACCTGTTCCATCAACTCGACGGCGCGGTCCTCGGCCCGGTTCCACGCGGTTCGGTTTCGGAACGGCGGGACACCCAGAAAGTCGAGGAGCCCCTGTGACGAACCGCCGTCGTGGATTCGGACTGACTCGGCAATCTGGTCGCCGATGGGGAACACCGGGTTCAGCGTCTCGTGGGGGTCCTGGAACACGATGGAGATGTCTTCGCCGCGAACGCGACGAAGCGTCGCCTCGTCGGCACGGGTCAGGTCCCGCCCGTCGAAGCTGATCCGCCCCGAGACGATTCGCCCCGGGTCTTCCAACCGGATGATCGACCGGGCGGTGACTGATTTGCCGCACCCGCTCTCGCCGACGAGGCCGACGATTTCGCCGCGGTCCACGCCGAAGGAGGCCCCGTCAACGGCGTGGACTGTACCCTGGTCTGAGTCGAAGTGCGTGTGCAGGTCCTCGACGCGGAGGAGTTCGTTCATCATAATTGCTCGATTTGAGCCGACTGCGTCGGCGAGAGCGCGTCTCTGAGTCCGTCACCGAGGAGGTTGAACCCGAAGACGGTGAGCATGATCAGGACGCCGGGGGCGTTTACCAGCCACCACGCGGTCCGCAGATAGTTCCGGCCCGACGCGAGCATCGTCCCCCACTCGGGCGTCGGTGGCTGCGCGCCCAGTCCGAGAAAGGAGAGACCCGCCGTTCCCAAGATGACGCCGCCGACATCAAGCGTCGCCAGCACGACCACCGGTGCGACGACGTTCGGAATCAGGTGTCGGCCGAGCACGTGAGCGCGCGAGCGGCCGAGAAGCCGCGACGCGGTCACGAACTCTCGCTCTCGAACCGACAGGACGCTGCTCCTGACCAGTCGGGCGTAGGAAGCCCAGCCGACGACCGCGAGTGCGACCATCACGTTCGTGAGGCTCGGTCCGAGAATACCGGCGATCACGAGCGCGAGGACGATACCCGGGAACGCCAACAGCGTGTCGACGAGTCGCATCAACGCCTCGTCGACCCAGCCACCGACGTATCCGGCGACGAGTCCAACCGCGGTCCCGAGAGAGAGCCGCACGGCCGTCACGGCGATGGCGATACCCAGCGAGAGACGGGCCCCGTGGAGCAGCCGGGTGAGCACGTCGCGTCCGAGTTGGTCGGTTCCGAGCGGGTGCGCGAGCGACGGGGCTTCCAGCCTGTGTGCGAGCGCCTGTGCGGTCGGGTCGTACGGTGAGGCGGCCGGGCCGAACACCGCGAGCGCGAACAGAGCACACACGAGACCGGCACCGAGCTTCGTGAGCCGTGTCGTCGTCAGGGCCTCGTACCACCGTCGCCAGCGAGCGTCGGCAGGTCGGTGGGGCGCGCTGTTCGCGGCGTTCTCGCTCACGCCGGCTCACCCCTGCGGTCGATTCGCGGGTCGAGATACCGGTAGGTCAGGTCGACCGCTAAGTTGGTCAGAACGAAGATGACGCCCACGAGAAGGGTCGCACCCTGAATCACCGGATAATCCCGCGCGAAGATCGCGTCGACGAGTAACGTTCCCAGTCCCGGTCGCTGGAACACGGCTTCGACGACGACCGCCCCGTTCAGGACGTAGCTGAGCTGTAACCCAGCGATCGTCACGACGGGGACGAGCGCGTTTCGTAAGGCGTGTTTGTAGACGACGATCCGCTCGCGCAGACCCTTCGAACGGGCGGTCCGGATGTAGGGCGCGTCGAGAACGTCCAGCATCGTCGTTCGGACCAACCGGGCGATGACCGCGGACATACCCGACCCGAGCGTTACCGCCGGAAGGACGAGGTGGTCGAGACCGCCGGAGCCCGCGACCGGGAACAGGTCGAGCCAGAGGGCCGCGACGATGATGAGCAGGTAGCCGAGCCAGAAGTTCGGCATGGAGACGCCGACGAGTGCGCCGAACTGGGCCGCGTAGTCGATTCGACCGCCCGGATTCACCGCGCTCGCCACGCCGGCGGGTACCGCGATAGCGATCGCGATGACCATCGACGCGGCGGCGAGTTCTATCGTGTTAGGCAGACGTTGGACGAGCATCGACGCCACGGTTTGCTCGGAGCTGTACGACTGCCCGAGGTCGCCACTCAGTGCGTCGATCGCCCAGTCAGCGTACCTGACTGGGAACGGCTCGTTCAGGCCGTGTTGCGCTCGGAACGCCGCCACCGCCTCCTCGGACGGTTGATGCCCCGTCTGTTCGACGAGCACGGCCACGGCGGGGTCTCCCGGCGTGAGGGCGGTCATACTGAACGTGAGGACCGACACGCCGACGAGAACCAGCATCGTCGTCCCGAGTCGTTTCAGCAGGTATCGACTCATTTTCCTGATCTCGGACCGTTCTGAAGCGGGATGTCCGGCGAGCGATGCCGTGCATTCGCCGTATCGGTCGCACGGGCGTTTCCGTCCGCGCCGAACTCGATATTTTCCAAGTGATAGCACGTCTCCGTCGGCAGCGGCTTGTATCCCGTAACGCCGGTGTCCACCCCGACGACGTTCGTGACGTTGGTCAACCAGCCGATGGGAACGTCGCGTTGGACGATCGACTGCACCTCGTCGTAGCGACGCTTTCGCTCCGCGGTGTCCGTAATCTCCCTCGCTTCCGCGAGCAGTTCGTCGACGCGGTCGTTCGCGTAGCCGCTGAACATCGTCGCATCCTCGGAGTGAACGAAGTCCGTGAGTCGGTCCGGGTCTGGATACCACAGAAGCGAGTTCGACCACATGACGAGGTCGAACGCCTCGCTGTTGGCGCGCTCCTCGATGGTTCCGTAATCCATCACTCGGAGGCTGACATCGAAGCCGATCTGCGACAACTGCGCTTGAACGGCCTCGGAGACGATGGGCAACGCCCGCGCGTCGTACGTCCAGAGGTCGATTTCCAACGGCTCACCGTCCTTCTCTCGCGCGTCCCCACCCGGCACCCATCCCGCGTCAGTGAGTAACTGCCTCGCAGTCTGGGGGTCGTACGGGTACGGTTCGAGGTCGGTGTTGGCCCAGTCGGTGACTTCCGGCGGGAAGGGGCCGACAGCGGCCGGCCCGAGACCGTTCAGCACGCTCTCGACGATCTGTTCCTGATCGATTGCGTGCATCACCGCGCGGCGTACGTTTCGATCGTCGAACGGAGACGACGTCGTGTCGTACACAAGGTAGCGAGACCGAGGAACCGCGTAGGTGACCGGCTCCACGTTAGGTCGGTCGTTCAAGGCCGAAATTGCCGACCCGGAAAAGGCTCGTGCCATCTCGAGTTCGGCGTTTTCGAGCTTCAAGAGTCGCGTCTGGTCGTCCGGCACGCTCTCGTAGACGAGGGTGTCAATGGCCGGCGTCCGACCGCGGTACGATGGGTTCGACACGGCGGTGATTCGCTCGCCCGGCTTCCACGAGTCGAACTGGAACGGCCCCGTTCCGACCGGCGCGGTGACGTTGCCGTCGTCGTCGTACGAACTCTCCGCGATGATGCTGGTCGGGGCGCGGGTGAGATGTGCTGAAAGCGGTGCGAACGGGGTGCTCGTTCCGATCTCGACGACGCGTTCGCCGCCGCCGGAGACGGACTCGACCGGGAGGCTCGCCAACGAACCCGATTCGAAACTCCGCCGGAGGGAGGCGACGACCGCATCGACAGTTAGCGGCGTTCCGTCGTGGAACGAAACGCCCTCCCTGAGCGTGAACTTCCACGTCAGATTGTCGTCGCTCGTGGTCCACCCAGAGGCTAATCCCGGTTTGACCGACGCGTTGTAGTCCGCGATGACGAGCGGTTCGATGACGTTCAGCTTTCGGAACATCCACCCCTTGACGAGCGGGTCGAGGGAATCTGGATTCCACGGCGTTCCGACGCGGAACGTCGTCTCCCGTTCCGTCTGCTCCGAGGAGGAGGAGGTCCGCTCACCGTCCTGTGAGGTGCCGCTGCAACCCGCGAGTCCGATGAGGCCCGCCGTCGCTCCCTTCAATGCGTCTCGTCGACTGAGTCTGCGGTTTCGTAGCGTTAGCATTCTTCGCGGTCCTCGCCTCTCTGCCGGCCGGTCGAAGCCGCGTTTCGCTCTCCGAGCCATGCGATGAGTTCCAGTAGCTCACCGACGGCCGTCTCGAACACGTCCCGGCCGGTTTCGGCGGTCGCGGCCGTCGGGTCTCCGACGACGCCGTTCTCGCTGAACTCGTCGGCGTACGTTGCGACTTGCGCGCCGTGGACCCACTCACCCCAGCTATCGGCGTCGCCCGGCTGTGGCGCGCCGACGTGTTCGGGAACCAAGTGTTGCAGCACGCTCGTCTCGATCTCTCCCGCGTGCTGTACGTCCACGTCGACAGCCTTCATCCACTCCCAGTACTGTGCATCGAGCGTGGTCTCGTCCGAGAGGCGTCGGCAAACGTGCTTGAGCGGCTCTCTGTTCCCACCGTGTCCGTTGACTATCAGGACAGTTTCGACGCCCCACGCGTCCACGCATTCCAACAGATGGAACACGTACTCCCGAAGCACGTCCGGAGGGACGTGAAGCGTCCCCGGGAAACGGCGGTGATACGGCGCGACACCGATGTGTACTGGAGGTAGTTTCCACGCTTCGGCGCGGTCGGCAGCGACGTCAGCGATTGCATCTGCGACAAGCACGTCGGTTCCGAGTGGGGCGTGCGGGCCGTGCTGTTCGATGCTCCCGACGGGGAGAAGGCAGACATCAGCGTTGGACCCCTCCACGTCGGTCCACGTCTGTTTCGTGAGGTTCACGAACGACCACCCCGCGTCATCCAGTCGGCTGCCGTGTGACAGGGGATAACGCCGTTGTGCAGTTCCAACCCTGTGAGGATATCTGGAGACGCAACCGTGAGCGGCGTCCTTTCTCCACTACGACATCCTGTAACCCCGACTGCGAGGTCGGTATGTGACTTTCGTCTCGAACGTCGACCGAGCATAAATAACAATATCGTGAACTGATATAATAATTCTTGCTAAACTAATGTAGGTTTTTCATAACTGGGCACGGAGGGAGAGTCCCAGAACACCCGCTGTGAAGCCACGACCGACTGCTGTTTCGAGCGTCTCTCGGGCACGTGTTACGAACGTTATACAATTCTAATAGTTCTTTCTAAACTTTAGTTGTTTTCTAGGCGTGTCAACGAGAGAGGATTATCGAGAGACAAGAGTGGCCGCCAAGAGTCACGGTGAGGAACGCCCAACTCCGGTTCCTTCCCCCACGCAGCGTTCCGCGTCGCCAGCGTGTACTGGTCTCCCCGCTCTACGTGAAACTCGTCAAGGTCGGTCGTCCTCTGGAGTTCGAGGGCGCTCAGCTTTGGCCTTGGAAGGTATTGAGCTGCGACACGAGAGCTGACCGGGAGAGTAGACGACGTCAACCGATTCGAGCGGCCACTCCCCTCGAACCGCGAGTAGGTCGGCCCCGCCTCGGTCCGAGCCCGATACCGTAGAGGGTCATCTGACATCCCTTCTCAGTGGATGACGGATGGGAGCGCTACGTCACTCAGCTCTCATCGGTTGTGTGTCGGGTCGCGAGTCCGGCGAGATGCGGCGCTTCCGTGGAGATTATTTCGGTGGTCGCGAGCCGAACGGCGTTTTCACTTCCGGGCAGTACGAACACGGGCACGTTGCGGGCGATACCCGCGGTCGCACGGGTTGAGACGATGCGCGTTCGAACCTCCCCCCACGAGAGCCACCGGAACGCCTCGCCGAATCCCGGCAGTTCGCGGTCGAAGAGGTCGCCGACTGCGTCCGGTGTGACATCGTCGATGGTGACCCCCGTTCCGCCCGTGGTAATGAGGATATCGACGTCGGATCGCTCCAGACACTCGCTCACGGTCGTCTTGATTCGGATGTAGTCGTCCGGGACCGTCCGACGCGCCGTGATGACGTGACCCGCTTCGGCAAGGATACTGGCGATGGCATCGCCACTAGGGTCTGAGAGGTCCTTTTCCACGTCAGTCCCCCGGGATGACGACACCGTCACGATGGCGACGCCGAGCGGGTCGATACAGTCGTGGCCGTCGGCGTCGGTCGTCCGTCGCGACTCTATCGGTGGGAGTTCACGACTGGCACCGTTCATTGCTCCCCACCAAGGATGAGCCGCTGTTCGGTCGGGGGCTTCGAATACGACCGCTGGCCCGGGAAGCGGTTCTCGAAGGCGCTCCAGTCGGCGTCCATCTCCTCGTCGGTGAGGAGACAGTCGTCGAGTTCGTCGGCGATACCGATCGAGTCCATTCCGGCACCGATGAAGACGAGCTTCACTTCGCGGTCACCCCACTGGTCGTCCCACTGGAGCCCCGGATGCGACTCGCGGTACGACTCCCGCCGAGATTCGGAGAGCGTAGCCGCCCATCGTCCGTTGACCTCAACGTGGATCTGTGCGCCCGCTTGGCTCAGGTTGAGGGCGTAGCGGTCGCGTCCAGCGACCCACATGTGGCCTTTCGCCCGGACGACGGAATCGGGGAACGAGCGGAGCCATTCGTGGAATCGCTCGGGATGGAACGGTCGATGTCGCTCGTAGACGAACGAATCGACGCCGAACTCCTCTGGTGGGTGGAGGTGGTCGTGGTCGTCACCATGGTCGTGGTCGTGATCCTCGCCGTGCCCATGGTCTGTGTCCGTCCCGTTATCGTCGTGCTCGTGCGGCTCAGCGTCCGTATCGTCCTCGTGGTCGGTTGAGATGACCTGTTTCCACCGGGCAGAGTTACTCGCCTCATCCTTGTCGAACTGTCCCGTTCCGAGGATTCGGTCCGGGTCCACAGCGCTGTCGGTCGCCCGGACGAGGTCTACATCAGGGTGGAGTGTTCGGATGATGCGTTCGACCTCCTCACGTTCCTCGTCGGACACGAGATCACACTTGTTGACGACGAGCACGTCGCAGAACTCGACCTGCTCGGCGAGCAGTTCCGAAAGCGGTCGGGTGTCGTCGTCGCTCGACGTGAGCGTCTCCCCGAGGACGAACGCCCGGTGGAACTGGTGGGCGTCGACCACGGTAACGGTCGTATCGAGGTCGTACAGCGCAGCGGCCCGCGCGGGAGAGACGAATCGCCGTGCTATCGGGACGGGGTCGCTGATGCCCGAGGCTTCGATGACGAGGTAATCGAACTCCTCGTCGAAAGCGAGCCGCCGGAGCTCTTGATCCAGTTCGTCTTGGAGCCCACAGCAGATGCACCCGTTCGAGAGCTCCGTGACGCCGCCGTCGTCCATCGAGAGGTCGGAACCGTTCTCGATGAGGTCGGCGTCGACGTTCACCTCGCCGACATCGTTGACGAGGACAGCAATATCGTACTGCTCTCCACCGACGGTGAGGAGGTGGTTGAGCAGGGTCGTCTTACCGGCACCGAGCCCGCCGCTCAGAATCGTGACAGGGGGTTGGTCGTCGAGGCTCATCAGTCGTCGGCCAACGCCAGTTCACGCTGCTCGTCAGACCCGAACGGGTCCGGGTACGTGCCCCAATCCTCGTCCATTTCGGCGTCCGTGAGGAGACAGTCGTTCAGCCGTTCGACCAGTGATTCCTGATCGAACTCCCGACCGATGAACACGAGTTGGACCCCGCGGTCACCCCATTTGTCGTCCCAGTCCGCCTTGATACCCGGACGAGCGGCGAAATACCGCTGCTGTTGGGCCTTCGGGAGCGTGGCGATCCACGTTCCTTTCGGGCCGGCACGGACAGACTGGCCCGCCTTGTCGAGGCCCATAGCGATGTCTTCGCGACCCGCCGACCAGAAAAAGCCCTTCGCGCGGACGACACCGTCGGGGAGGTCGGCGAAGAGTTCGGCGACTCGGTCGGGGTGGAACGGTCGGTCCGCGTCGAAGACGAACGAGGTGACGCCGTGTTCCTCGGCGGCGGCGGCATCGTGATGGTGGCCCTCCTGTAGTTCGCGCTTCCATCCGGCCGACTGGCTGGCGCGGTTGAAGTCGAACCGCCCCGTGTTCAAGATTTCCTCGGGGGCGACGGCGCCGTGTTCCGTTCGGATGAGCTTCGCCCACGGCTGGAGGGTTTTCAGAACAGCCTCTATCTTCTCCAGTTCGTCTTGGGGAACAAGGTCGCACTTGTTCAGGAGAAGCACGTCACAGAACTCGATTTGGTCCATGAGCGCTTCTTCGGGAACGCGGTTGTCCTCCGGGTCGACCGTGTCGTCCGTGAGCGCCTGCCCCGAATCGAAGCCCTGCCAGAAGCTGTGTGCATCGACGACGCTCACCATCGTATCGAGTTCGTAGACTCCCGTGGGGTCGAACTCCGCGTCTTCGAAGCCGCGAGCGAACGTCTGGGCGACCGGAATCGGCTCGCTGATTCCGGACGACTCGACGAGGAGGTAGTCGAAGTCTCGCTCTGCGGCTAAGCGTCCCACCTCATCGAGCATGTCTCCGCGGAGCCGACAGCAGATACAGCCGTTCGACAGTTCGATGATCTCTTCGTCGTTCTGGGTGAGTGCCGACTCGCGTTCGACGAACTCGGCGTCTATGTTCACCTCTCCCATGTCGTTGACGAGAACCGCGGCGTTCAGGTCCCGTTCGCTACCGAGGAGATGGTTCAACGTCGTCGTCTTTCCAGCGCCGAGACTGCCGCTCAGAATCGTCACCGGAATCGGGTCGTTGTTGACCGACATGCGTAGAATATGAAGATACTATACTAAAATACTAATTATTACTTCTCGACTGCGGACTCATAACAGAAATTAATAATAATTAGGTCCTATTTAGTATATGAGCGTCGTTAGTATCTCTATGCCGGAGGCGTTGCTCGACCGCATCAGCGAGTTCGCCGAGGAACACGAGTACAGCGGTCGGAGCGAGGTCGTGCGCGAAGGAGCGCGGATGTTGCTCGAAGAATTTGACGGAGGAGCGCGTGACGGGGGGCCGTACGTAGGAACGGTGATCGTCGTCTTCGAATGTCGTCACTCCACGGTTCAACAGCACCTCGCAGAGATACGACACGACAACGGCTCCGCCGTCACCGCGACCACCCACACACACCTCGGGAACCGATACTGTATGGAACTGTTCGTCTTGGAAGGGAGTCCGGAGGCCCTCGCTGAGTTCGTGAACTCCGTTCGAGTGGTATCGGATGTGCGGGCCGTGGATTACTCGCTCACGTCGCTCGGCGAAGAACACCACAACCCCCCGCCCCGATCGTGAGCGACGCTCAGCGTTCGGCGAGATGCAGCAGTTTGACCCGATTCACCGCGTCGAAATCGCGCAATCGACACGTGAGTTCGCGGACACGTCCTGCAATCCCTCGACAGAAAAGTGTCTCAAGACACCACTCTCCTTCGTGAATATGGTTCGTGGCCGTAATGACATCCTGATATTGGTGTTGTACATTGTGGATGTCCTCGATAACCGCTTCGTGTTCGTAGTCGAAGGCGATGATAACGACCACCTCGCCTTCGACGTCTTCCAATCTGGTGTGTCGCTCGATGTACTCCTGCATCGCTTCGCGGACGCCGCGCGAACGCGAATCCAATCCCTCTGCTTGCCACGTCACGTCAAAGTTGGAAAGGAGGTCGTCGGAGACGTTGAAACTCGTGCGCATCAAATATTAATCTGCTATCTAGACATATGAATTGCTAGTAAAGAAATTCAATATAATAATATATTCAGTGCCGTAGCAGCTCCGACGGCGCGACAAACAGTCGAGTTCGTCGGGACCAACGCGGTAGGCCGAAGAGTACGACTCGGCAAGAGACCGACGAAGGCGCTCAGTCGCGCCCGCGGCCATCAGGAGCGGGAGTCCGTGTAGCGTCCAAGTTGTCAACTTCCGTCAAAAGAGACACGAGCTCCGCTTCCGTTACTGGCTGCGCCGACGCCAGCCCCGCATCGCGGGCCACGCGAACCGCACTCGGCGGGTGCAGGTTCGCTTCGGCCAACAGCGCGTCGTCGTAGAATACCTCGCTCGGGGTTCCGCCCCCAACGACGTTGCCGTCGGTCATCACGCAGACGCGGTCGGCGACCTCGGCGGCAAAGTCGAGGTCGTGCGTCGAGAGGACGACGCTGATGCCGTCCGCGTGAATCTTCTGGACCCGCTCGGCGACCAGTCGCGACCGCTCCGGATCCAGGCCCGCGAGCGGTTCGTCCAGCACGACGACGCTCGGTTCGAGGACGAGCACGCCGGCGAGACCGACGAGGCGTTTCTCGCCGCCGCTCAAGTAGTGCGGAATCCGGTCTTCGAGGTGGGCCGCGTCGACCGTTGCGAGCGCTTCGCGAGCGCGCTGTTTCGCTTCGTCAGTGGGGACGCCGTAGTTTTGGAGGCCGAACATCACGTCGTCGAGGACCGTGGGTGCGACGAGTTGCGTATCGGCGTCCTGAAAGACGAAGCCGACTTCCTTCCGCGCGCGTGCCTTGTTGGCTTCGCTGATCGGTGTGCCGCAGACGGCCAGTTCGCCATCGTCGGGGACGAGCGTGGCGTTCAGGTGTTCGAGGAGCGTCGATTTCCCCGCGCCGTTGCCGCCGACGAGGGCGACGATCTCGCCGGGAAAGACGCTGAACTCGACGTCGTGCATCCCGACCGTTCCGTCCGGATACGTATGCGCCTCACACCGGAGGTCGACAAGTGGCGTCTCAGCGTGAGTCACAGTCCCACCCCGGTGACCGAGACAACGGCGTATCCGACGACAACTGCGTACGAACCGACCACGACAAGTAACTCGCGAAGGGGCGGCCGCGAGACATCGCCGTACAGCGTGATGTCGCCGTCGTAGCCGCGGGCTTCCATCGATTTGACGAGCCGTTCGGACCGCTCGATGGCCGACAGCATCGTCATCCCGAGGATTCTCGCGTACGGTCGCCTGTTCGACCAGAACTCCGAGAGGTTCGCCCCCCGAGAGAGCACGGCTTGCACCAGGTCTTCGAGCGTCTCGACCATGACGAACGTGAACCGATAGGTGAGGAGCGCGACCTGGTCGATCGGTCGGGGGAGCAAGCGCCCGAGCAGGTACGCAACCGCGGTGTACTGCGTCGTCATCGACGCCGCCAGCGTGAACGTCACGACTGCCAGCGACCGGAAACTGAGTTCACCGAGGAGCACGAGGCCCGACCACGTAACCGAGAGTTCACCGAGCGGTGTCGAGAGCGCGCCGCCGATCGGCGTGCCCGGCTCGAGGAACGCCAACGGGCCGGCGACCGAGAGGATAAACAGGAGCGGAAGCGTGTACCAGCCCGCTAGGCGTCGGTACGGAAGCCCCGCTAACCCGTAGACTGCGAGGACCACGCCGTACAGTCCAGCGAGGAGTACAACGCGGTCGAACACAGTGACCGCGAGGACGAGTGCGCCAACGACTCCCACCTTGGTCCACGGATTGACGCGGTGGAGCGGCCCATCCCGCCGCTCGGCGAACGCCGTGATGAGCCGCGGGTCGGGAACGTGGTTCGAGAGCGTCGTCACGAGTTACTGTGCCGAGCGTCCCTCTTCGCCGAAACCGCCGTAGCGGTCGACGTAGACGTACAGTCCGATACCGAGGACGAACAACAGGGCGACGAGTCCCCCGAATTCGAGCATCAGCCCGCCCTTCCGAATCGGCCCGGCGACGACGATGCCGCGGCCGAAGTCGACGAGTGCGCCGCCACCCTCCTGTACCCCACGTTGGAGCGCCTTCGCGGACCGCTTGGCCCACGGGAGCGCGCCGCCGGTCGAGGTGAAGCCCCAGAGCCCGGCCGCGAAACAGACCGCGAGCAGACCGAGGAGACCACCGTACTGTTGCCAGCGCTGCATCACGCGGTCACCCCGGTGGACTCCTCACGGGTCTCTTGGTCGGTGAGGCCGACGAGGTCGGGACGGACCGACGCGAGGAACCGGACGACGAAGCCCGTCAGGATACCTTCGATGACAGCGACGCCGAGGTTGAGTCCGACGAGGCCGGCGACGGCGATTGTCAGGTCACCACGGGGGAGCGCACTTCCGTTCACGCCGCTGATGACGATGATCGCGCCCATCAGGACCGCCCCTGCCGACAGGCCGAGCGTCGCGGCGCTGGCGCTGGCGGGGAAGACGTCCCAGTCCAGTCCCATCAGCGCCTTGAACGCGTAGTAGGCGACGATAGCCTCAGTGGCGTTGACGAGCGTGTTCGCCCCGAGCAGTCCGACCGCACCGTGCCCGAGCGCCGCCGAGAAGATGTTCACGACCAGCGCGATGAGTCCCCCGAGCAGCGGGCCGGCGAGGATTCCCACTAGTCCGGTGAGGTTCATGTGGATGCCGCCCCACACGGGGATATTCAGCTGGAAGACCGCGAAACTCGCGGCCGCACCGATACCCGCGAGCGCGATCTGACGCGTCTTGATACCGCCGTTCCGGATTCGGTACACGATGGCGCTGATTAGCCCGGCGCCGACGAGCGTCCACAGAAGGAGCGCCCACAACGGGAACGACCCTTCTCCGAGGTGAATGTGTGCCATAGCTTATTTGATAATCTAATAGGCAAACATAATAAATCTACTGTGTTAAAATAAGAGTTATAATAATCACAGCTATCAGTAGAGAGCGAATTAATATTCTGGACTAGCTCTATCGACCCGCCAACGACTAGTGCTTACGCGAGTTCGAAGAGGACACCGAGCCCTCTCAAGTCAAAACGAGTCCGACTCACTGGCTCCGGCACTCATCACATCGACGGGGACGACCGTGTATTCGACCGAAACTGACTCGTCTGCCCCGCGAACGGTTCCAATAAACCGCAAGACATCGTCGTAAGCGGCTTCGACGACGAACGTCTCGACACAGCCCGCGTTGCCGTCGAGGCAGTTGTGGGAGTTCGACCGAATCGACGCCTCGAACTCGTGGCGAATGTCCATCATCCGGCGCTCAATCTCCGGCTTATCGTACCCAAAGACGGCGGTTACCGTCGCTAAGACACGTTGACCCTCGTGATCGGTCTCTTCGTACTCCGCGAGTAGAGATTGGCATGCTTCACGAATCACCTCGCTTCGGCCGCTGTAGCCATGTTCCGCGGCGAACGTATCGAGGTTGTCACGGAGTCGCTCATCCATCGAGGAGCTTACAATCGGCATATATTAAATTTGTGTTCCGAGATAATAGAGATGGCGGTTAGTTACACTGGTATTTAATATCAGATGCGTGTCTGGACCTCGTCGCTGGGAACCTATCAACAACACCCCAAGCTCGTGGAAAGCGAAGTTTCCGAGGCCTACGGCACCAAAGACAGGAGTGTCACGCATAGTATTGCTGCGGGTCTATCGACCCATTTACCGCGGGAGTCACGACGAAGCTACACACTAGCGGTGACGCTACTTCTGGCTGACATCTACCGGACTGCCGAGTTCGTCTCTGATTTCCGCGACGTACTCGACGAACTCGTGGGCCGTCCGTTGACGCGGGCGTTCTAAATCGATAGGGATGGTCGATTGGACGGTCCCCGGGTCGGCGTCCATCACGACGACGCGGTCGGCCAGCGTCACCGCTTCGTCGATGTCGTGGGTGACGAACACGACGGTCCGTTCGGTCTGCGCCCAGATATCGAGCAGTTCGGCGTGTAGGCGGTCACGCGTCCGCGCGTCGACGCTCCCGAACGGTTCGTCCATAAGTAGAATCTCCGGGTCGACAGCGAGGGCACGAGCGATGCCGACGCGCTGTTTCATTCCGCCGGACAGCTCCTTGGGGTAGGCGTCCTCGAAGCCCTCGAGGCCGACGAGACCAACCAGTTCGCGGACCCGCGCTTCGCAGTCGGCGCATTCGCAGGCGGGGCGGTCGAGGCCGAATCGGATGTTCCCGCGGACGGTTCGCCACGGGAACAGGGCGTACTCCTGAAACACCATGCCCCGGTCGAGACTCGGTTCGGCAACCGGGTCGCCGTCGACCAGAATCGAGCCGCTATCCACGTCGTCGAGGCCGGCGATGGCCCGCAGCAGGGTCGTCTTTCCGCAGCCGGACGGCCCGACGACACAGCAGAACTCGCCCTCCGGGACCGAGAACGAGACGTCATCGAGCGCGTTCGTCGACTCGTACGCCTTGCTAACGCCCCGGACACTAATCTTTTCCTCGGACTCTCGGTCGGCGGCTGGGGGCTTACTCATCGCCACGCGAGCACACTCCGTTCGACGAGGCGAAATCCGACGTCCATACAGAGGAACGCCAGACTGATCAGAAACATGTAGGCGACGCTGGTCGCCATCGCGAGGTTGTTCGAGGCGTTGATAATCTCGTAGCCGACACCGGGCGCACCGAACAACTCGGCGCCCACGACGATCATCCAGCAGCGTCCGATGCTGGTCCGAAACCCCGTCAACACCTGGGGAGCCGCGCTCGGGAGTGCAACGAGTTTCAGCATCGAGCGGTCGCGTTCCACGCCGAGCGTCGACGCGGCATCGGTCAGTTCGGTCGAAACGCCCTCGACACCGCCGTACGCCCCGTAGAAGTTAATCCAGAACGCGCCGACGAAGACGATGAACGCCGCCCCGGTGTGGTGGATGCCGAACCAGACGATGGCGAAGACGACCCACGCCAACGGGGGAATCGGCCGCAGCACTCGAACGAGCGGCCGCAGCCAGTCGTCGAGCGCGCCGTTCCAACCCATCGTCAGCCCGAGCCCGATTCCGCAGCCGGCACCGAGAAGCAGGCCTGGAACGTAGTGGAACAGCGTCTCCGCGAGGTGCGCGAGCCCCGTCGGTAACACCAGCTCCGAGCCGACCAGGGGAACCGCGATTGCGGCCGAGGTCGTGAACAGGGTGACGAAGGCACGGACCGATTCGAGCGGCCCCGGGACGAGATACGACGGCTGGGTCGTTACCGCGCCGATCCACCAGACGAGGAGAAACGCGAGCAACCCGCCGAAGCCCCGTAGATACCGCTTGCGGTCACCCTCGCCAACAGCGGCGGTCACCAGCTTAGTACCGGTCGTGCGGGTGCTCATTGCTGGATAGCGTCGTAGGCGTCGACTGCGAACAGGTCATCGGTCGCGACCGGTTCCTCGATGTTGCCGACGTCGGTGACGAACTCGCCCATCGTGGCGGCTTGCTCGGTAACCGCGTGCGGGTCCGAGAGGAAATCAGACGCCCGCGAATCCATCGCGGCCTTCGCGAGGTCCTCGCTCACACCGGAGCCGATGACCGACGCGGCATCGACGGCGGCGGCGGCGGGCGACCCGGCCGTGAACTCGGTCGCTGCGACGTGCTGTTCGACCAGCGCCTGCGAGACATCGCTGTCGTCGATGACACGCTGGTTGGCGAACAGCACCGTGACCGGGTGGTCCTCCAAGATGTCTCCGGACCAGGCAAGTTCGCCGAAGCCGTCTTCGCGGCCGATAATCGTCGCGAACGGCTCTTGGATAATCGTCGCGTCGATGTCGCCCGACTGGATGGTCTGGACCGCCTTCGCCGGCGGGACTTTCGATTTGTTGATGACGGCGTCCATCTCGCCGAGGTCAAGGTCCTCCTGAATCCAGTACCGAAGCACGATGTCCGGAACGCTCCCGTCCGGCGGAGCCCCGAACCTCACCTTGCGACCGTGTTCCTGTTCGAAGCTCTCGAACGCGGCGTTCCCCTCCCGTTCGTAGCGGTCGACGAGATCGGAAGTTCCGAGGATCTTGAACCCGTTTCGCGAGTTCGCGGCGAGGATCCCCGCGTCGGTTCCCTTGTCGGTGAGGACCATCGCCGGCGTGATTCCGAAGAGCGCAACGTCGACGTCCCCGCTGGCGAACGCCTTGACGACGCTCGGCCCGGAGCTGAACCGCTCGATGGTGACATCCGCCGGAAGTTCATCGTAGTAACCCTCCTGTTCCATCACGTAGTGTTGCATGTTCGGGTAAATCGGGACGTACGCGACAGTCAGAGAGCCGAGTGAGTCGCCACCACCCCGACCGAGACAGCCGGCGACTCCCGTCCCGGCGACCGCACTTGCGCCCGCCCCCTGTAGCAGTCTTCGTCGCGTGAGTTCGACCATTGTATTGCTAACTCTGAACTAGAATATAATAACTTCTGTGATTCTATCATTGAGTATTATTAAGTAGAGAGTGACACGGTCGAACGATACACCGACGACGACGCCTCTCGCCGGTCGAACAGAGCATCTACCCGTTCAGCGTTCGCTACAGCGGTCCACTGATGAAGAGAGAGCCCCGCTAACAAACTACCCAAGCGCTACGACCAATCTGTCCGGGTGAGGCGACAGCGTGGGGTCCGAACGTGGGACAGAGAATTCAGCGCATATCCGCGAGCGGACCGAAGTCGTCGACCGGAAGCACCGAGTAGTCGACGGTAAGCGTATCTTTCGTCGCTCTGATTTTTCCGACGAACGTCGAGATGTCTTCGAGCGACCCCTCGAGAACGAACAGTTCCATACAGTGGTGCCCGCCGACGTGGCTGTGGAAGTTCGACGCAACGATGTCCTCGTACTCGTGGCGGAGTCGCATCATCTTCTCTTCGACGCTCGTCGTCTCGTAATCGAAGACGACAGTTACGACGCCCATCAGTTCGCGGTCTTCGAGTTTCTTGTCCTCGAACTCACCGAGGAGGTTCCGACCCGCCTCTCGGAGCACTTCGCTCCGACCCGTATATCCGTGGTCCTCGGAAAACTGGTCGATTCGCTCGAGTAGTTCCTCCGGCATCGAAACGCTAACGACGGCCATATAACAATCAAACCGCCATCAAATATTAAACCTTATTATCGGGTTGGGTAGCGTTGCGACGGAGGACACCCAAACGTTGCCAATCTCCCGCGTTTCACCGAGGCGAGGAGGTGCTATCTAAGGAGCACCTCACCCGGTGTTCGTCCATCGAGCGCTCGATTCGGTCGAGTGTGATAGTAGTGCGCGGGTTGCATGAACCAGTTGTGAGCGCCCCTATGACTCGCCATCCACGGGTTATCGAAGCGGTCGTCTCGAGAGGTTCCGAGAGTCGATGCAGAGACGCGACAGTCGGACCGGTTACCGTTCAAACAGTTCGCGGGGATACGACAAAACGGAAGAAACGACTCGTCAGCGGCCGACGCCGCCGCGCTCGGCCGCGAGCGTCCCGAGCACCCACGCGCTCGCACCCGGCGTCTCGCGCGCGGCGAACTCGGTGGTCGCGTACTGCGCGAGCGCGTTTCGCGCGGCCCGAGGGTCGCCGTCCTCGTAGTAGTCGTCGCGGAAGTAGCCGTCCCCGCGGCCGATCTGGTGGGCGATATCGACCAGCGCGCGACGCGTCAGGTGGGGGTTCGACCTGTCTGACCGAGCGGCTTCGAGCGCTTCGAGCGCGCCGAGTTTCGCGTCCCTGACCGCGGCCGCGGAGTCGACAGTTTCGTACCGGCCTCGCTTGACCGCCGTGACGGCGTCTTCGAACGCGCGACGATGCGTCTCGGCGGTGTGGGCACCCACGAGCGCCGTGGCGAATCGCCTGCTTCGGAGGCCGTTGCGGGCGTCCCGAAGCCCGCGTTCGACTTCGACGAACGTCTCCACCAGCAGGTCTTTGGCCGGTGTGGATTCGAGTTTCTCGGTGTCGAACCCCTCGCCCTCGACGACGGCTTCGAGCCCTCCCTCCTCGGGGTACTCGGCCCGGCGGTCCTCGGTGATTCCGGCGAGCGAGGACGCGGTCGACTCGAACGCGTCGGTGAAGTCTACCGGGTCGGTAATCGACGCCAAGTAGCGGTCGCGGACGTGGCGCGCGCCGTCGAGCGACGCCCGCGCGGACTCGACCGCGTCGAGCAGTTCACCGGCTCGCGGGGCGCTGGCGGCGTAGCGGCCGTACTCGTCGGCGTTGTCGAGGTACCGGACCGCGGCCGCGACGAGGTCTTCGACGGCCTCGTACACGACGAGCGCCCGGTCGGGTTCGTCGCCGAGGTAGCGCGTGCCGAGCCTGAACGACTCGATGTCCGCACGGACCGATTCGGCCTCGTCGCGCACGTCGGCCTCGGTGAGGTCACCGACCGCGGCGTCGTAAGTCCCCTTCGCCATCGCCGCGGCCCCGCGAGCGTAGCGCAGTCCCCGAAGCGCCTCGAAGGGCGACTCGTCGGCGTCCGAGGGGGCGAGGTCCTCGGCGGCGTCCGCGTACGCCTCGGCGTAGACGTTTCGGACGGCCTCGTTCGGGACTTCCTCGGGAGACATCGTCTCGGGGCAGGAGTCGAGGAGTTCGCGGGCGCGAGCGCGGCCCCGTTCGAGGAACGAATCGGCAATCGGGACCGGAACGCGGGCCGGGAACGCCGGCGACCCGAGTTCCATGACCTCCCGGAGCGCCGCCGGGTCGAGGGCCGGGTCGTCCGATTCGGATTCGCCCGCGTCGAGCGCGGTACAGCCCGCGAGTCCGGCGACGCCGACCCCGGCGAGCGAGGCGAGCACGTCGCGTCGCGTCCGGGGCATCTCAGGCGTCCTCCGTCTCGGTTCGGAGCGACGGCGGGAGGCGACAACTGCTTCCGCCGCCGTGTCCCCAACTCGACTCGCCCTCCGAGGAGTAGGGCAGTCGGACCAGCGAGGCGACGACGTGGCGGTCCTCGACGGAGCACTCGACCGACGCATCTCGGAGCGGGTGACAGAAGTCGAGGTGGACGACGCTGTCCGGCGGGTGCGTGACGTACAGCAGTTTCACCCGGTGGCAGGCGTCCACGCGGTGCTGGGTGATGACGAGCGTCTGCGCGTCGAACTCCGTCTCGTCGATGAACGCGCGGGCCGCGTCGGCGTCGGCGGGGTCGGCCGCGAAGGTCACGTCTTCGCGCTCCTCGTCGGTGGTGACGAGGAAGTCGTCGAGGTACGACGACCCCGTTTCGTCGTCTCGGGACGCGTCCCGGAAGATGGCGCTCTCGGCGTCGTTGCGGAGGCGGAGCTGGTCGTAGTCGGTGACGAGTTCGTCCGGGGAGGGGCCGTGCGGCTCGTCCGAACTGGAACTCGACCCCTCGCCGGAACAGCCGGCGAGCGCGGCGACGAGGGACGCGCCGCCGGCGTGGAGGACCTGTCTGCGAGTCGGCAGGGACATCTGTCGGTTTTCCAACCGAACGCCGGCGGTATGTGCCTTCTGGTGTGTCGGGCCTCCGGCGGGCGAACCGCGGGACATTTCCCCGACGGTCGCCTCGTCTCAGCCGACAGATGCGCGAGGACGAGTTGGCGACGCGGGTGGTCGAACATTTCCGGGCGGCCTTCGACGACGTGGAAATTCACCTCGAAGAGCCGTACGACCACTACGGGAACCGCGGCGTCGCCGACGTGTACGTCAGGGTGCGGACGCCCGAACCGGTGGATTACCTCATCGAACTCAAGGCCGACGCCGCCGTCCGCCACGCCACCGGCGCGAACGAGATACTCCGCCAGTACCGCCGCATGGAGCGCTACTTCTACAAGGACGACGAACACGCCATCCGAACGAAACTCGGCCGCGAGGGGCCGGGCGTCCACGCGCTGTTGCTGTTCGCGCCGACGAAACGCTGCGTCGAACACGTCCGGGAACACGCCGCCCTGTACGAGTCGGTCGACCCCGACGCGACCGTCGAGGGCGTCGAGGCCGTCCGCAAGGTGGCCTTTCTGACCAACCTCGACCGCGCGCCCGGGGGCGAACTCGGTTTTCTTTCTCTCAACGGGCCGCTCGCGTTCGACTCGGTCTCCTTCCGCGAGGCCGTCCCGTCGGGGTCGCGCCTCGCGGACGCCCTCTGGGGCGACGACTAGCGGACACGCTCATACACCCCCCGTTCGTAGGGGCGGGCATGGGAACGATTCGAGAGTCGGTTCGAATCCCGTTGGGGGACCTCCGTCAGCAGGTCGCTGACACCTTCGGCGTCGCGGCGTCGCTCGTCGAGATACACGGCATCCGGCTCGAAGACGGGGCGCTCGAAGTCGACGCGAGCTATCCCGACGGCGAGGACGTGCCGGTGGTCGAGCTGTTCGTCACCGACCCGGCCGGGAACACCGAGTCCTACGTCACCGAGTTGGACGGCGCGAAGAACCTCCTCATCGCCGGCGAGGACGTGCTCGTCGAACTCGTGGACTACGACCCCGAGCGCGGCGAGGTGTTCGTCTCGGTGAAACACCGACAGGACGGCGAGCTGGTGACCGTCCTCGGCTGCGGCGAGAAGTGGGTGATTCCGGTCGAGCGCGACGGCGTCGAGGAGTCCATCCGCTGTCGGATTCAGAGCGCCGTCGGGCCGACGGACGAGGAGTCCTGACCGCGGCGGAGAGTCGGACGCGCTACCCCTCGTACTCGACGTAGGAGACGCAGTAGCCCTCGGGAGCGATTTCGCCCGCGACGATGGCGCACGCGCCCGCGCCGTCCCCGTTTTTGTCCTCGATGTAGTACCGGCAGGTCGAACACTGCCTGCCCTCGCTCGGTTCGTCCTGATACGAAACGGCCTCCTGCGACGAGAGGCTGTCGGGGTTGCGCTGCGTGCCGTCGAGCGAGGTGGCCGTCGCGTACGCCTCGGGGACGCCCCCGGTCGACCCCGACGACTGCGTCGTGGTCGCGGTCGCCGTCGTCGTCTCGGTCGCGCCGCCACCGCCGCCGGAACAGCCGGCCAATCCGGCCATCGCGGCGGTCCCGGTGAGCCAGATGAACCGTCTCCGGGTGCGTCCCGCGTCGGTCTCGGCGGTCTCGCCGGCGTCTCGACTCCGCGTCGGTCGGGCCGGTCGCTCGCTCGCGTCTCTGCGTGGCGTCCGCTCGTCGTCGTCCATGCCAGTCTCCGACGCGCGGCGTCGGGAAAACCGAACCAGCCGTTTCTCGTGTGGCAAGAATTGCGGACGCGTTGATAGTGTCACGCCACTAAGTAGCGCGGATACGCGAATCCGGCAGGGACGGACCGGAAAAGCCGGAGACGGTCAGCCTCCCGCGACTCACTCGTCGGGCCGAATCCGGGCGAGTCGCATCGCGTTGCCCGTCACGCCCATGGTCATCCCGGCGTCGCCCGCGAGGACCGCGAGCGCGACCGAGACGTAGCCGAAGGGGACGCCGACCGCGAGGACGGCCTTGATGGCGAGCGACGCCCAGATGTTCTGCCGGATGACGTTGTTCGCCCGGTGGGAGAGTTCGTAGAGGTACGGGAGCTTCGAGAGGTCGTCGGCCATGAGGGCGATGTCGGCCGTTTCGAGGGCGGTGTCGGTGCCGGCCGCGCCCATGGCGACGCCGACGGTGGCCGTGGCGAGCGCCGGGGCGTCGTTGATGCCGTCACCGACCATGGCGACCGAGCCGTACTCGTCGAGCAGTCCCTCGACGGCGGCGACCTTGTCCTCCGGGAGGAGGCCCGCGCGGAAGTCGTCGACGCCGACCTGCTCGGCGATGGCGCGGGCGGTCCCCTCGTTGTCGCCGGTGAGCATGACGACCGAGAGACCGGCCTCGCGGAGCTTCGCGACCGTCTCGCGGGCGTCGGGCCGGACCTCGTCGGCGACGGCGACGACGCCTTCGAGGTCGTCTTCGGTCCCGACGACGACGACCGTCTTGCCCTCGGACTGGAGGCGCGGAATCGTGTCCTCGACGAGGTTGAGACAGCCGTGGCGGTCACAGAGCTGTCGGACATCCTCGGAAAGTTCCTCGCCGGGACCGGTGACGTGGACGTGTTCGAGGTCGAAGCCGAGTTCCTCGAAGAAGCCGGGCTTGCCGGCGAAGTGCGGGACGCCGTCGAGGTCGGCGCGGACGCCCTTGCCGGTGACGCTCTCGAAGTCGTGGACCTCGCGGCCGGCGACGCCCGTGCCCTCGGCGTGGGAGACGATGGCCTCGCCGATGGGGTGTTCGCTCCGGGATTCGAGGCCGCGGGCGCACCGCAGCACGTCCGCTTCGGAGTTGCCGTTGAGCGGGACCACGTCGGTGACGGTGAGTTCGCCCTTCGTGAGCGTGCCCGTCTTGTCAACGGCGACGGCCTCGACCGAGCCCATCGCTTCGAGGTGCGTGCCGCCCTTGATGAGCACGCCGTTCTTCGCGGCCGACGTGATGCCCGAGACGACCGAGACGGGCGTCGAGATGACGAACGCGCAGGGGCAGGCGAGCACGAGCATCGTGATGCCGTAGACGAACCACGTCACCCAGTCGAGGCCGAACGCGATGGGCGGAATCGCCGCGACCGCGACCGCGACGACGACCATGAGGGGCGTGTAGTACGACGAGAAGCGCTCGACGAACTGCTCGCGTTCGGTCTTGTTGGCCTGCGCGTCCTCGACCATCGAGACGATGCGCGAGAGGGTGTCGTCGCCCGCGGCGGACTCGACGCGGACTTCGAGGTAGCCCGCCTCGTTGACGGTGCCCGCGAACACCTCGTCGCCCTCGGCCTTGTCGACCGGGACGGACTCGCCGGTGATGGGGGCCTGATTGACCGCGCTGTCGCCTTCGACCACCGTCCCGTCGACGGGAATCTTCTCGCCGGGCTTGACGGCGACCACGTCGCCGACGACGAGTTCCTCGACGGGGACGACCGTCTCGACGCCGTCGCGGAGGACCGTCGCCTCGTCGGGCGAGAGGTCCATCAGTTCGCGGAGGGAGTCGCGCGTGCGGTCCATCGAGTAGCGTTCGAGCAGTTCGGAGACGCTGAAGAGGAACGCGAGCGTCGCGGCCTCGAAATAGAGGCTCGTCGGCCCGGAGATGAGGCTGGCGGCCACGGCGCTGAGAATCGCCGTCGACATCAGGAAGTCGATGTCGAGGCTGCGGTTCTTCGCCGAGTAGTAGCCGTTGCGGAGGATGGCCTGCCCGCCGACCGCGGCCCCGAGGACGTACAGCAGTTCGGCGGCCGTGAACGAGACGCCGAGGACGCTGGCGACGACGAGTTCCAGCCCGAGCAGGTACTCAACCGTGATGCCCGCCGCGAGGAAGCCGCCGCTTAGCCACGTTTTCACCGCGCGCGTGCTGCGCCAGACGCTCTCGCGGTCCGCGTCGGCGCCGCCGCCGTGGGAGTGCCCGTGACCCTCGTCCCCGTCGTCGGCGTCGGTTCCGGTGACCTCGTAGCCCGCGGCTTCGATAGCCGAGACGACCGCATCGAGGTCCGCGTCGGCCGCGAGCGTGACGACGGCGGTCCCGGTCGTCGGGCGCGTCTCGTACGACAGCACGCCCGGCGCGCCGCGGAGCGCGTTCTCGACTTTCCCGGCGCAGGAGGCGCAGTCCATGTCCGGCACGGAAACCGACACCTCGCGCGTCGAGGGGCCGTCTTCGACGGCGTAGCCCGCGCCCTCGACGTTGCCCCGGATGTCGTCGGGCGTGGTCCGGTCGGGGTCGTACTCGACGACGAGTCGGCCGGTCGTCGCCCGCGGGTCGATATCACCGACGCCGTCGAGTTTCCGGACGCTCGTTTCGACCTTGCTCGCACAGGACGCGCAGTCCATGTCGGGGACGCTGAACTCCGCACGGACCGCACCGGCGGATTCGCCGGCCGAGTCGCCGGACTCCGTCTCGCCGGGCACTCCCGATTCCGACGCGCCCTCGACCTCGCAGGCGTCGTCGCACCCGCCGTTGTCGCCGCCCCGCGGGTCCGTGGACGCGTCCGCCCCGTCACCGGGGCCGGGGTCGCGTCCGTCGTGTTCGCTCATACTCGGCAGTAGTCAGCGACTGGTTAATAATTCACCTGTTAGAAAACGGGGGTTAGATATTTTGTCTTCACAAATTGAAGCCAATCAGTTAATAATCAGAGGAACGGGGGGTTCGCGGTCGGCAGCGAGATGAGCCACAGGCTGAGAATCGTGTAGAGAATCATCACCGCGACGAAGGGGAACTGGCTCCGGACGGCTTGCAGTCTGCTGGGGAAGGTTCGGTAGGCCTGCGAGTGCGCTACCCACACCGCGAGCAGGTGGCCGAGGAGAACGAACGCGACGTTCAGGCCGCCGAACCACGCGGGGAGCGTGAGCACGACCGGGTTCGCCGGCGACGACAGCGGCGACGACAGGGCGTGGACGAGCATCGGTGACAGCGAGACGAAGAAGCCGACGTAGTGCGCGAGGTGGTAGCCCGCGGCGATGGCGAGCAACGAGGGCGCGAATGTGACCGCGAGGTCGAGCGGCGTTTCGAAGGTGTCGATGCGGCGGGCGGTCACCCGCGCGGCGAGGACGTAGAGACCGAGGAAGACCCCGAAGCCGCCGAGGTAGAGCAGTCCGTAGACGAAAAGCGGCGGGAGGCCGACGCCCGCGAGCCACCGGATGACCGCCGCGCCCTGTTCGGTCGTGACGAAGCCGCTGAAGGTGAGTTCCCAGACGAGGACGACCGCGACGGCCACGTCACCGAGGTCGGTCAGGTCGTCGTCGGTGACGAGTCGCATCCCCGGCAGGCGGAACGAGAGGCCGTCGTCGTCGAGGCGAACCGGCGCGACCCGGCCGTAGAAATGGAGGAAGACGGAGACGGGGTCGACCTTGTCGAACCACGCGTCCGCGCCGACGACGACCGCGCCGGCGAGCGTGACGACCGAGTAGGCGACGAGCGCGGTCGCGAGGACCGAGGGCCGGGTCGTGACGGCGGTCGCGGTCTCGACCCAGACGAGCGCGAGAATGCCCGCCACCGCGGGCCAGCGACCGAGTCGTTCGGGGTACGAGACGAAGCCGTTCGGAACCGCCGAGACGACGGTCCGCCACGGGTTCAGCGCGCGCCACGTATCAGCGACGAGATACGAGAGCATCGTGTAGCCGGCGCGGAGCCCCGCGAAGACGACGATGACGGCGAAGTTGACGGTCGGGACCTGCGGGCCGGTGTAGCCGAGGAAAACCGCGAGCGCGAGGACCGCGAGGCCGAGGACGCCGCCCGCGACTCGGAGCGCGCGCAGGAGTCCGTCCGAGACGCCCGCATCGGGACCGGTCTGCCACAGGTGGACGCGCTCGATGAATCGGCGGTCGGTGACGAAACTGGCGAGGAGCGCGGAGGCTCCGACGGTCGCGCCGCCGGTGGCGAGATAGAGCCACCGCGGGACCGCGAGGTTGTCCTGCGACGCGCCCGCGAGTCCGACCGCGGCGTTGCTCGCGGCCGCCGGGTCCGCGAGGAGCGACAGGAGACTCGCCAGCAGGAGACCGAGACCGAATCGTCTGAGGGAGATGGGTCGGAGTGGGGTCATGATGCGAAGACGATAAACAGCATGAGGAAGCCGAAGTACAGCAGCACGATGACGCCGAGCGCACGGACGCGGAACGACTTGAGTTCCGCTTCCTCCTCGTGATACGCCTCGCGGTACGCCTCGACCTCCGCGGCGTCGAGGTCGTCGGGGTGTCTCGCGCCCCGGTGGAGGACCAGCAGTCGCTCGGTCGGGTACGCCTCGCCGCACGCTGTGCAGGTGTGGCGGTCGCGCGTCGCGTCTGTGTCCGTGGTCATCCGAGAGTCACCGAGAGTTCGGGGTTGTTGGCTTCTGAACGTTTCCATCGCGGGCGTCCGCGTCGGGGTGTCCGGGTCGCCCGACGGGGGATGAGGCGGCGACGAAGCGACACCTCAGACCTCGAACCGCATCGGCTCGAACGCCATGAACGCCGTCTCGTAGCCGTCGTGGCGGGCCACCTGCGGCGGCACGTCCACAGAGAGCGTCAGCGCGTCGCCGGATTCGACGGCCTCGACGCCCGTACCGTAGTGGTAGCTGAGGTCGGGGTCGAGCGTCCGGTCGAGTCGCGCCCCGTCGAGCACCGCGGTTCCGTCGCGTTCGAGCGTGGCCCGAACGCCCATCATCGGCAGGACGAACTCGTTGTGCGGCGTCCGCGCCGACACGTAGAGGTACGCGCCGTCGACGCCGAACCGGGAGCCGTCGTCGACGACGAAGGCGTCGAACAGGGCGTCGGCGCTCGTCCGCCGGCCGAGGTGGCGACCGGGGAGGTCGCTGACGGCGGGGGCTTTGCCGGTCGGAACGCCCATCATCTCCATCGCCGGGACCGCGCCGCGCGACCCGGCCTCGTCGCCGAGGCGGCGCAGTTCCACGTCGTAGAGGTCGTCCGTGTCGAACGCGAACTCGAACGTCGCCGTCTCGGCCGACTCGAACCGCCCGGCGAACGAGCCGGTTCGGGAAAGCGAGGTGCCGCCGACGTGGACGCGGGCCTCGTAGTCGCCCTCGCCGTCGAGGACGTAGTTCGAGCCGTAGTGCATCCCCATCTGCTGGGAGAGCATCGGGTAGGCGACCTCTTCGCTCACGAGGTCGCCGTCGCGGAGAATCTCGATGGAGACGCCGGCGTCCAGCGGGAGCACGGTCCCCGTCTCGGCGTCCCACAGCGACGCCATGAGGTGAATCGAGTCGTCGGCCTCGACGACGGTCTTCTCGAGGTCGGAGCCGGCGGCGGTCCAGAAGCGATGGGGGTACGAGTAGGTGAGCGCGACGCCGTACGGGCCGGCGGTCGTCTCCCCGTACATCTTCATCCCCTCGGTGACGGCGGGCAGGTAGACCGCCGCCGGCCGGTCGTCGACGAGCGGCGGGTCGCGCCACGCCGACTGTTGTTCGAAGCCGCCGAGACAGCCCGCGGTGGCGGCGAGTGCGCCGATGCCGAGTGTCTTGAGTGCGTCTCGTCGTTTCATGGTGTCTCGATGGCGTCCCGCCGGCTCGTGGTGGGCATGGTTACGATGTCGCGCGTCTCGGGAAGCGGTAGTCACCTTCGCTAGCGTCCCGGTGGCAATGTCGGTTGCGCTTCCGCGTCGGGTTTCGAGGGGTGGTGCCGTCGTTATCAACCGCCGGATTACCGCACCACGTTTATATTTTCGCTCGCGCTCCGTTCGGATGATGAACGACTCGCCGCTCGACGGTCTCGACGCCCGCGCCATCGCGCTGGCGTATCTCGGCTTCGGGACCGCGGGCATCCTCGGCGGCGAGCTACTCCTGTCGGCCACGCTGGGTGCGCCCCCGGCCCCCGAAGCCGAACTCGTCAAGGGACTCGCGTTCGTCGCCGTCTCCACCGCGTTCGTCTGGGCGCTCGTCTCCCGGAAGAACCGTCGAATCGAGCGCCAGCAGGCGTCGGTTCGGTCGTCGCTGGATCAGCTTCGGACCGTGGTCGCCGCGTCCCCGGTGCCGATTATCGCGGTCACGCCCGAGGGGCGCGTGACGAGGTGGAACGACGCCGCCACTGAGACGTTCGGCTGGGGGCGCGAGGAGGTGCTCGGCGGACCGCTCCCCTACAACGCGGGCGAGGACAGCGAGGATAGCGAGGAGATTATCCGGCGAACCATCGCAGAAAACGGCCTCTCGAGCGTTCAAGTCGAGCGACAGCCGGCGGACGGCGACCTCCGCGAGTTTCGGCTTTCGACGGCGGTCGTCCGCGACGCCAACGGCGAGGTGGCCGAGGTCGTCGGCGTCTTCGTCGACGTGACAGAACAGCAGCGGCGGGAGCGCCGCCTCCGCGAGTTCGAGCAGGCCGTCGAGCAGGCGGGCCACGCGATTTACCTCACCACGCCGGACGGGGAGATTACGTACGTCAACCCGGCGTTCGAGGAGACGACGGGCTACGACGCCGCGGAGGTCATCGGCGAACCGGCGTCGATACTCAGTTCGGGCGAGATGCCGGAGACGTACTACGAGCGACTGTGGCGCGCCCTCCAGTCCGGCGAGACGTGGCAAGAGCGAATCATCGACCGACGGAAAAGCGGCGAGCTCTACACCGCGATACAGACCATCGCGCCCATCGAGAGCAACGGCGACATCGACGGCTACGTCGCCATCCAGTCCGACGTCACCGAGTCGGAGGTGACCAGGCAGCGACTCGGCGTCCTCAACCGGATGTTCCGGCACAACCTCCGAAACCGGATGAACGTCATCGAGGGCTACGCGGAGCTGATTCGCCGGAACGAGGCCACGGACACCGACGAGGAACTCGCCGAGGCTGCCGAGGCCATCGTCGAAGCGGCGGACGACCTCGCGTCGCTCTCCGAAAAGGCGCAGACGGTCTCGGACGCCCTCGAATCCGAGGGGACGCCGCGGCGCGTCTCGACGCTCGTCGAAGACGCCGTGTCGAGGGCCGAATCGACGTATCCGGAGGCGGCGGTGCGGACGGACATCGAGACGGGGCTCTACGCGCGAGTCGACAGCCGCGTCGGCGCGGCGCTCGACGAGCTAATTGCGAACGCGCTCAAACACGGCGGCGAAACGGTCCATATCGACGTGTGCCGAACCGAAGCCGACGACTCGAAACTCGTCGTGCGCGTCGACGACGACGGGCCGGGAATCCCCGACGAGGAGTGGCGAGTCATCAAGCGCGGCGAGGAGACGCCGCTCGAACACGGGACCGGGATGGGCCTGTGGCTGGTCCACTGGGTCGTCAAGAAAGCGGGCGGGAGCATGGAGTTGGAACCGTCTTCCCTCGGGGGGACGGCCGTGACGCTGAAGCTTCCAATCGGGTCGGAGCGGCCGCGGGCGTGGTCTCCGACCGACGAGTGACCACACCAGCGCCCTAGTATTGCAGTTCGAGAACAATTCAGCGGCGAGTTTCGAGCGGCGAGCCCGTCGAACGAAGCGGCCGGGTCAGGCGTCGAGGAGTTCGACGAGATTCCCCTCGGGGTCGCGGACGAACGCGATTCGCGTGCCGGTTTCGGTCGTCTGCGGTTCGCTGAGCGTCTCGGCGTCGGCCGGGAGTTGAGCGACCGCGGCGTCGACGTCCTCGACCGAGAGCCCGAGGTGGGTCGCGCCGGGACGGTTGAGCGTCGGTTCGTCGGTGTCGGTGCCGACCGGGTCGTACTCGACGAGTTCGACGCGCACGTCGCCGCCGTCGAGGTGGGCGAAGCGCGCCGACGCGCCGTCGACGGAGACGGCGGTGGCGAACTCCTCGCCGCCGACTTCGAAGCGGGAGAGGACCGGCAGGTCGAGCGCGTCGCGGTAGAATTCGAGCGTCGAATCGAGGTCGCGGACGGTGAGACCGACGTGGTGTGCGCTGGAGTTCACGGTTCGTCTGCGCGCGCAGAGCCCCAAAGGCGCTTCGCTCGGAACGCGGGGCGACGCGAGTCGGTCGGTGTCCGGACCCGCGCCGCCGGAGACCGTATCGCATATACCCGCTCGGCCGCCCAGATAGGGTACGATGGAACCGACAGGTGCGCGACGCGAGGTGGTGCGACCGTGAGCGAACCGTTCGTCGAGTCGCTCCCCGGACGGGCCGTCCCCAAATCGTTCGTCGCCGAACTCGAGACGAAGGAGGCGATTCAGCAGGCCGTCGCCGTCCGCGGCTACAACATCGAACGCGACGGCGAGACGGTCCAGCACGCCTACCAACTGGTCGTGAACGTCCGCGGGAAGTACATCCTCGGACTGCACCTCACGAACGGGACGTGGCGCGTCGTCTTCGACACGCGCGACCACCCGAAACTCGCACAGGAAGGCCCGCGCGCGGCCTACGAGGCCGTCCACGACGCGCTCTACGAGCGCGCGCCCTCCGACGCGAAGATAGATTTCGAGTCGACGCCGCGCTTCTGGAACGCCTCCCAGTAGGCCGTTTTCCCGACGTTTTCGACCGCCTCGGCGTTTCGAGTCGCGTGAGCGACGCGTATGGGACGCGCGCCGCGGCCGACACCCTCCCGAACCCACACCACCATGTCCGCAGAAATCGGGAGCGCAACAGTTCGAGCGGGTGCGTCGGGCGAGCGAGAGAGCCGGATCCGCGTGTGTAGCGCGTCAGGTCGGCGGTTCAGCACCGACCGCCTCTGCTGGTGGTACGCAGGTGGGATGGAACGGCTTAAACCCCGAATTCGACGGTTAGGAGCGTCCTAACCCCTCGAATAGACCGGTAAGTCGCTGCGAAATTAAATATATCCGGAACATACGGAAGGCCAACAGGAGCCGGAACATGTGGCCGCTCGCGGTCCCGTGCAGGTGGGCACGAGGTGGGTCAGAGGCCGGTCCTGGGTAGAACAATGGATATCAAGAACTTCCTTAGCGAATCACGCGCAGTCTCGCCGGTCATCGGCGTCATCCTCATGGTCGCGATTACCGTCATCCTCGCGGCCGTCATCGGTACCTTCGTCCTCGGTCTCGGCGACCAGGTCGGTGACACCGCCCCGCAGGCGAGCTTCAGCTTCGACTACGATGGTGCACAGGAAATCACAATCACGCACGAAAGCGGTGATTCCATCGCCAGCGACCAACTGAGCGTCGTCATCCCGTCGGACTTATCGTCGCCAGTCATCTCGAAGAATGATGGCTCCGACGACAGCATGAACGCCGGTGACACCATCGTTGTGGACCTCGACGACACTGAAACTCTCGACGACGGCGACGAAGTGCGCCTCGTCTGGACCTCCGAATCCGGTTCCAACTCCGCGACCCTACAAACGTACACGCACTAAACGGTCCGCGGCGACACAACCGACCGAATCTCAATTTTTTCGAACGTTACACCGTGAGCGATAGCACCAGCCGATTCTGGTACGAATCACGCATGAGACGTGAAACGCCTTCTCAATACTAGTTTATAGCTTCGGAGAACGTCAGTAAACTTGTTAGGTTAGAACGCAGGCGTTCGAGGACCGATTCGTATTTTTCTCGACGGTCGCCTCTCGTCCGGCACACCTAGGAGAAACACAACTATGCAAATCAAGAGAATCTTCACAGAATCGCGCGCAGTCTCGCCGGTCATCGGCGTCATCCTCATGGTCGCGATCACCGTCATCCTCGCGGCCGTCATCGGTACCTTCGTCCTCGGTCTCGGTGACCAAGTCGGTGACACCGCTCCCCAAGCGAGTTTCACGTTCGACTACGACGGGCAGACGGAACTGACCATCACGCACGAAAGCGGCGCGCAGATTGACGGCGATTTAGTCACTATCGCGGGAAATGTCAACGTCACTGATGCTGGTGACGCAAACAAGTGGTCGAGCCTCGGCTCAGACACCATCAGCGCGGGTGAGTCCGTCGTCGTCCAAGACGACACTGCAAGCGATGGGTTCGAAAACGGCGACACCGTCCGCGTCGTCTGGACCTCTCAATCCGGCTCCAACTCCGCGACCCTCCAGCGGTGGACCTACAACGCCTGATACCGGAATCAGCACCGCACCCCACCGCATCCCATCCCATCCCACTCTCCCCCACTCGGAGTGACGATTTCTTTCGGACCTGTCCCACAGAGGCACCCGTATCTCGCCCCACCAATATTGTATTTTTAGCACAAACTTATTCGTCGTCAGTACGTACATCCGGACAGAGAGCTCATGTCCAGCGACCCACCCGCCGCCGTCGCCTCCCTCCGCGAGCACCGCGAGGACATCGTCGACCTCGCGGCGACGCTCGTCGGCCACGACACGCAGAACCCGCCGGGAGACACGCGGGGCCTCGCGTCGTGGGTCGAATCGTTCTTTTCGGAGCTCGGTATCGAGGCCGAGCGCGTCACCTCGGACCCGAGAAAGCCGAATCTCGTGGCGACGCTCCCGGGCGCGACAGACCGGACGCTCGTCCTGTTGGGACACCTCGATACGGTCCCGTTCGAGGCGGCCGAGTGGACGCGCGACCCGCTCGGTGAGCGGGCGGGAAACCGGCTCTACGGGCGCGGCGCGACCGACATGAAGGGAGCAGTCGCCGCGATGCTCGCGGTGGCACAGGCGTACGTCGAAACCGACACGACGCCGGCGACGACCCTCGTGTTCGCGTTCGTCAGCGACGAGGAAGTCGCCGGGAGCGCGGGGCTGCCGACGCTGCTTGACCGGCGCGGGCTCGCCGCGGACGCCTGCGTCATCGGCGAGACGACCTGCGAGAGCGACCGCCACTCGGTGACCGTCGCGGACCGGGGGAGCATCTGGTTGGAACTCGAAGCGACGGGGACCGCCGCCCACGGCTCCCGACCGATGCTCGGTGAGAACGCGATTCACCGGCTCTACCGCGCCGTGAGCGACATCGAATCGACGCTCGCTGATTACCGATTCGAGTTCGACCCCGCGGTGCGGGCGCTCGTCGACGAGTCCGTCAAGCACTACGCGCCGCGATTCGGCGCGGACGCGGCGCGAGAGCTGTTCGAGCGCCCATCGGTCAATCTGGGCGTCCTCTCGGGCGGCGACCGGGTGAACGTCGTCCCCGACGCGGCGCGGGCGAAACTCGATATTCGCGTGACGGCGGGCGTCGAGACGGCGGCGGTGCTCGACCGCGTTCGAGAGGTGGTCGCCGGTCACGACGGCGTCGAGACTTCGGACGCGGACTGGTCGGTCGGGACGTTCGAAGACCCCGACAGCGCGCTGGCGAACGCCGTGGTCTCGGTCGTTGAAGGCGTCACCGGCGGGCGTGCGTACCGCCGGAGCGCGACCGGCGGCGGCGACGCGAAGCGAATGCGAAACGCCGGCGTCCCGACCGTCGAGTTCGGGCTGGGGACCGAGACGGCGCACGCGGTCGACGAGTTCACCACCGTCGAGGCGCTCGTCGGCAACGCCGAGGTGTACGCCCGCCTCCCCGACGAGTTGTTGCGGCAATTCGATAGTGGTACCAGAACGTTTGATTCGACGGGCGTATCACCAGCAGACACGACTCCTTCGCGGCGCGACCGACGAGAAAACACCCCCGATGACACCCGATAACGCACTATGACACCCGACGAACTCCGAACGACGATTCCGGCCCTCGACGACGTCACGTATCTCAACACCGGCGCGCACGGCCCGAGTCCGCGCCCCATCGTGGAGCGCGCGACCGAGTTCCTCGAATACCACGAGTACGAATCGCCGGGCGACGACGGCCCCTATCCGACCGCGTTCGACGCCTACGAGGCCGTCCGCGAGGACGTGGCCGCGTTTATCGGTGCCGAGACCGAGGAGGTGGCGCTGACCCAGAGCACTACCGACGGCATCAACCGCATCGCCACCGCGCTCGACTGGGAGCCGGGCGACGTGGTCGTCCGAACCGACCTCGAACACCCGGCCGGCATCCTCCCGTGGCGGCGACTCGAACGCGAGGGGGTCGAAGTCCGCGTCGTCGAGAGCGAGGCGGGGCGGCTCGATATGGACCAGTACGCCGAGGCCGTCAGCGACGCCAAACTCGTCTGTTTCAGCGCCCTAACGTGGAACTACGGGACGCGACTCCCCGTGCGCGAACTCACCGATATCGCCCGCGACGCCGGCGCGCTGTCGGTGGTCGACGCGGTCCAGTCGTTCGGCCAGTACCCCGTCGCCGTGGACGACTGGGGGGCTGACATCGTCGCCGGCGCGGGCCACAAGTGGCTGCTCGGGCCGTGGGGCGCGGGCTTCCTCTACGTCCGGCGCGAGGTCGCGGAGGGCATCGAACCGCACGCCGTCGGCTACCGCGGCGTCACGGAGCCGAACGCCGACGGGCTCGACTTCGCGCCCGGAGCGAAACGCTTCGAGGTCGGAACCACCAACCCCGCGCCGCACGTCGCGCTCCGAGAGGCTATCGACATCGCCGAGCGCGTCGGCCTCGACCGAACCGAGGAACACGTTCGCGACCTCGCAAGCCGGTTCATCGAAACCGTCCCGGAGGGACGGCTGTTGAGCCCGCACGACCCAGAGTCGGGGCTGGTTTCCTTCGAAGTCCCTGACCCGGAGGGGGCGGTCGAACGGCTCAAATCGGCGGGGGTTGTCGTCCGGACGCTTCCCGAACCGACGGCGGTCCGGGCGTCGTTCCACAACTTCAACGACGAGTCGGACGTGGCGGCGCTTCGCGACGGACTCGACGGGGAGTGGTGAGTGCAGCGCAGTATCTGCCACGGCGGTAAACGTTCATATCCACCGACGCGGAAGCCCTGGGCATGCATCCCACGGCACGCAAGTTTGCCGACCAAGTACGCGATTCTCACGGCTTCGAAGCGACCATCGAGGAGTTCCCCGAGGGAACCAAGACGGCCGACGACGCGGCTGCGGCCGTCGGCTGCGACGTCGCCCAAATCGTCAAGAGCATCGTGATGCGCGTGGGCGACGAGACGGTCGTCGTCCTCACGAGCGGTGCGAACCGCGTCGATGAAGCCTCGCTCGGCTCCGAGTTCGATGCCGAACAGGGCTCGGTTCGAAGCGCCAATCCCGACGAAGTGAAAGCGGCGACCGGTTGGAGCATCGGCGGCGTACCGCCGACCTGCCACGCGACCGACTGTCCCGTCCTCGCGGACCCGACGTTCGAGTCGTTCGACCGGATTTGGGCCGCTGCGGGAACCCCCGAAGCCGTGTTCCAACTCACGCCGGACGACCTGCGGGCGCTCTCCGCGCCGCGGTTCGTCGACGTGTTCGAGTGAGGCGAGCGCAGAATCGAGGCGGACACCCGATGCGGTCCGCCGCGGACCGCGACGAGAACAACACCACTATGTCCGCTGTTCTGGTCGGTCGGCGTGAAGTGAGTATCGCTGGAGAGAAACTCCGAGGCTATCGTAGAGCCGCGGCTGGTCGTCAGGCGAGATAAACTCTCCTTTCGGAGAAAATGATTACTGAATGTGGCCTTCGCGCCGAAGTTGGTCCGCGTCCTCGCCGGTGTAGCGCCATTCGATGTTGGCTTTCTCGTCCTGCCAGTCCCACGGTTCGACGAGCACGACGTCGCCCTCGTTGATCCACGTGCGGTACTTCATTCGGCCGGGGATGCGGCCCATGCGGTTCTTTCCGTCTTCACAGCGGATTCGGACGTGGTTGCCACCGTTGTGCTCTGTGACGACTGCGAACAGCTCGTTGTCGTTGGGCATTCGAAGGTTTCGACGCCCTTGATTTTCACTCACATTCTTGCTCGGGGACGGAGACGGATAACTTATCGGATACTCGTGATAGCAAATGTCACGGCGTTGAAACGGAGTGATTGCAGTTTCGAACACCACGTTGTCCGCTGTTTTCCGACAGATTGGCCGCCAAGAGAGGAAGATACATCGTGATAACTACTCACAAACACTGTTCGAGGTTTCGTTGGAGATTCCGTTGGGGGGCCATGTTCGCGGTCGGCCATCGCCGGTTCGTCGTTGGGTGGCCGCTGAGTCGACACTGAGTCGTCGCTGAGAGCAGGCGGTGACGAGGTCATCCACGATTCCCCTACAACACCACTTCGTCCGCAGTTGTTCGTCGTCTCAGCACCTAAAAAGACGCTTTTACCGGCTCACGGAACTTCGTAGAGTCACAGAGACCCACGGAGAGCGGATTCCGTCGGTAACCGAAGGCAAGCGACGAAGTCAGTCGACTCGACCGGACGAGACAAACCGCGCGATCGTGTGACGACCCGCGTCAACGAGCGGTCGAGACGTGTTCGGTGAGTGTTGACACAGACACCACGTTGTCCGCTGTTCTCGATGAATGTGAGTGTGAAGACGAGACGGTTGGTACGACGGGGAACACTCACACCACTTTGTCCGCTGTTCTCGGTGCGAAGCGGTACCCCCCGTCGGCGTGAGACGGCTCGTTCCACGGATTCTCAATCGGGGAGATTAGTTTAGATTCAAAGATAGACGAATAAAACAGGCCGTCCTCAAACAGCTGCTATATAACTAGAATAGTTATCCGTATTACGGACTCAGTTTAAGTTATAGTATTATAAATCTTTCTCTATATCAAGACAAACAAACTCGTCCACTTGTTCCACCGGTTACCGTCGTCTCCCAGAACAGCGGACAAAGTGGAGGGGGTGTGTCCCCGCCTAAGTATATAAAGAACGAGAACAGCGGACACTCCGGACGCGGTGGTTTTATCAATGAAGTGGTCGAACCGTGGTAGTATGCCCCTATTCGAGCGGGACACCGAGATCTATCGGGACCGGGACGCCCTCCGCGAGGATTACCAGCCCGAGGAACTCGTGGGGCGTGACGAGGAACTCCGTACCTTCCAGGCTGCGCTGCAACCGGTTATCAACGGCGAACAGCCCAACAACATCTTCCTCTACGGGAAGACCGGCGTCGGCAAGACCGCCGCGTCGCGGTACTTACTCGGTCACCTCCGCGAGGACGCGAGCCACTACGACGACATCCACCTCACCGTCGTCTTCCTGAACTGCGACGGACTCACGAGTTCGTATCAGATTGCGACCCGCCTCGTCAACGAGTTCCGGTCGGAGTCGAACCAGATCAGCACGACGGGCTACCCGCTCGGCTCCGTCTACGAGATGCTCTGGCAGGAACTCGACGACTGCGGCGGGACGATAATCATCGTCCTCGACGAAATCGACCACGTCAACGACGACAGCATTCTCTACCAACTTCCGCGAGCGCGGGCCAATGGGAACCTCGACGCGGCGAAGGTCGGACTCATCGGCATCTCCAACGACTTCTCGTTCCGCGACGACCTCTCGCCGAAGGTCAAAAGCTCCCTGTGCGAACAGGAGATTCACTTCCCGGCGTACAACGCCAAGAACCTCCGAGCCATCCTCGAACAGCGCGCGAAAGTGGCGTTCCGCGAGGGCGTCCTCTCCGACGAGGTGATACCGCTCTGTGCCGCCTACGGCGCGAAAGACGCCGGGGACGCCCGCCAATCCATCGACCTGTTGATGAAAGCCGGCGATTTGGCCCGCGACGACGACACCGACCGCATCGAAGAAGAGCACGTCAAACGTGGTCGGCGGGCCCTCGAACGCGGCCGCATCAAGGAGGGAATCAACGGACTCACCGAACACGGCCACCTCGTGCTCTACTCGCTTTTGACGCTCGAACTGGAGGACGAGACGCCGATTCGTTCCCGCGACGTTCGCCCCCGCTACACCCGGTTTACCGAACTCGCCAACCGCGACCCGCTCGTCCCGCGGCGGATGCGCGACCACCTCAGCGAGCTCGCGATGCTCGGTATCGTCTCCGTCACCGAGCGAAACGAGGGTCGACGCGGCGGGACGTACCGCGAATACGCCCTCGATATGGACGTCGGGCTTATCGTCTCGGCCATGCGCGACACCATCGAACTCGTCGGCGTTCACGAGACGGTCGAACCCTTCCTCGACGGCGACAAAACGAGCACGCTCGACGACTTCATCGAGCAGTAGGCAGGTCGACGCTCAGTACCGCGGACATCGTGGTGTGACCTCGCATCCGGTTTCGGTGGCACATCCGGTTTCGGTGGAACAGTTCCCCGTGGCGGCGTCGGCACGACTGGTCGTTGACCTGCTCTACGGAAACGTGGTTCGCCGGATGCGCCGACCGCTCGGATTCAGTCCCGACCAGTCGGAACACCACTCTGTCCGCAGTAATCCGGCAACGTTAGCCGACTACTGAAACAGCGGACATCGTGGTGTGGCCGTCCGCCCACAACGAGCCATCCCCCCGGTAGCAACGCTCTGTGCGGCTCGTCATCGTCACAACAGCGGACATACTGGTGTTCGATATCGCGTTTTTACCGTGTAAAATCGACCTGTGGTCTCGGGGCTGTGACAACAGCGGACGCGGCGGTGTTCGCCAGTCGCTTATCTCGTTCGTCGTCGATTGTCGCTGGTCAGTCGGCAGTCGGATGACGGACCACGGGTCTCGAACACCACGTTGTCCGCTGTTTTCCGATGTCAGGGACGGTTTTATGCCTCTTCCAGCGCGCTTGTCCCGCTCCGCGCCATCACCGCGCGGTCTCCCCCGCCTCGTTTGCCGCGCGTCACTCGTTGCGACGTTCGAGGACGGCATCGGCGATTTCTTCGGGGTACTCGGCGGCGACGCGGACGAGCGCGTCGTGGAACTCGCGGCCGGTCAGGTCGCGCACGTCGTGTTCTCGGCGGAGGAGCGACTCGACTTCGAACTCGGCGTCGTCAAGTCGGTCGAGCGTCGCGGTTCGGACGTAGATGCTCTTTGCGGTCGTCGCCTCGAACTCGAACGCCGGGCCGCCCGCCGTCTCCGTCGCCTGCTCCGTGTCGACGGCGCTTTCCGCCCCGTCTGTCTCGGCGTTCGATTCAGTTGCCTCTTCGGCTTCGTCGCCGTCGTTCCTCTCAACGACTTCGCTGCCTTCGCCCGCGTCATCGCTCTCGCTCGCTTCGTCTGACTCCGGGTCGGATTCGGCTTTCGAGTCGGGCGCAGAGTCGCCCTCGCCCTCGGATTCGGATTCGGATTCGACCGCTGGTTCGGGTTCCGACTTCTCGGATTTGGCAGTGGTGCCCTCGTCCGCGGTCCGCTCGCCGTCGGATTCTGCGTCCGGTTCCGACTCGGATTCCATCGCCTCACCCAGGCCGGCGAATCGGTTCTCCTTAGGCATCGTCGGTCCCTCCGTGCTCGACGATTTCCGCGAGCCGGTCGAGCCGGTCTACCATGTCGTTCGACGGGTCGTACTCTCGGAGGGTCTTCCCGTCGCGCCAGGCGCGACTGAACGCGATTCGGTGTCTGATGCCCGGCCCCTTGGAGTCGGGGTCGTCGAACAGGTTCGAGCGGGCGAACGGCGGGATGAACTGCTCGAAGGGCGAGTCTTCGAGGTCGCGGATGATCCGTTTTTCCTCGTTGTTTCCGGTGAGGTCGTTCGGGACGATAGCGAGGATGTCGAGGTCGACCTCGCGGCGAATCGGGCCGATCTGTTGTTCGAACATCCGCTCGAAGCCGCTCACGCTCGGCTCGCTCATGAGGAGCGGGACGACGACGTTCCCGGTTCCGATGAGCGCCGCGTCGGACAGCGGGCCGAGGCTCGGCGGCGAGTCGATGACGATGTAGTCGTAGTCGTCGCCGAGAAGCGGGTCGACGATTCGACGACGGACCCAGAGCATGCCGAACGTCGAGTTCCGAACGCGGTCTTCGATGTCGTCGAGGTCGACGTGAGACGGGAGCACGTCGAAGCCCTCGCGGTCGCGTATCACTTCGCGCACGTCGATGGGTTCGTCGTCGGTCAGCACGTCGCCGATGTTCGGCTCCAACGACTCGTAGTCGTCTTTCAGCCCGACGCCCTCGGTCGCGTTCCCCTGTTGGTCGAGGTCGACCAACAGCACGTCGTTCCCCCGCGCGGCGAGCGCGTCGGCGAGGTTGATAGCTATCGTCGTCTTTCCGACTCCGCCCTTCTGGAGGGAGACGCTCACGGCTCGCGACACCTATCTGCCCTCCCGCGGAACGCGATGTTCACACATTGCACACAGTCTACGCTGTGTCTGCTGTTTGGGCGGTGCAAACTCCGTCTGAACTGCGGACTGTTCGGACATCTGGAGGCTCGAACGGACGTTCCGCGGCATGCCACATAATTTTATCCACGACTTTTGAACCGTTGGGACTTCGTCTACATTCTGCACCCTTTATACCTTCTACAATTTCTACAAATTGTAAACGTTCGGCCATCGACGGCCGGTGACTCGCCTCCGTTCCGTCCTGAGAAGTCTCTACTTCGCTCACCGTGTCCGATTCTCGGGCATCGCTCGCATTCTTTGCTGTTCTCACAGCGTACGAATCTCACGCGGTGAAGGCTGTCTAAAGATTCTACAATTTCTACAATTTGTAGGATGTATACAAATTCTAAATTTCGGGAGCAGTACGGAATTCGCGAGCGGTGCGAACCGCGTGGACGGTTTCGACTGCCTTCGCTGTTCGCACCGGTTGAACTGCTCTGACTGTCGAGACCGCTTTGACTGTTCAGACTGCCCCGACTGTCCGCGCTCTCCTCACGGTTTCCACCGCGCTCGAAGTCCGCCCGATTTCGACTGTTCGAACGCCGCCTCCGACGTTGCACGGGTCACTATGTTCACCAGAAATCGATCACTCAGCGGCGCTATCGAGAGAATACTGCGGACATGGTGGTGTCCGCCGGCCGCCACATCCGGCTCAGTTGGCGAGTTTGTCGGCGAACTTCTCGCGGACTTTCTCGACTTTCGGGCTCGCGTGGAACTGGCAGTACGCGTCGTTGGGGTTTTTCTCGAAGTAGTCCTGGTGGTGTTCCTCCGCCTCGTAGAAGGTCTCAAGCGGAACTAACTCCGTGACCACCTCGTCGTCGTACTCCTCGTCGAGCGCCTCGATGTAGGCCGACGCCTGTCGCTTCTGGTCGTCGTCGTGGAACAGGACGATAGAGCGGTACTGCGTCCCCACGTCCGGCCCCTGTCGGTTGAGTTGGGTCGGGTCGTGGACCGCGAAGAACACGTCGAGCAGTTCGTCGTAGCCGACGACCGCGGGGTCGTAGTCGACCTGCACGACCTCGGCGTGGCCGGTGCTCCCCGAACAGACCTGCTCGTAGCTCGGGTTCTCCGTCTCGCCACCGGCGTAGCCAGAGGTGACCTCGCTGATGCCGTCGAGTTCCTTGAACGCGGCTTCGACGCACCAGAAACAGCCGCCGCCGAACGTCGCAGTCTGTGTGCTTCCCATAGCCTCGGTTACGTCGCCGGGGAATTAAGCCCCGCGGCGGGGGCAGTCGCGGCCGGGGCCCGCGGTCGTCATCCCGATGTACCCCTCCACGAAACTGTACGCGAAGCCAACATTTATCCGCCCCGTCTGTCAGCAATTACCATGGAAGACGTATTCGTCGCGAGACTCATGTCCACGACCCTCCACACGGTCACGCCAGACACGCTCGTCGAAGACGCGGCGCAGTTGATTCTCGACAACAACATCAGTTCGGTCATCGTCGTCGACGAGAACAACCGACTCGAAGGCATCCTGACGACGACGGACTTCGTCGACATCGTCGCCAAGAGTCAGCCGAAAGCGCAGACGACCGTCGAGCGGTACATGACTACCGACGTGATTACCGCGGGCGCGCAGGACTCCATCCTCTCCGTCGCGGAGTCGATGACAGAACACGGCTTTCACCACATGCCCGTCGTCGACGAGGAGGAGGGCGTCATCGGGATGATTGCCACGTCGGACCTCGCCGCGTACCTCTCGCAGACCGGGCAGTTGGCGCGGTCGTAACGCGGTCGCTTCCGGCTGACTTCCGCGCTACTCCACCTGTTCGGAGAGGCTCTCGACGATGCTCGCCAGCCGCGGGTCCGTCGCGTGGCCGTGGTGGACCGCCAGCGGCGAGACGCTTACCTCGCCGTCGACCATCGCGCGGCGGTCGCTCCCGACCGGATAGCGGTCGCGGTGTTCGTCGTCGAGCGGGAACGGGTTCTCGAAGCCGACGGAGTCCGGCCACGAAATGTCCTGTAACCGGACGTACACCTCGTCGTCGTCGAGGTCGTGTTCGCGGTCGCCGTCCGGGAGCGCGCCGGCGTCCGGGTCGTGGTCGACCTGCTGGTCGTAGTCCGCGAAGGGGCGGGTCACGCGCATCCGGGGGCTCGGCACGTCGGCGGGGGCGTTGACGTTCAGGAGGTCGACTTCGTCGAACACGTCGGTGCCGAAGACGCGCTCGGTCAGGGCGCGGGCGACCCGCGCGGGGCGGGAGAAGTCGTACTCCTCGGGCGGGTGACAGAAGAAGTCCCGGGCGTGGTAGCTGGAGACGGCGATGGCGGGCGTCCCGAGGAACGCGGCTTCGACGCCCGCGCCGACGGTCCCCGACCGGCCGACGACGTAGTTGCCCGCGTTCGGGCCGTCGTTGATACCGGAGACGACGATATCGAAGTCGGCGTCGAGGCCGCGAAGGGCGTAGGCGACGCAGTCAGCGGGGGTTCCTTCGAGAGCGTACCCCCACGGGTGGTCGCGGCGGACCGCGTGTTCGTTGCGGGCGCGGCCGACGCCGCTTTGGTTCTCGGCGGGCGCGACGACGGTCACGTCGCCGACGGCGGTGAGTTCCTCGCGCATGGCGGCGATGCCGGGCGCGTCGATGCCGTCGTCGTTGGTGAGGAGGATTCGGAGGGGAGACGAGGTGTCGGTCATCGAGTCGTGCATTTCCGCCGGTCGCCGTAGCTATTCCGAATTCTGAGCCGAGGTCGCGTCCTCCCCCGCGTCGCCGTGCCGCTGCATCGCCGTGCCGCTGCACCGCCGCGTCGCCGTCGACCGCCGAGCCTACTCCATGCCGACGGGCGCTCGACCGAACTCCTGTCAGCGTCACATCCACAAAACCGAGACACTCAGGAATAGACGAATATAATTCAAACGATGACTTTATGTAATTAAGTTCGTACTAACGAACGAATGCGCACCGAACCGATGCGGCCGGCACGCCGGGCACCCGCCGACATCGCGGTTAACGTTCCGTTAACTCGTCTGTTTTCGGTAGTTTCGTCTCTGTCACGGTCGGCGGTCCCGTCCTCGTTGGCTGTCACGACCGCCGACCGCCCCGCCGCCCTAAGCGAGGTGAGCGTTGCGTGAACTCCGCCGGTGGAACCGACGACGTGCCGTGGGACGACGTGGGCTTCGTCATCAGCTCTCGCTACCGCGTCTCCGTCCTCGATAGACTCTCGGAGGGGCCGGCGACGCCGACGCAAATCGCCACCGACTCCGAGAGCGCGGTCGCCCACGTCTCGCGGGCGTTACAGGAACTCAGAGACCGCTCGCTCGTGGAACTGCTCGTCCCGGAACAGCGCCGAAAAGGGCGGGTGTACGGCATCACCGACGACGCCGAGAACATCTGGCACGTCATCCAAACACAGCAGATGGCGTGAGCGCGGTCGCCCGCGTCTCGCGGGCGCTGCGGCGCGTCGTGTGACCCCGACGACTCACTTCGTGGCGATTCGCTCCGACCCCTTGTTCAGGAGCTGGTAGGTCCGCTTTGCGAGGTTCATCCCGACGCCGGTCGACTCGACGACGTAGTACGGGACGAGTTCGCCGCCGAACTTGGATTTGTAGTTGCAGAGCCGCTCCGTGTTCGCGCCGACGAGGTCGTACTTCGTGACCGACGCGAGCGCCTCGTCCTCGACGATGTCCTCGATGATGGTCCAGTGGAGCAGGCTGTTGATGCTGACGCCGTCGTACTCCCCGCGCGCGCCGCCGAGCCAGAAGTAGCCCACCTCGGCGGAGAAGGGAACTATCATCCCGCTGAGGTACTCGCCGTCGGGGTCGCGGGCGACGTACACGCGACACCGGTCGCCGAGGTTCTCGACCAGCGACTCGACGAACTCCCACGGCATCCCGAACGGTTCGTCCTGCTCGTCGTACCGCGAGACCACGTCGTCGTAGACGACGCGAGCGCCGTCGAGTCCCTCGTCCGCGATGGTGACGTCGAGTTCGCGCGCCTGCCGAATCTCGCGGCGGAGGCTGCTGCTGAACTGGGCCTGTATCTCGTCGAGCGAGCGCCCGCCGAGGTCGAGTCGGTAGGTGAAGGAGGGCTTGACCGCGAAGCCGGTCCACTCGAACGGGCGGGGGTCGAGGTACGCCGGCGAACAGAGCAGGCGGACGAACGTCCGGTTCGAGCGGATGCCGAGCTCCTCGACCACGAGGTCAGCGAACTCGCGGTTCACCGACTCGTAGGCGCTCTGTTTCGGGCTGTTCGGCATCATCACCGGGCCGATGTACGGAATCGCCATCGACGGCGGCGGCGAGACGACGACCCGTCCGAGGGGGTTTCGGCGGACGAACGTCGGGAACAGCGCGACCGGCTCTTGGCCCTTGAAGACGCCGAACAGGTGCATCTCGCCGTCGAAGTGCTCGTCGATGGCGGCGAGCACCGCGGGGGTGTGGAAGACTTCGGTGCCCGACGAGGGGAGCGCGGCTCCCCACTCGTCGAGGCTCAGGGGTTCGATACGGAGTTGTGACATGTGTCGTGGTCGTGTGGGTGGATGGTCGTCGGTCGGTGCGTGGGTTGACGCGTCGGTCGGTGCGTCGGTCGGCTCGTCGAGCGGGTCGTCATCGGTGGAGGAACCCCGAGACGAGCCGCGACGGGAGGCTCGTCCCGTTTCCCCGGGACAGCATCTCGATGCCGGGGCCGAGGCGGCTCTTGTACAGGTGCGCGATGGTTCTGACCGGGAGCGCGCCGTGTTCTATCTGGTAGAACGTGACGAGCTCGGGGTTGTACTTGCTCTTGTAGCGGTTGAGCCGGCGGTTGTTCGCGCCGACGAGGTCGTAGCGGCGCATCCCGGCGTCCATGCCGTCGCGCATGATGCGCCAGTCCAGTAGGTCGTTGACGTCGATGCCGAAATCGAGCTGGGGGCGGACGCCGCCGAGCCAGCGGTAGAGCGTGTCCCCGTACTGGAGGACGACGATTCCGCTCACGAACGCCCCGTCGTACCGGAAGACGTAGGGCCGGACCTGCCCCGTCGGAAGCGCGTCGTACAGGTCCATGACGAACTGCGGCGGCACGTCGAACGACAACTCCTGTTCCTTGTAGCGGTTCTTGACCAGCGTGAGAATCGAACAGATGTCGTCGCGGTCGCCCTCCTCGATACCCGAGACGAGCTTTCGACCGTCGCGGATGTTCCGGCGGGCGCTCCGGCTGAACGACATGAGGAGGTCGTCCTCGCCGCGGGTCAGGTCGACGTTGTAGGTGTACTTCGGCGACACGTCGCAGCCGCCCCACAGGAACGTCCGCATGTCGGTGTAGTAGTCACCGACGCGGACGTGCGTGTAGCTCGGGCCGATGTGTTCGCCCAGCCACTCGGTACAGCCGTCGATGAACTGGTTCCTGCGGCGCTCGAACTTCCGGCTCTTGATGTTGCCGGCGTCGAGCATCACCGGTCCGAGGTAGGGGACGCCGATGTGCGGCGGCGGCGAGAACGCCGTCTTGACCAGCCCCTTTCGAATCTCGAAGACGGGGAACAGGCCGACCGGCTCCTCGGTCTTGTAGCCGACCAGCAGGTGGAGCTTCGAGTTCGAGTAGTTCGCTTGGAGCCGAAGCGCCTCGTACTGGTGAAAGAGGCTGGCCTGACTCGACCGCTCGACGTACGTGTCCCACTCGTCGCGGTCGCGGTCGTCGAACTCGACGATTTCGATGGTCATAGACTGCGGGCCGACCGGCGGTCTTCGCACTGCGTCCGTTGTCGTCGACAGCATCGGTTCCGGGCGACGCCTCCGAGGCGTCCGGTCCGACCGAACCGGCCGAAATAAGCCGATTCACCGGCCGATTCGGCGGCCCCGTAAATCGACCCGCGATTCGGTCGGGTCGCGTCGGCGTGTATCATTCGAAAAGACATTCTCGAACTACTGTGACGGGAGGACGGGGATTTGTTATGAAGCGACTAGCCGGCGTTCGCGCCGGCCTACACGCCGTCAGGGACTCTCTGCCGCCGCCCGTAGGCGCTCGATACCGTCGGCGTCGATGCCGTAGCCGTGCGTCGGTTCCCCGGAGATTCTGGTGGCCACGTACTCGGCGATGGCGTAGGCCATCCACGCCTGACACCACCGCATGAGCGTCATGCGCTTGGTGTAAAAGCGGTGTTTGCGGAAGTAGAACCGTCCCTCGGACGGGACGTACATGTTCGCGAGCGCCCAGTCGATGGCGCGCTCGGCGCGGTCGTACTGCCCGGCGTAGGTGAACACGAGGATGCCCTGCGCCGTCGCGTGGATATCCCGCGGGTAGGGGTTTTCCTCGTCGAAGTTCGGCGCGCCGTCCTCGTCGAACAGCTCGCGGGCGTAGAAGTCGAGGCCGCGGGCGAGCGTGTCGTCGTACCGGCCGCTTTCGACGACCTGCTCGTAGCGCTGGAAGCACTCGACGATGAAGCCGTTGTGGTGGTTGTCCATCGAGAGGTGCGAGGCGCTCGCGGGCTCGCGGTAGTACCACCCGCCGCGGTCGGTCTGCTTCGACGCGACGAAGTCGTACACTTTCTCGGCGCGCGTCAACAGCTCGTCGTCACCGAAGTGGTCGTACAGCTCGACGAACAGCCGCGCGCCGATGGCCAGCGCGTTGAGCGTGTAGCTGTCCTTCGGGTGCGAGAGGTAGTAGTCCATGACCGCGCCGTCGTCTTTCGGCCGGTAGTTGAGGTCGTCGAGCAGCACGTCCACGGCGGTCTTGGCGATGTCCGGGTAGTCCGGGTCGAACTCCCGGCCCGCGAGGAGCGCCTTGACGCCGTAGGCCGTCGAGACGATGTTCGGTGAGTGCGGAATCCCCGACCGCGGGCCGTTGCGACCGGAGATGTGCTGGATGACGTGGCGGTGACTGCCGGCGAAGCCGCTGTATCCCTTGGCCTGGTTCTCGACGAGCCACTCCGTCAGCGCCGCCGCGTCGTCGCGGTACGTCTCCGCCGGGCGGTCGCCGTCGAACCGCTCGGCCAACTGGGCGCGGGTCCGGTTCGCCATGGCGAACAGCGCGATGCCTTTGAAGTTCCGGCGTTGCTCCACGAGGAACAGCGGGCGGACGTTGACGGGCGAGCGCTTGATGAACTCCTGGACCGCGAGGTTGAACCAGCGGTTGTCGATGGGGACCGAAAGCAGGAGCCTGCTGCTCATGCCGTCGCCGTAGTCCCAACCCTTGTAGTCGCGGTCGCGGGCGTAGTCGAGCACGTCGTCGAGCACGTCGACGTACCGCTGGAGTCGTTCCGTGTCGGCCGCGTCGTCCCCGTCGCGGTGATACTGCGTTGGTTGTTTCATGGTACAGAATAGCCTCTCTGAAGGGTGTTGGCTGTCCGAGAGGTCGCCCGCTCGTGGCTTTGTTATGGGGCCGATACCGACCGACGACGCCGAATTCTACGGCGAGAGCGAGCGGTTCGCGCCGCCGGCGGTCGCGTTGTCGGTGGTCGCGCTGTCGGTCGCTCTCCCGTCCGATTCCTCGCCGGCATCGTCGGAGTCGCCGGAATCGCGCTCGGCGAGGAACTCGCGGTAGTAGTCCGCGACGGGGCCGACCCACGCGCCGCGGTCGAGCGCCCGTTCGACGATGCGGCGGTAGAGCCGGCGGTAGCCGGGGAACTCGTCTTCGTTGAAGTACCGCGGGTGCCACAGCACCGTCATCACGGCGTCGTTCGCCTCGGCCTCGTCCAACAGGCGCTCGCACTCGGCCCACGCCTCGTCGAACGCCGACCCGGGGTCGGGAAGCGACACCTCCATCAGCGTCAGCGGGAAGACGACGAAGTCGTCGTCGAAGGGGCGGAACGGCCGGTAGCCGTGCTGGAAGCCGTGTTCCGAACTCGACCCGGGGCTGGCGTCGTACTTCAGGCCGAGTTCGCGGTGGTAGCGCCATGTGTTCGGCCCAAGTTTGAGGTGGTGCTGGCGGCCGCCGACGACCTCGTGGCCGAGCACCGCTTCGAGTTCGCGCTTCTCGGTCCGGAGGCGGTCGAAGTCGTCGCACGACCGGAACGAGCCGTGGATGCCGACCTCCCAGCCTCCCTCGTCGAGGTCGCGGACGGCGTCGGCTATCGACGCCGAATCGAGGTCGTACCGGCCGAGGTGCTCGACCCAGTTTTTCGGTTCGAGCCAGTCCGACAGCGACCCCGTTTCGAGCAGGCTCGGCTCGTTGAGGAAGTAGAACGACGAGCGGACGCCGAGGTCGCGTTCGAGCGCCACGATATCCTCGAACTGCCAGTAGGGGTTCTCCCGCCGGAGGAGCGTCCGAAGGTGGTAGCCGGGGTTCGACTTCGCCGCGTAGTACAGCCCCTGATACGTCTTGTACGGGCGGTCCACGTCGTGAGTCAGACAGACCGCGAAGCCGGGACCGGAGTCGACGGGCCCGCTCGGTTCCGAGGCGGTCACGCGCGACTCACTTCGCGCGTCCGCATCTCCATCTCCATCTCCCGTCTTTTCACGCATCCTCGTACTCCGAGAGCGCGGCGACGATTCGCTCGGCGGCGCTCCCGTCGCCGTACAGCGACGGCTTTTCGGGAAGCGGGTCGTCGTCGGCCAGCGCCGCTCGAATCGCGGCCCCGTCCGCGCCGACGAGGACGTTCCAGCCGGCGTCGACGGTTTCGGTCCACTCGGTCTCGTCGCGGAGCGTGAGACACCGGGTGTCGAGGTAGAACGCCTCCTTCTGGACGCCGCCGGAGTCGGTGGCGACGCGCTCCGCGCCGTCGAGCAGGCGGACGAAGTCGAGGTAGCCGACCGGCTCCACGAGGACGACGTTCTCGGCGTCGGCGAGCCGCGACCAGAGGCCGCTGGCTTCGAGCGCGCCCTCGGTCCGGGGGTGGACCGGGAACACGACCGGGAGCTCCGACGATACGAGCCCCTCCACGATGCCTTCGAGGCGGTCGCGGTCGTCGGTGTTGGCGGCGCGGTGGACCGTCGCGAGGACGTACTCGCCGTCGCGGAGGTCGAGTCCGTCGAGTATCGACGACCGCTCGCGGGCGGCCTCGCGGACCCGGAGGACGGCGTCGTACTGCACGTCGCCGGTCACGGAGACGCCGTCGCGGATGCCCTCGGCCGCCAGCGTCTCGGCGGCCGACTCGGAGGGCGCGAACAGCAGGTCCGAGCAGTGGTCGGTGAGCACGCGGTTGACCTCCTCGGGCATCGCCCAGTTGTGGCTCCGCAGGCCGGCCTCGACGTGCGCCAGCGCGGGCTCGCGCTTCGCGGCCACGAGCGCCGCCGCGAGCGTGGAGTTGGTGTCGCCGTAGACGAGCACCACGTCGGGGGCTTCGTCGGCGACGACGGCGTCGAGCCGGGTCATCATCTCGGCGGTCTGGGTCGCGTGGCCGCCCGAGCCGACGCCGAGGTTGTAGTCGGGTTCCGGGATGTCGAGTTCCTCGAAGAACACGCCCGACATCGACTCGTCGTAGTGCTGGCCGGTGTGGACGAGCACCTCGTCGTGGTCGCGTCTGAGCGCGTCGGAGACGGGGAACGCCTTGATGAACTGCGGGCGCGCGCCGACGACCGAGAGCACTTTGAGACGGCTCATCGGCCCGACCCTCCGTGCGGCGCGTCGGCCGCAATCTCGGGGTTGACCTCGGTTTCGGACGGCCCGCCCCGCGGTCCGCCGCCGATTTCGTACACGCGGTGGCCGATGTCACCGAGGGTGCCGCGGCCGTCGACGACGACGAGGTCGTCGAAGGCGGTCCAGTCGATGCCGTCGAACTCCTCGTGCGGCGTGACGACCACGGCCGCGTCGATGGCGCGGGTCGGGAGGTCGGAGAGCGCGACGGGGGTCGCGCCGAACGAGGCGACGACCTCGTCGGAGAGCATCGGGTCGACCGCGAGGACGGTCGCGCCGAGGTCGTTCAGTCGGTCGATGACGCCCGCGGCGGGCGTCGCGCGGGTCTCGGCGACGCCGGGGCGGTAGGTGACGCCGAGGACGGCGACGGTCGCACCTTCGACGTCGCGTCCCGCCGCGGCCAGTTCGTCGCGGAGCTTGTCGGCGGTGAACGCCGGCATGCTGTCGTTGACTTCGCGGGCGGTCAGGAGCAGGGGCGTCTCGGCCTCGACGCGGCTCGTGATGAAGTACGGATACCACGGGATGCAGTGGCCGCCGACGCCCGGGCCGGGCGCGTGGATGTCGCAGTACGGCTGGGTGTTGGCCGCGTCGATGGCCTCGGTCACGTCGATGCCGAGGTCGTCGCGGAGCCGCGCGAGTTCGTTGGCGAGCGCGATGTTCACGTCGCGGTAGACGCCCTCGAACAGTTTCACGGCCTCCGCGGTCGTCGCGTCGCGCACGGGAATCACCTCGTTCGCGGTTATCTCGCCGTAGACGAGCGCCGCCACGCGGGTGCTCTCGGCGTCGACGCCGCCGACGATTTTCGGATGCGACTCGGTGATGTCGCGGAGCGCCCGACCCGACGAGGTCCGCTCGGGGCAGAACGCCACGCCGAACGCGCCGGCCGCGAGGCCGCTTCGGTCCGCGAGATACGGGACCACGAGGTCGCTGCTCGTCCCCGGCGGGACGGTGCACTCGACGACGACGAGGTCGCCGGGCGCGAGGCCCCGCGCGATGCTGTCGAGGACGGCTTCGAACGCCGCGAGGTCGGGTTCGCGGTCGTCGGTCAGCGGCGTCGGGACGATGACGACGTGAATCGCCGCGGACTCGGCCGCGGCGACGCCGTCGGTGGTCGCCCGGAGCGCGCCGCGGTCAACCTGTTCGGCGACTAACTCGGGGAGTCCCGGTTCCTTCGCGACGTGGCACGCGCCGTCGTTGACGCCGCGGACCACGTCCTCGCTGATGTCGACGCCGGTGACGGTGCCCGTCGCGCGGGCGTAGACGGCCGCCAGCGGGAGGCCCATCTTCCCGAGGCCGTACACCGCGACGGGGACCTCGCCGGCGCGCAGGGCCCGCGTCTGTTCGTCGGGCGAGCGGTCGGAGCCGTACAGTCCGGGGTGTTCGCGGCTCATCGCTGACCCTCCGAGGGTTCCGTCGTCTCAGCGTTCTCCGCGCTCTCCGCGGTTTCGATGCGCTGAACCGTAGATTCGGCGTCGGCCTCGATGCGCCGGGCAAGGCCGATAGCGCGCAGGCCGTCGGCCGGCGAGACGAGGACCGGACCGCCGTCGGTCGCGGCGTCCACGAACGCCTGTAACTCGCGTTTCAGCGGCTCGCCGGTGGAAATCATCGGCTGTTCCATCACCACTTCGTGGCGGTAGCGGACGCCCCCGTTGTCACGGAGGTAGTCCGGGCGCGACTGGCGGAAAATCTGGACCGACTGGTTCAAGTAGTCCACCCGGATGAGCCGGTCGCGCGCGGTGATGTCGAGGGTCCGCGTCTTCTGCTGGGTGAGCCGACTCGCCGTGAGCGAGGCGATGACACCGTTCTCGAAGGTCACCTGCGCCGTCGCGTACTGCTCGTCGGGCGTGGCGGTCGCGGCCACGCGGTCGGCCTCGGCGTCGACCAGCGAGAGCACCACGTCGATGTCGTGAATCATGAGGTCCATGACGACGCCGTCGCCCATCTCGCGGTTCAGCGGCGGGCCGAGTCGATTCGCGGTGATGGCGATTGGCTCGACGCCGTCGAGGAGGTCGGGGAGGGCGCGGACGGCCGGGTTGAACCGCTCGATGTGGCCGACTTGGAGCACGACGCCGCGCTCTTCTGCGAGCGCGGCCAACTCCGCGCCGACGCCGAGGTCGTCGACGAAGGGTTTCTCGACGAGCGCGTGGACGCCGGCGTCGATGCACTGCCGGGCGACCGACGCGTGGTAGGGCGTCGGTACTGCGACCGTCACCACGTCCACGCGGTCGAGCAGGTCGTCGATGCCGTACGCGTCGGTGCCGAAGTCGGCGGCGACCTCGGCGGCGCGCTCCGTGTCCGCGTCGGCGACGCCGACCAGTTCGACGCCGCGAAGCTCCGCGTAGACCCGCGCGTGGTTGGTCCCCATCGACCCGACGCCGATGACGCCCGCGCGGACCGGGCGCTCGCGGCCGCCGTCGGTTCGCAATCCGGCTGAGTCTCGGCTCACCTCGCCACCTCCGCGTAGTTGGCGACCGCAGTTCCGACGCGCTCCACGTCGGCCTCGCTGAGCCCGGGGTGGACCGGCAACGAGAGCACCCGTGTCGCGGCCTCTTCCGCGACGGGGGCCGACACCGTGAGGTGTTCGTACGCGGGCTGTTTGTGGACGGGCTTCGGGTAGTAGACGCCCGTCGCGATGCCCTTCGCGTCGAGGTACGATTTGAGGGCGTCGCGCTCGATGCCGTCGCAGGCGACCGTGTACTGGTGGAAGACGTGGGTCCGGTCCGGCGGCGTGTGTGGCGTCGTGACCGGCGAGTCGTCGAGGTACTCGGTGAGCGCGGCGGCGTTGGCCTGTCTCGCGCGGGTGAACTCGGGGAGGCGTTCGAGCTGGACTCGGCCGATGGCCGCGGCGATGCTCGTCATGCGGAAGTTGTGGCCGACCTCGGCGTGTTCGTAGCCGGAGACGCGGCCGTGGTCCACGAACCGGGCGGCGCGCTCTGCGACGTCGGCGTGGGTGGTCGTAATCATGCCGCCCTCGCTCGTGGTCATGTTCTTCGTCGGGTAGAACGAGAAGCACGCGGCGTCGCCGAGGGAGCCGACGCGCCGTCCCTCGACTGCCGCGCCGTGGGCCTGCGCGGCGTCCTCGACGAGCAGGAAGTCGTACTCGTCTGCGAGTTCCGCGAGCCGTGTCATGTCCGCCGGGAGGCCGTAGAGGTGGACCGCGATGACCGCGTCCACCCGCTCGCCGGCTCTGAGTCGCGCTTCGAGCGCGTCGGGGTCGATGTTGTACGTCCGCGGGTCGATGTCGACGAAGTCCACCTCAGCGCCCGCGAAGGCGACGGCGTTGGCCGTGGCGATGAACGTGAAGGGCGCCGTCAGGACGCGGTCGCCGGGGCCGACGCCGAGCGCGTGGAGCGCGGCGTGGAGCGCCGTCGTTCCGTTCGAGGTGGCGACGCCGTGGTCGGCGTCGCAGTAGTCAGCGAACTCCCGTTCGAAGCTCCGAACCTCGGGGCCGTCGGCTATCATGCCGCTTTCGAGGACGGCCGCGATTCGGTCCCGTTCCGCCGCCCCGAGCTGGGGCGCGGCGATTGAGATGTGGTCTGCACTCATCGTCGTATCCTGTTTTCTCCCCGCAGTTGCTCCGGCAACTCGCGGTGGACGGCGGGGACGCCCACGGCGAGGGTTCGCGGCGGCACGTCGTTCACGACGAGCGCGCCGGCGGCGACGAACGCGCCCTCGCCGACCGTCACGCCGGGGAGGAGCGTCGCGTTCGCGCCGATTGAGGCGTGGTTTTCGATTCTCGGGCCGACGAGTTCCGCGTCGGTGCGGACCGGATAGGGGTCGTTCGTCATCACCACGCCCGGCCCGACGAACACGTCGTCGCCGATGCGGGTGTTGGTGGGGATGTAGACGTTCGTCTGGATGCTCACGCGCGACCCGATGGTCGTGGTGCCGTCGACGACCGTCTCGGTCCCGAGGAGGACCCCGTCCCCGATGGTCGTGTGTTCGCGGACGAGCACGTTGTGGCCGGTGACGAAGTCGTCGCCGATGGTCACGTCGTCGTAGACGATGGTGCCGGCGCGGATTCGCGCCCGGTCACCGATGACCGGGTCGTCGCCGTCGCCGTAGCCGATGGTGACGCCGTCGTCGACGTGGGACTCGACGCCCACCTCGGCGCTCATCGTCGTTCACCTCGCGTCGGTCGCGCTCCGTCGGCCGTCTGTGTCGACTCGGCGGTCGACCGAATCGACTGGAAAATCTGGAATCTCATATCATGTCGGCGGGGAGTCTGCCTGCCTTAGCGAAATTCAGTCTCGGTGAGGGCTTTGTTATGGAGTGATTGCCGCCCGGATTCCGGTCGCAGTCACTTCGTAACGCCGCGGCGGATTCCGGTCACGGAACGCTTGAGAAGCGCCACGCCGGGCGCGCCGTCCCCGAGCCAGAGCCAGACGGCGCTCCCGAGCAACGCGAGTTCGAACGCGACCAGCACCCACGCCTCGGGCCGCGCGAGGAAGACGACGAAGCGGCGCAGGTAGAACCACGTCTGGGCGAAGAAGCCCCCCATCGACGACTCGCTGCCGTGGGACAGCGGCCAGAGGAACGCCCGAATCACGCCGTAGTTCCCGAAGAAAAAGCCGTTGAACAGCAGGTCCGCGGGGATGTGCGAGAGATAGCCGAGTGCGAAGGCGACCCCGACCGTCGCCGCCCCGTAGCGCCGCGCGACGGCCACGACGACTATCGAGACCGGCACCGAGACGAGAATCGAGTGCGCCATCGAGATACCGCTCGGGAGGACCCCGAACGACCACGCTAGCGGCTTGTCGACGAGGTCGGGAAACTGCGTTCCGACGAGCACCGCCAGCGCGGCCCAGCCGTCGAGTCGCCGGCCGGTCACCCGCGCCCACAGCGAGACGAGGATGTAGCCGACGGCGGCGTGTTCCCACGGGAACATCAGCGGTCGCTCCCGGCCGGTCGGCCCGTCGTCGGGTCCGTGCTGGCGGTTCGTCGTCGCGGGGTGAGAGTGGGGATAGGCGTCTGAAACATTTGGCTTGTGGGGCGCGTCGCGGTCGGTTTGGAGGGCGGGGATGCTGTCCGCGTCGGGGAGTGGACTGCCCGTCCGCGTCGATGCAGACGGGCGAAACGGCGCGCGAGCGCCCGGTCAGGGAACCCGAGTGCTCGTCCGGGTTTTGTTATGGCGATCGTAACGGCCTCGGGTCGGTCGTCGCGGCGGCGACTCGGCGTCTCTTCGACCGACTGCGACGGGTAGACGCCGTATAACTACTCCCGCGCGGCGCGTGGAACTTCCAGAGAGTATGCGATACCTGTTCTTCACCAACACGCCCGCGCACGTTCACCTCTACAAGTACGCCGTCAGAGAGCTTCAGGCGATGGGTCACGACGTGCTCGTCCTCGGCCGCGACTACGGCTGTACCACGGACCTCCTCGAGTACTACGACCTCCCGCACGAGATTTACGGCTCCTGCGGGACGACCAAGTACTCGCTTTTCAAGTCGCTCCCGTTCCACTACGTCAACATCTTCCGGGCCGTGCGGCGGTTCAAGCCGGACCTCATCTTCGGAATGGGCGGCTACGCGGCCCACGCCGGGGCCGTCTCGCGGACGCCCGTGATTCTCCTCCTCGACTCCGAGCCGACCTCGCTGGACCACGTCGTCTCCCGGCCGTTCGCCAAGGCGATTCTGACGCCCCACACCTTCGGGAAGGACCTCGCGGACAACCACTACCAGTTCCGCGGGTTCAAAGAAACGGCGTATCTCCACCCCGACGTGTACGAGCCCTCGGTGGACATCCGGGCCGAACTCGGCCTCGACCCCGACGAGAAGTTCGTCGTCGTCCGGTTCAACGCGTTCGGCTCGCACCACGACGTTGGCCACGGCGGCTTCACGCCCGAGCGCCGCCGCGAACTCATCGAGCTGCTGGGCGAGCGCGCGACCGTCTTCGTCCTCGACGAGAGCGAGGAGCGCCGCGACGGCGACCTCGACACCCGCCCGTTCGACTTCCACCCCGCGCTCGTCCACGACGTGCTCTCGGAGGCGAGCCTGCTCGTCGCCGACACCCAGACCATGGTCACCGAGGCGGCGCTCCTCGGGACGCCCGCCATCCGGTCGAACTCCTTCGTCGGCGACGACGACATGGGCAACTTCGTCGAACTCGAACGGCGGGGGCTCATCTCCAACCTCAAATCGTTCGACGACGTGCTGGCCCGCGCCGACGAACTCCTCGCCGACGACGGCGCGAAGGCCCGCTGGGCCGCAAAGCGCGACGCGTTCCTCGCGGACAAAGTCAACCTCACCGAGGTCATCGTTCAGGTGGCGCTGAACTACGGCTCCGTCGAGACGGTCGACTCGCTGACGCGACACACCATGCCGGCGTAGTCGGTCTCCCTCCGCGCGTTCCTCGCCTCTCCGCGGTCGTTCAATCGACCCATAACTAACCGCCGAACCACCGAATTTTCCCGCAGTGACCGTCGCGCTCGCGCCCGTCTCGACGCGTCTCACCTCACCTCACCTCGCGTCCGCGCCGCGTCCCGTGACTCGGTCCGCGACTCCTCGACTGCGACCCCAAACTCAACCCATGACACCCAAGCAAACACTCCTCATCGTCGGCCCGAAAGGCACCGGCGGCATCGACCGCTACATCACCGAACAGCGTCGCTACCTCGAAGACCGGATGGACGTGCGCGTCTACACCCGCTACACCGCGCCGAAGGGCGAGGGGCTCGAACTCGCCGCGCGGATGCTCCTCTCGTCGCTCGTCGCCGTCGCCCTGTTTCCCTTCCAGCGACGCCCGGACATCGTCCACGTCCACTCGTCGCACACCTACTCGTTCTACCGCGCGGCGTTCTTCGCCCTGTTTTCGAAGTTCGTCTGGGGCGTCCCCGTCGTCCTCCACATCCACGGCTCGTCGTTCGACGACTTCCTCGCCACCGACTCGCGGGTCGTCCGCCGACTCCAGTCGCTCGTCTTCGACGCCGTCGACGACGTGGTCGTCCTCTCGGAGTACTGGCGCGGCCTCGTCTCCCGACTCGCCGGCGAGGAGAAAGTCCACGTCATGGCCAACGCCGTCGAACCCGCGGAGTACGACCCGACGTACCCGACCGACCCCGTCCACCTCGTCTTCGTCTCGAACCTCATCGAGCGCAAAGGCATCCGCGAGTTCCTCGACGCCGTCGAGAGACTCGAATCCACGCCCGGCCTCGACTTCGAAGTGAGCATCGGCGGCCGCGGCCCCCACGCCGACCGCGCCGAGGCGGTCGCCGCCGCCCACGACAACGTCTCGTACCTCGGATTTCTCTCCGAGGAAGACAAGCGCGACCTCATCAGCCGCGGGACCGTGTTCGTCCTCCCGACCTACGCGGAGGGGCTTCCGATCGCCATGCTCGAAGGCATGGCCGGCGGCAACGCCATCGTGACCACGCCCGTCGGGAGCATCCCCGAGGTCATCACCGACGACCGCGGGATTCTCGTCACGCCCGGCGACGCCGAGGAACTGGCTCGCGCGCTCGCCCGACTCGTCTCCGACCCCACGGAGGCCGTCCGCATGGGTCGGACGAACCGGGCGGTCATCGAAGCGCGCTACTCGTGGCAGTCGAACGCGGACGAGTTGGTGGCGATGTACGCCGAGGCGGCGTAGCGCCCGTGTCTGTTTCTTTCACGCGCTTTCGTCTTAATGACTCTCCGATTTAATCCCACACGGGCTCGTCTGAAACACAATGAAGAAGCCAAGAAAACAGCGAAAGACTCGCTTCAACCCAACAAGGGTTCGTCTGAAACACGTCTGTCCCCTGCCGGTCGATGTGGCGCTTGATGCTTCAACCCAACAAGGGCTCGTCTGAAACCAGGCCCTCAAACAAGCCGTCGCAGAGGTTAGAGTCGCTTCAACCCAACAAGGGTTCGTCTGAAACTGGTGGAAGGGTGGAAAAACAGAGCTCGTCGACGAGAGCTTCAACCCAACAAGGGTTCGTCTGAAACGAGTCGTCCGAGTCGAGCCGCGAGAGGGTTGCGCGGCTTCAACCCAACAAGGGTTCGTCTGAAACGCTACCTGTCCGCACAGGTCGCAACAGGCGTGTCAGCTTCAACCCAACAAGGGTTCGTCTGAAACTGGAGAGCCGCGGCGAGGCGACTCTCCGGACCCACGCGCTTCAACCCAACAAGGGTTCGTCTGAAACGAGATGACTGCCCGCGACGGGTCTTCGGTGCAGTCGCAGCTTCAACCCAACAAGGGTTCGTCTGAAACAGGGAAGCGTCCGACTGCCCGGTTCTTCGATGTTCCCGCTTCAACCCAACAAGGGTTCGTCTGAAACACGTCAACGACTCCGATGCAGCAACAACGGCCCAGAGCTTCAACCCAACAAGGGTTCGTCTGAAACCGCTTGCGGCACACGACTCAATCCGGATTGACAATGCTTCAACCCAACAAGGGTTCGTCTGAAACGGTAAAAGCAACCGCGACCATGGACGACCGTTCGGTCGCTTCAACCCAACAAGGGTTCGTCTGAAACCCGTGTCGTGTGGTTAGAGGGACAGTGCAACCGCGCTGCTTCAACCCAACAAGGGTTCGTCTGAAACGCTACGACATTCGCGCCCGCGTCTCGTCGGGGGGAGCTTCAACCCAACAAGGGTTCGTCTGAAACACGGTTTACAAATATTGGGGAGACGCTGGACGCGGGGCTTCAACCCAACAAGGGTTCGTCTGAAACGGTTCCGGGGTCTTCGGGGAATTCCCCCTCAAAGTTGCTTCAACCCAACAAGGGTTCGTCTGAAACTGCTTTTCGTGTTCCTCGACGCGAGAGAGGACGCCATGCTTCAACCCAACAAGGGTTCGTCTGAAACTACCAAGGCGAGACCGGGGAGGGCCTCATGGGGACGCTTCAACCCAACAAGGGTTCGTCTGAAACACGAGAGCAGGCCGCCGTGGAGGTACATCCACCGGCTTCAACCCAACAAGGGTTCGTCTGAAACTGGGGGTGTAGAAACAGCGGAGTAGAGGTTACTTCGCTTCAACCCAACAAGGGTTCGTCTGAAACAGTAGTCGATTCTCGGAAGTGCTCACACCGTACTGAGCGCTTCAACCCAACAAGGGTTCGTCTGAAACTGGACCAGTATGTCTAATCGGCGGCGAAAAATAGGCGCTTCAACCCAACAAGGGTTCGTCTGAAACCAGTCATGGTCTTCCTCTAACTTGTCGATGGTAGCCGCTTCAACCCAACAAGGGTTCGTCTGAAACGCGGGCGGGTCGTCAGAGTTCTCGGTGAGTACGACGAGCTTCAACCCAACAAGGGTTCGTCTGAAACGACTCGTCCTTGCCGACCATAACCCCGAGGTGGTGGCTTCAACCCAACAAGGGTTCGTCTGAAACGACCATGACTACGCAACTCTACCTCACGGCACTTCCCGCTTCAACCCAACAAGGGTTCGTCTGAAACACTCGCTCGAACACCCGAGCGAGGCAGAGTAGCCGCTTCAACCCAACAAGGGTTCGTCTGAAACGGCCATCGGCAGTATCATCGGTCAGAACCCCGCGACTGCTTCAACCCAACAAGGGTTCGTCTGAAACACAACACGGGCTACACCGACCGTTCAAACAGGCAGGGCTTCAACCCAACAAGGGTTCGTCTGAAACTCCGGCTCTGTGGTTAGTGACATGGTCGTGTGTAGCTTCAACCCAACAAGGGTTCGTCTGAAACACTTGTATGGCAAGTGCCATAGAAGACATCGAAATTGCTTCAACCCAACAAGGGTTCGTCTGAAACCGGTTCCCGAGGACTTCAAGGAAGGAGTCAACATGCTTCAACCCAACAAGGGTTCGTCTGAAACCATGCCCGATATCACGGACACAGACCCTCTGAAGGAAGACTATGATAAAGAAGTTCCGTCGACCTTCAGTAACCCGAGTCGACCGGGGGGTCGACGGAAGTCAGAGGAAGCGTTTCTCGTCGGTCGGGTCATCGCCGTAGACCGAGCGGTCGAGAAGTGTATCCGAGGACAGTTCGTAGATGATCGTTGACTCACCCGGCTTCAACAGGTCTTCGACCTCGTTTCGAAGCGTCGCTAAGTCACCTTCTGAAATCTCGCCTTCGAGCACGGAGTTCTGAACGTGCGTCAGATAGCGCCGCCCAAGTTTGAGCGCTTTGTGCGTCCGTTCGGCTTCGAGGTCGTACACCATCACGACGTACATCTTACCACCACCGTTCGAAGGGTTCGTACTCTTCGCCGGCCAACAGATGCTTCTTCAGTTTGTACGCTTCGAGTCGCATCAGGTACTGGTAGCTCACCTTGCGATTGAGTTTCGGATGGTCGACGGTACGCTCAAGCGTCTCTTCGAACGCTTTCGTGTACGTCTGTCGACCTCCTTCGTTGAGAAGGCAGGACCCGAGTTCAGTCTCGAAATCGTCCGGCGTAATCTGATTTCTGTTGATGAGTCGAAACAGCACCCGATCAGCGAGGACGGGTTTGAACAGGTCGGCGAGATCGAGCGATAACGAGTAGCGACGCTCTCCGGGTTCGTGGAGATAGCTGATCGCTGGGTCGAGCGCAGTCGCGCGAATCGCCGTGACGCAGTTGGCGTAGACGAGCGCGTTGCCGAACGAAATCAGGCTGTTGATCTCGTTCGGCGGCGGGTTGTATTCCCGGCGTTCCAACCGGAACTCGTCGGGGAGAATTCGATTGAAACTCCGGTAGTACGCCTTTCTGGCAGTCGCTTCCACGCCCATGAGTTCGTCAATCGGACGCGTCTGGTCGACGCGCGCCGACGCGGCGTCCAAATCGCCAATCTCAGCCTCTAACCCTCGATTCCGGTTGTTGTAGTAGACGACGTTCGTCCGCATATTGTGGATGCTCGCCGAGACCATTGCCGCCGCGAGCCGCCGCCTGTGGTCGGTGTCCTCGTACGCACGGACTTGCTCGACGACCGTTCGACCGGAGGTCTGCCCGCGCTTCGGCATCACCGAGCCCGCGTAGTAATCCTCCCAGCCGAAGACGTGGAGTGCGACCGTGCGCTGATTGAGAAACGACATCAGTCGGGTGTTGAAGTCGATTTGTCCGTGCAAGAAGAACGCCTCCGCGTTCTCTATCGGGACGTACTTCTTGTCGCCGGCTTCGGTGACGAGCCTGAGCGTGTCGTCGCTTCGTTCGAGTCGACCGTCGGAGAATACGTGATAGTTCCTGTCCATTGTCAACACCAGCAGAAGTCGTGGTACGCACACGACTCGCAGAAGGGCTTTCGCTCGGCGGGCGGCGGCGAAGGTCGGCGTACGAGTTCGTGAATCGCACGAATCGACGACTCGACTTTTTTCGCTCGTTCTTCCGTGAGCTCGACCGACTGCCGGCGGCGCTCTCGCGGGTGGGCGAGGACGCCATCACGACGAACGCCGGCGACTCTGTCGAGATACCACAGGTAGTACGACAGTTGCATTTCGGCGGGCTCGGTGAGCGCCGACGAGGGTTTGACTTCGACGACTCGACCGTCGTCGAGCAAGTCCAGTGAGATCATTCCGAGGCGGAGGCTCTCCCGTTTTTCGTCGTACGCGGTCTCGTCGACCCGAGTTCCTCTCACGACGGTCGTGTTCTCGCGGTCGATTTCGAGGCTCCGGCTTTCGAACCAGAGCTCCCGCTCGCAGACGTAGTAGTACTGCATCATCACTCCGGTGACGCGAAACGGCTCGGCGACGGGCGCTCCCCGTGCGGTCGCGAGCAGCCGGTCGACCGGATCGCTCGTCGTCATAATATCCGGTTGTCGACGCTACTCTCTGCGACCAGTCCGGTCGTCGAATCGAAGTAACTGTCGTGCCGGCTGTCTCTCGTGTCGATCCACCGCGTTTCAGTGTCTTCGTGAATACGCGCTAAGCCGCTGAGTGCCTGTGCCTCCTCCGAATCGCTCCGATATATCGGAATCGACACGGTCGCTTCCTTTAGACTATCAATAAGTTGGCGTACCCGCTCGAACTCGTAGTCCCGCCACGCGGCTCTGGCGGCTTCGACTCGTTTTCGTTCAGTGGCGGTCCGACAGACGACGACCTCCACGCTCCGCCGCTTTTCGATCAGCGACAACTCCGCGAGATCGTCCGCTCTCGCGTGGTTCACGTACTCGACGTATGCGTCTTTTCCGACGTTCTTCTCGTCGTGGAGTCGACGGTAGTACTCTTCGACGGCCGTTTTCGAAACCTCCGCTTCCGGAATCGTGCCTTCGCCCCCACCGATATCGTCGAGCGTCTCGGTCGCAACGGGGAGTAGCGCCGTTCCTCGGTTGTACACCGCTTCCGACGGCGTCTTCGTCTGTTCGTCAGGCGCTTCGAGCCACCAGATGACGACGCGACCGCGGTCCCTCTCGAACGAACGGTTGCAACGTCCGGCGGCTTGGACGATGTTGTCTATGGGTGCGAGGTCTCGGCAGACGCGGTCGAAACTGATGTCGACGCCGGCTTCGACGAGCTGGGTCGAAACCACGACGAGCGAGCATCCTCGTTCGGTGAGCAGTTTCGCGGTCTCGATGAGCCGAAGTCGGTCGACCGGACGTAATCGAGTGGAGAGGTGGAGGACTGGCCGCCCTCCGGCGTCGGCGACCCGCTCTGCGACTGTCGCCACCTCTATGCCCGTACTATCTCGGTCGGTGCTTTCGAGCACGTCGGCGTAGACCGACCCGACTGACATCGCGTCTGACAGGGCCTCGGTGACGTGCGTCGTCAGCGCTTGTGCACTGTCGATCGTGTTGCAGATTGCGAGTACCGACTCCGTTTCACCAGCCTCGTCGCTTCTGGTCCCATTGGCTCCGGCACTCCCGTCGACTATCTCACTTGCCGCCTCGGCATACGATTTCGGTTCTTCTCGTGAGTCGATATACCGAGTCGCTGAGTCGTCCAGTTCGTACCGGACGCGTTCTGTCGCTTCGAAGTACGTTTCGGGTGCGGAGACCAGCTCAGTCGCGTCATCGAATAATTGCGGTTGCGTGGCGGTCATGGCGATAACCGTCGCACCGTACTGCTCGGTGAGCATTCTCACGAGCCGCGGAACCAACTTCCACCAGTCCAACGGGAGACTCTGCGGTTCGTCCAGCACGACGACGCTGTTCCGGAGGGCGGGGAGCTTCATCGACTGTCTGTTGGCCGGTCCGGCGAGGCTTTCGAACAGTTGGACGAACGTCGTCACCGTCATCCCGGCGCGCCAACTCTCCGCCAGCATCCCGGCGATGTCGTCGTTCGCGTCCGCTTCGTCGGCACTCTCGTCGCTTTCATCGACGATTGTCGCCTCCGAAAGATGATGGTGCGCGGTCAGCAACCGCCCGGTCGTATCGACTTGATATATCTTTTCGACCTCGGCGACGACTTGGTCAATGATGCTCGTAAACGGGAGCGCGTAAATCACGCGCTTCTGACCGAGCCGGTCACGAACGCTGAGAGCAGCTGTCAGGCCGGTAAGCGTCTTCCCCATCCCGGTTGGAAGCGTTACCGTTCCGACCCCACCGTCGGCGTCGGCGAACGATTCGACGTTCGACAGAACTGACGCTCTCGCTTTCCCTCGGAGGAAATTCAATCGCTCGCCCCGGTTCCCGTGTTGGTCGGAGTCGGCGGTTCGCTCTATCGACTCGATGTACTCGTCGAGCCGCTCGAACGTTGGCTTCTCTGCGTCGTAGGTTCCCGCGGACGCGTCGGAACCGCTCGCGGCCGCCGCGGCGCTCGTTTTGTCAGCGAGGACCAGCGACCCCCAACACTCTAGCACAAGCCCGTAACAGCGCTCTGAGAGCGTTTCACGGTTAATCGTCGTTGCGCTCGACCCCGTCGATTTTCTGACTTCCGTCAGGAGTTCCCTGAACGAACTCCGGAACGACGACCATGACCCCTCCCCGACGGTCGCGCTCTGGAACACCTCTCGTGCGAGCTCCGGCACGTGCTCGTCGATGTCTTTGAGCTGCTTCGCAATCGCCACCTGTTGCATCTCGGCGGCGTTTTGGTTCCCCCGCGAAACGTTCTCGCGGCGGTTCGCCCGACTGAAGACGTACGCCGCAACGTCGGGGAGCCGACCGTGGTGTTTTGCGACCGCGACGAAGCCGGCGAGACAGGTCTCCGAGTCGAAATTCTGGGCGCTGAGCGCGTAGTACGCGGCGAACGAGCCGAGCGGCGCGTGGTAGCGGTACTGCTCGTATCTCGGTTCGCTCGACCGTAACAGGTAGTCCTGAAAGTACGTCGTTGCCTTTCCGAAGTCGTGCACGTATGCGAGCGTTTCGACGACCGCTCGGAGCGGTTCGTCGGCCGGCGTCTTCGCGTCGCCCGGAACGATGTATCCGACACGTCCGGCGACATCCTCGAGATGGTCGACCAGCGGAACGCCGTCGTGAACGTCGTTCGGCGGGTGAGAGTACCGCTCCGTCATCAGACGAACACCACGTTCCGGCCGTCGACCTCGACGCTGTCAACACCGTCGATGACCAGCGGTTCCGCGTCAGGGTTGTACGCGTACGTCGTGAACTCCGTCGTCGTTCGGCCACCGGCGTCCGCTTGCATAAACGCGGGTGATTCTTCCACCTGGCACCGCGTCCCTTCCCGCAGCACAACATCGTCCACCGCGTTCGGAACAGCGGAGTCTACTTCGACTCGGCCGGCTTCGGAGCCTGACTCGATATCGAACTCGCCGTGATAGTCGATTTCTGCGAGGTGTTCCGACAGACCGAGGCTCGGAACGTAGTGTGACTTCCCGGCTTCCAGTAGCTCTCGGAGCTCTCTGTACCGAGCGGTTTCTGCGAGCCATACGTCGACTCGGTAGGCGGGTTCGACGAGCACCTCGTAGTTGTGTTGTTGGCGGAGCGCCGTCGGATTCGGTAGCTTCACGCTGATTTTCCCGCGACCGTTGAGCGACTGTAAGTTCCCGCCCGCGGTCGACAGCGTGTTCATCGGCATATTGAGCGTTCGAACCGCCCGAACTGGCTCGATTGCAATCTCCGACGAATCGGGTGCGAACAGGTCGTAGTAACCGTCGCGTTCGATTCCGAGCACGGCCGCGAGCAGTCCGGCCACTGTCGTCCGCGGGATGATGCGGTACGTCTGCTTGACGACGTTCCCCTCGACCCGCCGGAAGTGCCCCCACGGACCGCTGACAGTGAACGACAGACAGCGGTCCGGACGCCCGCCGTCGTCACCGACCCACTCGTCCAACGATTCCTGTTCCATCTTATGCGGCGTCGCCAGTCGGAAGCGTCTCGGTGTGTTCCTCGTAGACGTCGACGACCTCGACGGCGTCGTCGCCCACGGCCTCGCGAAGCGCCCCGTACAGGAGCTCGGAACTCCCCACGTCTCCGTCGTACGAGATGTCGAGGATATCGCTCGCGACGATTCGAATCCGGTTAATCCGGGCACTCGCGGCCGCCAGTCGGTCGATGAATCCGTCGATTTCGAGGGTGAGGTCCCGAACCGTTCGGAGTTCCTCGTCCGGCTTGGAACGGTCGTCGTCGAGGACGAGGTCCCTGTCGAGACCGCCGAGGTGGAAACTCTCGTCGGCGTACTCGACGCGGCAGTAGAGCCGCGGTTCCTGACCGACTTTGCTTCGGCTTATGGTCTGATTCTTGATGGCTCGCCAACAGAGCGTGTCGAGTCGCTCGACGTCGCCGACGGTGAGGTTCGTGTCGGCGGCACCGTGTTCGTCGACGAGTCCGTGGAACCGGATGAGTCCGTACTGTATCCGGTGGTCGTCGAGGTCGAACCCTCCCTGCTGTTTGTTATCCTGCGTGGCGATAACGCTCGTGAGACTGTCGTACTCCTCGTTTTCGTTGACCGCGTGCATCGACTTCCCCGGCGAGAACTGCACGGGGCCGGTGAAGTGGTCGGGGAGGTGCTTTGCGTACACGTCGTCGGTATCGACGGACATCGTCGCGCCGAAGTATCGAACGTCGACGCTGTTGTCGAGGAACCCGCCGAACACGTCGTTTCGGAACCGCTCTGCTTCGTCGCCATCGTCGAGATCGTATTCGTCCGGTTCGACGTCTTTGAGGCGGTCTTCGAGGAGTTTACCCCGCGTGTACTGGTTCCCCTCGCGCTGGACGTTCCTGATGTAGACGCCGTGACCGTCGTCGTCCAACTGGTCGCGGAGATAGCGTTTCAGCCGAACGTCGGTGACGATGGCCTGTTGGGTCTGCGGGTCGATTCGCGGCCGGTTAGAGCCGCTGAGCGGATTCCCGTTCGGATTCGCGTCGACCGCGTCGTACAGGAAGACGATTTCCGAGCGGTTCGTGACGGCGTCGTTCGTGTCTGACATCTTAGTATTCCTCGTCGGCGGGGAGTTCGTCGTTCGCGTCGCTGCTCTGTTGGTTCCAGTCGGGATGGTCGTTCATGCCGTAGGTCACGCCGAGGGCGTAGTAGAAGCGGAGGTCGTCGGTGTCGATTTGCCAGTCGTCGGGGTCGGGGTCGAGAACCGTCTCTCGGAGTCGGTCGACGATGTGCTCGGCTTTCGTCCCTGGGTAGCTCTTTCCTTTCTTTTTTTCTTGGCGCGTGTAAGTCAGGGTCTTGGCGACGGTCTCCTGAGTGACTTTCTTGATTCGCGCTCGCGTGATTGACTTGACCGGGTACTGGTCGACGAGCGTCGTGGACCGGTCCTCGGAGTACTCCTGGTAACTTCCGATGTCTCCGACGAGCGCACCGAGAAGGAACGCCCCCCGGCGCTCGCTGGTCACGGAGTCTTCGTCGTCGTCGTGTGCCGGCGAGAGCGCGGGCGTCTCGTTGATGAACGATTCGAGTTTCTGTTCGGCGGGGGAGCCCCCGTCGGCGATAAGGATTTCGTCTAGTGTTGGCATCGTCAATCTCCCGTAGGTCGGTTCGCGGGTAATCCGGATTTTCGCGGGGTCGTTCGTCTTCAACAGTTCGAGTTCGCCATCGGCGAGCGCACAGAGCTGTGCAAACTGGCTGGCGACCAGAAACGACGGAAACCCCTCGAAGTCGTCGTCTGACTCCCCGTCGATGATTCGGGTGACGTACTCTTCGAGCAGCACGTCGACGGCTATCGCGTCTCCGCTCAGTACGCTCACGAGCGCTTCGATTCGCGGGTCGTCCGCGTCCGCTTCGGCGTCGTCCCGCTCTGCGAACGTCTGATAGAAGTACCACCCTGTCGAAACCGCGTGGAGTTGGTCGTCGTTCACCGACAGCAGCCCCCACTTGTCGTTTTTCGGGAGTGGTGCCGTCCAGTCGGTGTCCGAGTTGAACGCGGACGCGTCTCGGACGAATCGATTGTGGGTGAACGCGAGTTCTTTCGGATAGTGTAAGCGGCCGTTCAGCGTTTCACCGAAGACGTCATACCTGGACATCTGGTGTGGCATGACCGCCGAGACGTAGAACCGGAGCCTCGTGTCGGCGTCGTCGAGTTCTCGTTCCTCCATGTACGCCTGCTCGATTGGTGTCGCGTCACCGCCGTCTTCGACTGCACTAAACAGCATCTCGTAGAGGCGATACACTCGCTCTGGCGTCAGCCGTCCGAAGAAATACGGCAGATAGTACACTTTCGCACCGAACGTCCGATACGTACACGCCTCGACGAACGCCTCGGCGTTCATCACCGTTACTGCGGCGTCCTCCGAGATTGGGTGGGCACGCCACGCGTTTTCGATATCCAGCCCCGGGAACTTTTCGAGTTGCTTGCCAAGGAAGTAGTTCTGTGGATCTTCCGCGGTTCCAACCGTTCGGGAGGGTCGCCCGGTTACGATATCGGTCGCATCTCCCGATGAGTCGTCGGCCTTGTTCTTCGTGACGAGTTTCGATAGTTTGCGTTGGCGCATCGCCTCGTTGAACGCGGCGATGTCGCCGGGCCATCGATAGTCGCCATCTCGTTCGGTCTTTACTTGGACCGTCAACAGCGCGGTTGCAGATTCACCACCTAACGCTCGAACGACCGCTTCTTCGATGGCTTCGAGCGCAGCGTCCCGTGTTCCAAGCTCAGCGAGACGGTCGATAACCCAGCCGTCCGGGTGTTCACTGGCAGCAGTCGCGACGACGTCGTCGGTCGCCCATTTCGTGAGCCGTTCTTTGGCGTATCGCGCGAGCTTTTCGGGGTCGCTGTTTCGTCCGGCTTGATGGGTGATACTGTGGTCGATTCCGCGCGCAGCCGGGTATTTTGAGTGTCCTACCTGTTGAATCAGGTCTTCCGTGTACCGCGTCACCAGTACTGGCCCACGGGCATCGTCGGCTAACTGTGGTTCGTCTCTCGAGAGATCGACGCGAACGACGATGAGACTGTCGTCCGTGTCTACGAGGTCCCGTGCCGCATCCGGTGTGAGATACGGGGCGTACTCTCCGCCACCCGTCGTGGCGAGCGTGTAGAGTTTCCCGTAGAGGTACTGCAAATCGCGGAGCGAGCCGACCGGTGAATCCGGGAGCTCGTCGACCAACTCGTCTTCTGGATATCGGTCGCGAAACTCGCTAGGCGAAAGCATCGCGCTCCTCTCCCATCGTCTCACCCGGACGAGTTCGCTCTGCAACGTTCATGAATCCGAGTCCGAGCGAGTTTCGCTCTCCCAGCCCGCAGTCGAGCGCGAGGTTCAGATGTCTCCGGTGGTCGTCGTCTCGAACGGTGTATTCGAACTTCCACTTGCTCAGGACGTAGGTCATCTCTTGTCCCTCGGTCACGGTCAACGGAAGTGCGAAGGTCTTCAATAGCTCGTAGCCGTCGAACAACTCGCCCGAGACCTCGCTCGGTCCGGGGAGATGGTCGTGAGCGAATCGGTCGTGTTTCTGGTCGAGGTTCGCCTCCAACTGCTCTCGAAGTGGGGCCGTGGTGTGTTCCGGCCGCCAGAACGTCGCGGTATCGCCACCGGGATGGTCGATTCCGTACTCGTCGCACCGCCACGGCGGGATTCGAATGAGGAGCCCGGTCCCGGTTTCGAGCGTCCCCCTGGTCCCTGGCTCGCCCACGTCGGGTTCGAGGGATGTTACCTCGTCGACGTGAAACGGCATCTCACCGACGTTGAACTCTCGGTCGTCGAGCAGATTCGCCGCCACGTTCGCGAGTAGTTCCTCGTCGGGAGACGCGACCAGCAACTTCCGGTCGTCACCTTCCCGCATATTTCGAGGCGGAAACGGATTCGAGTAGGCGAATCCCGGCGGCTCGCCGGAATCGTGTCGTTCTCCGTAGACCGTCCCGTCGAGCGCGTTCCAGATTCGCCCGCGAATCTTGTGATGGTAATCGTTCTGATACGCGGCGTCGGAACGCGCTGATAAGTGAGCCATAATCCGCACCGTTACCCGACGCCTCCTTGTGTACTCATTGCTGTCTCCACGGTTGTTGGCTACTCGACATAAAGTTATTCCCGTCATTTGACGGGTCCGCAATAATTGAAATTAGAATTGACTGTTCGGGTGATTGTTTTCGTTGGATGGTTTTCTCTGCTTCAATCCCACAAGGGTTCGTCTGAAACGGTGTCCGGGGCTGACTGCTCGTCTTCGAGCTCGTGCTTCAATCCCACAAGGGTTCGTCTGAAACGCCGGCACCGCGGTCATCTCGGCCGCCAACTCGACGCTGCTTCAATCCCACAAGGGTTCGTCTGAAACACTCCGGCAGTACGACCCGGACACCGACACATGGCCGCTTCAATCCCACAAGGGTTCGTCTGAAACGGGCGACGACTACCAGGTCGGCGTCCGCGTCAAGCTGCTTCAATCCCACAAGGGTTCGTCTGAAACGCCAGCCTCGCGCTCGAACGCCTCCTCTGCCGAGTCGCTTCAATCCCACAAGGGTTCGTCTGAAACATTGACTATTGTACGTGACCGAGACGGCCGCCGTGGCTTCAATCCCACAAGGGTTCGTCTGAAACACGCGTCAACATCGTGTTCCGTCTCTTGACGAAGCCGCTTCAATCCCACAAGGGTTCGTCTGAAACTCGGACCGCCCGGCTGGGTGTGGGCGCATGGGCTGTCCGCTTCAATCCCACAAGGGTTCGTCTGAAACAACGTTCACCCGACCTACGGTTCTGATGCAGTAAAAAAGCTTCAATCCCACAAGGGTTCGTCTGAAACACCCGCGAGGAAGATGAACAGTACGGCGAAGAAATAGCTTCAATCCCACAAGGGTTCGTCTGAAACTGTCGAGGTAGTTCCCGATTGGCGTGTTGCCGCGATCGCTTCAATCCCACAAGGGTTCGTCTGAAACGGGCGGCCGTATAGAACTGTTCAACGAGCTGCAGGCTTCAATCCCACAAGGGTTCGTCTGAAACACTCTCGGAATGTAAATACTGCTCTCGGCACAGAGCTTCAATCCCACAAGGGTTCGTCTGAAACGTGAAAGCCCCGAGGTGTCCAGTTCCATCCCGAATGCTTCAATCCCACAAGGGTTCGTCTGAAACTGGTGACGCTGTCGGCCGAGGCGGCAAAGTACGGCGCTTCAATCCCACAAGGGTTCGTCTGAAACTGACGTTGACTGTGGGGGCGGCGACTAATGCCGAAGCTTCAATCCCACAAGGGTTCGTCTGAAACGCGCGTGGTGGCCGCCGGTAGCTATTTTCAAAGCGGCTTCAATCCCACAAGGGTTCGTCTGAAACNGCTTCAATCCCACAAGGGTTCGTCTGAAACGCGCGTGGTGGCCGCCGGTAGCTATTTTCAAAGCGGCTTCAATCCCACAAGGGTTCGTCTGAAACTATTGTCCCAGTCTTCGACATCGGCCACGCACGCGTCGCTTCAATCCCACAAGGGTTCGTCTGAAACCCGGCGCGGGACTCTACATCAAGGACAAGCTCCTCGCTTCAATCCCACAAGGGTTCGTCTGAAACCGTCCCGAAATCACGGGCGTAACGTCGCGTACGAACCGAATTCAAAAGAACGTTTCCGTCGACCCTCAGTAGTCCTCGCTCCCCCGGGGGTCGACGGAAACGAATCTCAGTTCCACACGACTGGACAGTCCATCGAGTGGTTCGAGTAACTCAGTCGGCCGGTTGCGGCGCGTCTTCGGCTTCCGCCGCACCGACGGAACCCTCCTCGACGCCGCGATCTTCGCGGTCGATATACTTGCGGACCCAGAGTTCGCCGGTGATGATGCCGGAGATGGCGCTCATGTGTTCGGCTTCGCCCGTGCGTTCCTCGCGTTGGAGGCGACGAATTTCGGCGGCGTCGAAGTACGGACGCTCGCACGCGGAGTCGAGTAGGTCGTCGATGCGCTCGCGGAGCGCGCGGTTCGTCCGGTACCAGTCGCCGATGGTGGAGCGGCCGCCGTAGGTGTGGACGTCACCGACGAGGCGCTCGCGGATGCGGTCGACGGAGGTGCCGACGACGAAGCCGGCGGCGTGTTGCCACATCGGGCGCGCCGGCGGCACTTTCGTCCGTTCGTAGGGGATGGCCGCGAGTCGGCTGTCGAGGCGGCGGACCAGTTCGACCTTCGGGTAGGCCGTTCCGGCGGGAACCTTCCCGTTGGTGAGTGGAATCGAGCCGACGCGGTGCGACAGCGGCATCCGCGTCACGGCTTCGAGGAACTCGGTGTCGCTGAACGGGACTCGGGTGCCGGCCTGGCTCTCGGCGATGGGGTTGCTGGCGAAGTCGCACCGCGGGAAGTAGTTGCGGTAGTAGCAGTCCATCGCGGTGCTGAAGAGGTCCGGCTGGTCGCTCTTGCGAACCTCCTCTCGGTAGGTCGTCATCGGGTCGAACTCCGTCCGCAGGAGCCGGCGGGCGTCGTCCACGTCGATGCGGTGTTTCGCGCGGTAGAGCGCCGCCTCGGGCGACTTGCTCCCCTCGACGGCGGCTCGGCCGATGCCGTCGCCCATCATCCCGCCCTGTCCGCAGCCCTCGATGAGCACGTCGGGCATGTCCTCGATGTTGAACACGTTCGCGAGGTTGACGAACGTGGAGAGACCGACCATCCCGCTGGTCAGTTGGACCGATTTGTCGAGCGAGTCGACGAGGGCGTCGGACTCGACCGGCACGCGCCGGTTTTCGAGGCCGAGCACCGCAGAAACCTTCGCGGCGAGTTCGAGGTTGCTCCCGTTCGCGGGGTTCGAGTCGTAGGTGTAGGTCGTGAGGTCGTGGTAGCGGCTGAGCTCCCCGGCCATCGAGCGACTGTCGAGGCCGCCGGAGAGCCACAGGCCGATGTCGCCGTCTATCGTGTCGGCCATGTCGGCGATGACGTCCTGATAGGCCGCGGTGAGGTCGTCGAGGTAGGAGTCGTCGGGGCTCTGTTCGAACGTGTGATGCCAGTAGGTGTCGAGCTCGGGCCCCGCGTCGGCCCGGTAGTCGAGGACGGTCCCCGAGGGGAGGAACTTCACGCCCTGCACGAGCGTCTTGTCGCCCCAGACGTGCCCGATCATGAGCAGGTCGCTGATGGCGCGTTCGTCGACCTGCGGGTCGTCGAGGAGGGTCGTCAGCGCGCCGACTTCGGTCCCGAAGGCGAACGGCTCGCCCGCGACGTAGAAGCACTGTCGCGTCCCGAGTTTGTCGCTGGCGAGCACGACGCGCTCGTCGTCGCCGTCGACGCCGACGACGAGGAACGAGCCGTCGAGTTCGGGGAGGAGCGCGTGCGGCTCCTCGAACAGTCGCTCGAACAGCCCGTCTACGTCGAGTTCGAGTTCGTCGAGGTTCGTCACCGCGCCGTATATCGCTCCCACGCGCGGGCCGTCCTCCCAGACGGTACAGCCCTCGGGGTCTCTCGCGCCGTGGTGGAGCACCGAGACGCCGAAGCGGCCGGTCGACCGCGCCGCCGACTCGTACCAGTCTTCGCGGTGGAGTTCGGCCGCGCAGGCGTCGAGCGTCGCCGCGTCGAGCGCGCCGCCGACGAAGCCGGTCATCGACGGCCCTCGCGTTCGGTTCGCCCGGCGGTCTGCGGCGTGACTGCTGTGAGTGACATCGTTGTCCGATATCCGCGTGCGTCGGGTTTTGTTATCACGCACCTATACGGCCGCGTGGCGGTGTCGAACGCCGCCGAACCGAACGGTAGCTCGGCTTCGTCGGGCCTCTGTGCCGGCCGGACCCTCGGCGTTCGTCTGTTCGGCGCGCGACGCCCGAAGAAAAACACCGGGAAGAACACCTCTCACGCCGCCTGAGTCGATTACACGCTCAATAACAAACTACGCGACTCGCCTTCTCTCACGGGATGACGCAACGTGATTCGCGGCTCACGAGAACGCTCCTCCTCGTCGGATTTCTCGCGATAGCCGTCGGCATCCTCGTCGCTCGCACGTCGCCAGCGCGCGCGTACGAGGTCTCGATTTACCAGTCGACCCCGGCGGTGTTCTGGGTCGGCGTGGCGGTGGCGGTGCTGACCGCGCTGGTCGTGGTCGTTCGCGCCCCGAACAGTCGGTTCGCGGCCGGCGGGGTGGCGCTGGCGGCGCTCGCGATAGCCGCGGTCTCCGCCCTCCCGCTCGTCCGAGCGTACCACTTCTACGGGTTCAACGACTCGCTGACGCACCTCGGCTGGGCGAAGTCGCTCGTCTCCGAGACGCTGACGCCGCTGGACATCGTCTACCCGAGCGGCCACGTCTCGGCGGGGATGGTCAGCGCCGCCCTCGGCGTCGAAATCACTACCGCGATGATGCTGGTGGTGTTTTTCGTCTCGGCCGTCTACCTCGTGTTCGTCCCGCTCCTGGTCTCGCTCGTCGTTTCCGACCGGCGGGCGGTCCTCATCGCCGTGTTCTCGGCGCTGTTGTTCCTGCCGGTGAACCTCAACGGCTTCAAGCTCATGTTCTTCCCGTACTCGATGGCGTCGTTCCTCGGCTTGGTGCTTCTGTACCTCTTCTTCAAGCACCAGTTCTCCGGCACCGACGCCGTCGAGAGCCGGTGGCGCGGCCACGTCACGCCCGTCTCCGTCTTGTTCGCCATCGGGACGGTCGCGCTGGTGTCGTACCATCTGCAAGTCGCCGTCAACTATCTCGTGTTGTTCGCCGTCGCCGCGGGCATCCAGCTCGTCCAGCGCTGGCGGACCCCGGATGCCGTCGCTGAACAGCGCCCGGTGTACGGCCTGACGCTCGTCTTCGCCGCGGCGTTCGTCTACTGGCTGACGCAGTACACGGTCGGCTTTTCGACCGGCGGCCTGTTCGTCGAAGGGATACTCGGCATCCTCTCGGGAAGTTCCGAGGCCGGGACGGCCATCTCCCAGCGCACCGGCTCCGTCACAGCCGTCGGCGGCGGTATCTTCGACGTGTTCGTGAAGCTGTTCCTCGTGAACGCGGTGTACGCCCTGATAACTCTCGGTGTCTTCCTCGGCGTCCTGTTCGGGCGGTTCTCGCGGCTGTCGGCTCAGGGCCGGTCGGTCCTGCGGACGCTGACGTTCAGCCTCGTCGTGTTGGTGCCGTACTTCTTCGCGCACCTCCTCGGAGTCATCTCGGAGACGAACTTCTTCTTCCGACACGTCGGCTTCGCGATGATTCTGTCGACCGTCGTCGGGAGCGTCGGGCTGTTCTACGCCTTCGAGTGGCTCTCGGGGACGGAGTACTGGTCGAAGTACGGGGCGGCGGTCAGGACGGGCGCGCCCGTCGCGTTGGCGCTCGTCATCGGGCTCACGCTCATGGTGCTGTTCCCGTCGCCGTACATCTACCTGCCGTCGAACCACGTCCCCGCTCAGCAGATCGGAGCGTACGACACCGCGTTCGGGATGTCGGACGAGGATATTCGGTACGTGGGCATCCGCGGGAACCCCGACCGCTTCGTCGACGCGCTGCCCGACAGCCCCACGCCGGCGCTCGGTTTCACGACGCCGGACGAGGCACTCACCGACCTGCCGAGTTACTACGACGGCCCGCGATATCTGATGGTCTCGAAGACCGATCACGACCGCGAGGTGGTCGCGTACCGCGAGCTCCGCTACTCCGAGGCGAACCTCACCGCGGTCCAGAATCAGCCGAACGTGAACCGCGTCATGTCGAACGGCGCGGCCGACCTCTACTACGTGTCCGGGTAGCGACACCGAGTCCGAGTTTTCGTTTTTCGCCGCCGTAGCTGCTGCCGTCGATTTCGCCGCTCCGGCCGGTGCCGCCGCTGTCTCTTCCGTTCGGTCGCTCGCCCGCTTCGACCCGCGGGTCAGAAAAACGAGGGGAGGTGTCGACGCCCCACCGGCTCAGAACGGCGGGTTGTAGTCCTCGTACTCCTCCATCTGGTCCATCTCGTCGGTCTTCGACGGCATCACGGCGGCCCGCGGGCCGCTGGCCTGTCGCACGGTCACTTCGGAGATGTCGTCGACCTCGGCGGCGATGCGCTGTTTGATGGCCTTCATCGTCATCGGCGCGATGCCGCATCCGGAGCACGCCCCGCCGATTGCGATGGTGACCTCGCCCGTCTCGTCGTCCACGTCTTCGATTTCGAAGTGCCCGCCGTGTTCCTGAATCTGCGGGACGTTGTTGCTCAGGTAGTTCCGGGTTCGTCGCTCGAGTGATTGCGCGCTCATATTACAGGTGAACGTACGGCTTTATTTATAATAAATCTGTCCTATTAGGGGTACCTAAATTAGGGGTATATAGCGCTTGCAGCGCGGTTTTAGGCGATACGAATATTTTATACTCTGATTCTTATCATTTTTCGCGTGGCCTAAAACTCCGCGACTTTCAACTTCCGCTTCGACTCCGGGAGCCCCCACACTCGTCGGCGTCCGTGGGCGTTGTCGTCCGGTCGCTCACCATCTCGATTCCCTCGGTCGCCGTCACTCGCCGTCCGGCCGTCGGGTCCGTCGTCCCGTCAAACAGCGCCTAATTCCCGCGGCCGCGGGGGCCGGGGCTCCCGCGGAATCCAGTAGCGAGTCAATAATTAATCGCCTCGTGAGCCGATGTGTAGCCGAGTGTTACCGTTCGTGAATACGCCGGGTCGTCGTCGAAGCGGCGTCCCGAGAGGTGCCTTCGATGAGAGATAGGATACGCTCGGTCGCCCGGACGATTCGCCGCCGGTTCGTTCCCGGCGACGACGACGGCGACCTCGCAGAGCGGACGGTGAAAAGCGGGATGTGGGTGTCGGCGATGAACGTCCTCGACCGGGTGCTGAAGGTCGTCATGTTCATCGTCCTCGCGCGACTGCTCGGCCCGGAGGCCATCGGGCTGATGGGCATCGCGCTGCTCACCATCTCGGCGCTTCTGAGCCTGACGAACCTCGGCATCGACGCCGCGCTCATCCAGCGCGTCGACGACGACGTCGACGACTACCTGAACACGACGTTCACGCTCGAACTCCTCCGCGGCCTGCTGATGAGTTCGATTCTCTACTTCGCGGCCCCGTCGCTCGCCTCGCTGTTCGGCGAGCCGGCCGCGCGGGACCTCATCCGCGCCATCGCCCTGGTCCCGATTTTCCTCGCGCTGCGGAACCCAGCGATGGTCTACTTCAAGAAGGACCTCGCGTTCCACAAGGAGTTCGCCTACCGGGTCAGCGGCACGACCGCCTACGTCGTTGTCGCGCTCGGCTACGCCGCGGTCAGCCCGACGGTCTGGGCGCTCATCTTCGGCTACCTCGCGGACGCGGGCGTCCGGTCGGTCGCGACCTACTTCCTGCACCCGTACCGCCCGCGTCCCGCGCTGAACCGGGCGTACGCCGCCGAGCTCATCGGCTACGGGAAGTGGGTCACGGGGTCGTCCATCGTCGAGTTCCTCTACGGGCAGGGCGACGACGCCGTCGTCGGCTGGCTCCTGACCGCGACCTCGCTCGGCTACTACCAGCTCGCCTACCGCATCTCCAACGCGCCGGCGACCGAAATCGCCGTCGTCGTCTCCAGCGTGATGTTCTCGACGTACTCGAAGCTCCAAGAGGACCAGCGCGCCCTCCGCGAGGCGTTCTTCAGCACCTTCCGGCTCACGGCGTTCGTCGCCCTGCCGATGTCGGTCGGCATCTACCTCGTCGCGCCCGCCTTCGTCGGCGCGTTCCTCGGTGCGGACTGGCTTCCGATGGTGCTCGCCATGCAGATTCTCGTCGCCTACGGGCTCTTTCGGACGCTCTTCGCGACGTTCAACCCCGTCTGGCGCGCCGTCGGCCGCCCCGACGTACAGACCAAACTGGGCTTCCTCCGAGTCGCCCTGCTCGCGATAGCCATCGTCCCCGCGACGAACGCCTACGGCATCGAGGGGACGGCCCTCGCGGTCACGGGCATCCTCGCGTTCCCGATGGTTCCGCTCTACGCGCGCGAGATGAAGCGAACGCTCGACACGACCTACCGACGGTTCCTCCGGGAGCTTTCCTATCCCGTCGCGGCCAGCGGCGCGATGGCGCTGGCGGTCCTCGCGGCGCAGAACCGCGTCGGGTCGCCGCTCGTCGAGTTCGCGCTCCTCGTTTCCATCGGCGTCGTCGCCTACGTCGTCAGCGCCGCGTCGCTCATGACGCTCTTCGACTGGCGGGTCAAACAGAACCTCCGGGAACTCGTCTCGGTGATGTCGAAGTGACGGCGTCGCCCGGCCGACTCGGCGGACCCGACGAGCGGTCGATTCGATTGACTCTCATTGCTAGCTGAACCTTCGACGTGAATCAAACCTATCAGAACCTCGTCAGAAAATGTGGGTGCGGTGAAACGAACGCCCTCGCAAGGTTCGGTGGGAGCGTAATTACCAGTTCATAGATTGATTATCCGACGAGTAGAGACGTTTCACGGGCCACGGCTGACTCGGTACGGGATACCGATTTACTCCGTATAGTCTCGATTAAGCGGTTGTTTCACGGACGCAATCCGCCCCATAACCATATTTGGTTGATACTATTATGTGAGAATATAAGGTGTGTCTTTGATATACAACTGGTAATTAACTGGGTTCCATCCGAATCAATCCCGAAAGTAACCGTAGCTAACTAGATTATACCCTGCAATAATGATTATCACCTTAACGAGGGCTTTCCTGAGATATGGTACGACTAACCGATGGAGACGACGACGAATCCGCCGCGGATTCGGACTCCATCCTCGAATCGCAACTCAACAGGCGGAACTACCTCAAACTCGGTGCGATGGCCGCATCGACTGCCCTCTCTGCCGGCGTCGCGTCGGCTGCGTCTGGACCAGAGGAGCGCTTCGGTATCCAATGGGACCGCGTCGTCAACGCGGTGGACGACCTTGGAATGGACCCCAACGGAAACGAACCGATAGACGACCAACTCGATTCCGCGTACGAGAGCGGGACGCTCATCGAATTCCCTCCGGGTGAGTACCTCGCCACCGAGACGCAGTACTGGAACGACGATGTCTCCCGCTTCGGGATGGTCGGCACCGGTAGCTCTCACAAGGACGTGCAGTTCGTCTTCCCGTCGGGCAACAACGGCGAGAAGTACCGGTTCCTCGAAATCACGAGCGGGGACCACCACGTCCTGAAGAACTTCTCCATCCAGCAGACCGACGACGACACCACCACGGCGGACATCTGGATGATAAACGACGACGGCGGCCTTATCGAAGACGTCGAGTGGCTCGGTCGCACCCCCACCGACAACGACGCTCGCCGCCAGCTCCTCGCGTACGACTGTTCCTCCGTCGACGGCGTGAACGTCGCCCGCCGCGTCTACATGCGCGAGGGCGCTGAACTTCCGGGCTACCCCGACGGCGTCGCGGGCATCCGCGTGCAGGGCGGTTCCGTCGGCGAGATTCGCCTCGTCGACTGCCACATCGAACAGCGCGGGTCGTCGTCGTTCCGCGCGACCCACACTCGCGGCGTCCTCCGCGTCGAGGGCGGGCTGTTCAAGAACAACGACAACACGAACATGCGCATCTCCGCGGGCGACCATCCGACCAAGACCTCGTGGATTAAGGGCGCGACCGTCATCATGGACGCGGACAACCTCAACGAGCACGCCCGCGACGGCGACAGCCTCGACAGCCCCGAGGGGCTCCGCATCGACTCCACCGGCAACGGGTACGCGGGCGTCCTCATCGAGGACTGCGACTTCATCTTCAAGTCCTGCCCCACCTCGCGCGGCGTCGTCTCGTCGCCGACGTGGGCCGGCCACGGCGGCTTCACCCTGCGCAACTGCCGCATCCAGAACGACACGTCGGTCCAGACGATTCACGCCGATTCCGTCGACACCGACACCGCGGACAAGCCGTGGGGTGTGAACCTCGAAAACGTCTCCATCACGGGCAGCACGCGGTCTCAGCCCGCCGGCGCGGCGGTCTGCATCGACAACGACCGCAACGGCTCGACCGTCCAGAACAGCTGTATCCACTTCCCGAACGGCGACGTGGACGGCGTCCTCGTCAACGACGCCACGAACTGCGAAATCGTGGACTCGAACATCAACGTCACCGGGCAGGCGACGGTGTTCAGCGGGGCCGACGTGGACACGAGCAACATCACGAGCGGCGATTCCTGTCCGCTTCCCAGCGCCGACGGGAGCACCGGCGGCGACTCGTCGACAACCGACGACTCGACGGATTCGACGACGGATTCGACGACGGACGACAGCACGACCGAACCCCTCCCGAACGAGCTTCGCCTCGTCGGCACGGGCACGACGACCCAGTACGAGTTCACGGTGACGGACTCGCTCCAGGCGTCGGGCGACACCATCGAGGAGTGGGACGACATCGAAAGCGGCACCGCGACCGGTTGGATTACGACCGACGGCGTCGAAGACGCCTATACGTTCTCCGGCGACATCGACTCGTTTTCCTTCCTCGAAGGCGAGTCCGAGATTCACGTCAACGGCGAGCGGGTGACCGAGAGTACCGTCACGGGTGCGACGAGCGACTCGTCGACCGACGGCTCGACGGATTCGAGCACGGACGGTTCGACCGACGACTCCACGACCGACCTCTCGCACGAACTGCGTCTCGTCGGTACGGGCACGCAGACCCAGTACGAGTTCACCGTCAGCGACGCGCTCGAAGCCGCCGGCGACACCATCGAGACGTGGGACACCATCGACGGCACCGCCGCCAGCGGGTGGATTACGACCGCGGGCGTCGAGGACACGTTCAACTTCGCTGGAAGCGTCACCTCCTTCGGCTTCGTCGAGGGCGAGGCCGAGATTTACGTCGACGGCGAGCGGGTGACCGAGAGTACCGTCACGGACGCCGTGACCGACTCGGGCACGGACGGTTCGACCGACTCGGGCACGGACGGTTCGACGGATTCGACCGACGACACCACCGACAGTCAGAACGAACTGCGCCTCGTCGGCACCGGTGCCGAGACGCAGTACGAGGTCACGGTTAGCGGCACGCTCGAAGCCTCGGGCGACACCATCGAACAGTGGGACGACGTGTCCGAAAGCTCCGCGACGGGCTGGGTGACCACCGAGGGCGTCGAGGACGTGTACGCCTTCACGGGCACGATTACGTCGCTGTCGTTCCTCGAAGGCGAGGCCGAGGTCTACGTCAACGGTACGCGGGTCGACCCCGCCGTGTTCTCCCTGCCGAACACCCTCGTCGTCGAGGGCGACGGCACGGAGACGACGTACGACTTCATGGTCTCCGGCGACATCCTGAACGACCCGCTCGTCGGGCCGACGGAGAGCGACGACAGCCTCACCAACGGCAAGGCGAAGGGGTCGGTCACGGACGGTATCGACGCCTTCCGGTTCTCGGGCGACATCACGAAGATGAACCTGGCCGGCGACGCGGCGCTGACGTTCGAAGACAACGACGGCTGAGGCGACGCGGGAAAACGACACGACGGCACAGCACGGACACAGAAACTACGCGCGGCGCGCCGCTCGCGCGGTGACGCCGCAGACGACAGAGGCACCCACGTTCGCATTCCGACGCGGTTTTTTCGATGCTCTACTCGACGACCGAGCGACCGCCAGCTTCGCCGGGGCCGACGCGCCGCGGGCGAGTTCGCGTTACGCGTCGTCGCCCGCGTCGTCCGCGCCGCCGGCGGTCGGCTCTTCGGTCACGGTGACCCAGACGTACGCCGAGCGGTACGCCGTCTCGGTGCTCGGCTCCGCCGGCGCGTCGCCCTCGTACAGGAAGTAGGTGAGCCGGAGGTCCTCGCCGGTCAGCGCCGGGGCGAAGCTGTGGCGGGTCCGCCACGTCTCGCCGTCTTCGACGGTCTCCGTCCGCGACCCGAGGACTTGCCGTTCGACGACCGTCACCTCGCCGTTCGACCGCTCGACTCGCTGGAGTTCGGCCACGAGCGTGTAGCTCGTTGCCTCGCCCTCGGCGTTCCCGACGGAGACGAATAGGTCGGTCTGTTCGTTGACCGTCAGCGCTTCGGGGTAGTCGGCGGCGACGAACTCCCCCCCGGCGTCCCGTGTGAGAAGCGACAGGCTCGAATACGACTCGCCCGCCCCCGGCGCGACGAGCGCGTAGCTCAGGCTCGCGACGGCCACGATGACCGCGAAAGCGAGCGCGACGTTCAGAAGCGAGTCCACCCGCGAGGGCTGGTCGAACGACCGAACCACGTCGGCGTACCAGCGACGCATCGGAACGCGGAACCGCTCTGCTTCGGGGAGTCGCTGCCGCCGGGCTTCGCCGGCCGCGAGGCCGACGACGATGACCGCCGCCAGCGCGAGGAGGACGGGCGCGGTGTCCAACCCGACGCCGGTCCAGAGGAGCGTCAGCCCGACGACCGGCAGCAGCGCGACGCTCATTCCGAAGGCGAGCGCGAGGCGCTCCGTGAGGCTGAGGTTGGGCTGCCACTCGAACCGACCGAACGACGGTCCCTCGGTGGGCGCGTCCGACGACCCGGCGGGAAACAGCGCGAGCAACAGCGCGTACCCGGGGAGAAACAGCAGTACGGGGAGTCCGACGAGCGCTTGGACGGTCGGAACGACGTTGAGCGCCGCGACGAGACTACTCGCAACGACGATTACCAGCGCGAAGGGCACGTCCAGCGAGAGTTCGCCGAGCGCCCGGTTTAACCGTCCTTTGCCGTGTGATGTAGACCCCATTACTGGATAGATGACGCGACTAGGCTGTTGTTATTGAGCGCCTCACGCCCCCGATTTCGGCGGTACGAGGTGACTAACCTCCGAGTACCTCGCGGTCTGCGACACCGTCGGTCTCGCTGTCTCCCCGCTGGTCGCTCTTGTCGTCGCCGCCGACGCGAGACGACCGCGAGTCGCTCGGTTCGTCCCGCTCGAACGACGCGGACGGTGCCGCCGCGACCCGTAATCGCTCGTTCTCGCGGCTGTCGAAGAGCATCGCGCCACCGAGGGATGCGAAACCGGCGACGGCCCCGGCGAGCGACAGCCGACCCGGACGCTCTCCCGACGCGACGCCGCCGACCAGTCGGAGCACGCCGGCGAGGACGCCCACGACGCCGAGCGCGTAGAGGACCGCCACCGGATGGACCCCACCGTCGAGATATCGAACGCGGAGCCGCCAGAGGAAGTCCCTGAGCAGGAGGAACGACAGTCCGGGGACGAACGTCGAGTACCTGATGCCGCTTTCCTCGTCGCCGTAGCGGGCGCGCATCGGCACGGTCGCGACGCGTTTCCCCGCGACGTTCAGGTGCACGAGCAGGTCGTTCAGGAAACCGTACTGGTCGTACAGCCGGTCGAACTCCAACTCCGAGAGCGCGTCCGCCGAGACGGCCGTGTAGCCGTTCTGCGGGTCGCGGATGTGCCAGTAGCCGCTGGCGATGCGCGTCAGGCCCGACAACAGGAGGTTGCCGAACAGCCGCCACGGCGGCATCCCCCGGCGGGTGTCCCGCGCGGCGAGTCGGTCGCCGACGGCGTAGTCGGCGTCCCCGTCGACGACGGGGTCGATGATGGCGGGCATGATGTCCGGGTCCATCTGGCCGTCGCCGTCCATCACGACGACGATGTCCATCCCGTCGACGAGGGCACGCTCGTAGCCGGTTTTGACGGCCGCGCCGCGCCCGCGGTTGACCGCGTGTCGAATCGGAACGACGCGCCGGTCGAGCGACGCGCCGCCGTCGGCCGCGGCGACGACGGGCGCGGCCTCCCGTTCGTTCGCGCGCGCGGCGTGCCGCCGAATCACCGCCCACGTCCCGTCGGTCGAGCGGTCGTCGACGACGTAGGCGCGGTCGACGAACGCGGGGAGCGTGTCGATGACGCCGCCGACGAACCGCGCCTCGTCGTACGCGGGGACGACGACGCCCACGGCGTTACCGCGGTACATCGCCCCTCGCGTGCGACCCCTGTGTTGAACGCGGCGTGTCGACCGGTCCGCCGCCGTCGGGCGCGTCGTCCCGCGGCCGCGAATCGAGTTGGAGAGTGCGTAGGAACATCGATACTTCGACCCGCAGATTGGGCGGTTCGGGTCTTTGTTAGTCGTCAGCAACACGTACGTAAATGCGACTTTCAGGCGTTCCTGTCGGTCGGAACGGGTCTCTAACGTTCAGCGAGACGTGACTGACAGCATCCGTATCACGTCCGTCGAGACTATCTCGAAAATCAACATGTCGGCCGTGCTCGAATCGGTCTCCCGCGCTGCACGGGTCAGCGTTTCGGGCGAGTCGCCGCGTCAGACCGTGTCTCGAATCGACTCCCAGTAGCTCGACGCCGTGACCACGTCCAGCCCGAGTTCGTCCACGTAGTCAATCGTCTCGGCGAACGCCGCCGGGCTGACGGAGCGCCCCTTCCCGGTCACGTCGTGGTACATGAGCACCGCGAGCTGGTTGTACTGCGCGGCGAAGTCGAGCGCCTGCTTCGCCGTCTTCACGTCGTCGCCGTCGGTCCGGCCGACGATTTGCGGGTCGGAAACCGCACCCGTCGGTCCACCGACCGTCACGAACCCGAGGTAGTGGTAGTCGCTCGCGGCGTCGAGCGCCGATTCGTCGTACCGGCCGTACGGCCAGATGATGAAGTCGGCCCCGCGCTCGAACCCGTTTTCGACGAGCCACGCCTTCGACTCCCTGATGCTCGCGCGCTGGTCGACCGGCGAGAGGTCGCGGAACGAGTCCGACCGCTGGGGGTGGCTCACCATGTCCCAGCCGGCGTCGACCATCTCGTCCATCCCGTTCCGGGGAATGCGGTGGCTCGACCCCACGGTCCACGGGATGACGCCGACGACGCCGGGGAAGCCGTGGGACTCCAGTATCGGATACGCCGTATCGTACTGGCTCCGGGTGTTGTCGTCGAACGTTATCATCACCTTACCCGCGTCGGCCCGGGGTTTGGCACGGAGCGAGTCGACGTAGAACCGCGCCGTCGTGCCGCCGCCGGTGTACAACTGGATGCTTATCTCGGTGACGTTCGTCAGGTCCGGCGACCCGGTGACGCGCCGCGGCCCGAGGTCGAGGCGCTGCCAGCCCGCCCGCCAGATGTGGCGGCCGAGAAGCAGCGTGTTGTCGTAGTCGGGTGCGGCGAGGCGAACCGTGATACCCTCGGTGTCGGGCGTTTCGAGGTTGACCGCCAGCGAGAGGTCCGCCCCGGAGAGGTCGATACCGCCGTCGAACGCCCGGTAAATCCACACCCGTTCGTCGGCCGGCGTCGCTTCGAGCCGGAGCGACTGAGACCCGCAGTAGACGACGTCTTCCTCGACGGCGAGCCGCCCCGCGAACGTCTCCCACCGGCGCTCGTCCTCGAAGTCGTCGACGAGCCATCCCACGTCTCTGAACCGCTCGCGGCTGTTGAACGCGACCGCAAGCGGGTCGCCCGGCGCGTCGACGCTCGGGTCGTCGTAACTGAAGCGTGGGGTCGGAACTGGCGGCTCGCTGGTCGCGGTCGCCTCGGGCGTTCCGGCCGGTTCTCCACCCCTCGCGACACAGCCGCTGAGCACGGCGGCGCCCAGTCCGAGGTATGAACGCCGTGACAGATTCATACGGATAACTGTCGCCACGAGTGGATAGTAATGCGACTCGTAATTTCCATCGCCCCGGACTGAACGCGTCGAAAACTGCGGCGACGCCGGTTTTGTCCCGTGTTTTCGTACGTCTCCTTCCCCGGACTCGCCGCCACCGACGAGCCTTGATTCCGCGCCCCTCGCGACGTCAGCCACGGTTACACACCGTTTACCAATCACCTTCCCCGTCCAACTGACGGGAAACATGTGCAACCGATGTTGGTCCCTCTCTCTCCCGCTTTCATCTCGCCCTTCGAGACGACTCGACGCCGATGCACGGGCGCCCGATAGTCGCCCGGAACGCCGCGAGCGCACGGGGGTTCCCCGCCGGTGAAGCGCAGAACCTATCTGCGGACGCTCGGCGCGGTCGGCGTCGGGGCCGCGCTCGCCGGCTGTAACACGCCGGACGAGGAGACGCCGACCGAGACGCCGAGGCCGACCGAGGGGACGCCCACGCCGGAGCCGGAACTCACCGTCTTCGACGCGGTCGACGACCTCGGGATGGACCCGACGGGCCAAGAGCCGGTCGACGACATCCTCGACGGGGCGTACGGCGACGATACGGCCGTCGAGTTCCCGCCGGGCGAGTACCTCATCACCCGCGAGCACGACTGGGACCGCGGCGTCTCGAACTTCCAACTCGTCGGCCTCGGCGACTCGCACACGGACGTGCAGTTCGTCTTCCCGCCGGCGGACCCCGGCGAGCGGTTCCGGATGCTCCGCATCACGAGCGGGACGGACCACGTCCTGAAGAACTTCTCCATCCAGCAGACCGACGACGACACCACGAGCGCCGACATCTGGCTCGCCAACGACGACGGCGCGCTCATCGAGGACGTCGAGTGGCTCGGCCGCACTCCCACCGACAGCCACGCGCGCGACCAACTACTGCTGTTCGACTGCACCTCGGTCGAGGGCGTCAACGTCATCCGGCGCGTCTACATGCGCGAGGGCGCTGCGCTCCCCGGCTACCCGAACGGCGTCGCCGGGATTCGCATCACCGAGCGGTCGGTCGGTGAGGTCAGGATGATAGACTGCCACATCGAACAGCGGGGGTCGTCGTCGTTCCGCGCGACCCACACTCGCGGCGTCCTCCGCGTCGAGGGCGGACTGTTCAAGAACAACGACAACACGAACATGCGCATCTCCGCGGGCGACCACCCGACGAAGACCTCGTGGATTAAGGGCGCGACCGTCGTCGTCGACGCCGACAACCTCAACGAGCACGCCCGGGATGGGGACCGACTCGACAGCCCCGAGGGGCTCCGCATCGACTCGACGGGACACGGTTACACGGGCGTCCTCATCGAGGACTGCGACTTCGTCTACCGGTCGAGTCCGTCCTCGCCGGGCATCATCACCGTCCCGACCTACGGGAGCCACGGCGGTTTCACGATGCGTAACTGCCGCATCATCAACGACACCGGCGTCCAGACCATCTACGCGGGCCCGGTCGACACCGACATCGCGCGGGAGCCGTGGGGGATGGTCCTCGAAAACGTCACCATCTCGGGGGCGTGCGAGAGTCAGCCCTACGGCTCTGCGGTCGTCGTCGACGAGAACCGAAACGGCTCTCGCATCGTCGATAGCTGTATCTACCTGCCGAACGGCCGGGTCGGCGGCGTGCTCGTCAACCGCGCGTCCGACTGCGCTATCGAGCACTCCAGCATCAACGTCAGCGGCCCGCCGACCCGGGCCCGGGGCGTCGAACTCGCGCTCGACGACGTGTCCTACACCGCCACCTGCGCGTTCCGCGACGAGTGAGCGGGCGTCGGTCCGTATTCCTCCCTCGGATTGGTAGCAAACCTTACCCAGTAGCATGTTCTACCAACGGATATGGTCACGTCGGTGAAGATGGACGACGACACGAAATCCCGCCTCGAGCGGATACAGGCCGAAATTCGGCTGCAAACCGGGAAACGAGTGACGCAGCAGGAGGTCTTGGCGCGACTCGTCGAGAACGCCGTCGAGTCCAAGGCGGACCTCATCGACTCGTTCCGCGAGGAGCGCGTCCCGCTTTCGGAGTCCGAGCGCGAACAGTTCCACGACGGGATGGTCTCGTCCGGCATCACGACGACGGAAGAAGACATCGACGACGTGCTCTACGGATGAGCGTCTTCGTCGATACCGGCGTGTTCTTCGCCCACCACGATACGGATGCCGACCGGCACGACCAAGCCGTCAGCGCGTTCGACGAACTGTTCGACGGGGAGTTCGGACAGCCGTACACGAACGACTACGTTCTCGACGAGACGGTCACGCTCACGCGCGCTCGAACGGGTTCGTTCGAGGCTGCGGACACCGTCGCCAGTCGCATTCTCGGCGAGGACCCGTTTCCGAACGTGTTCGAGACGCTTCACGTCGACCCGGACGACGTCCGGGCGTCGCTGGAGACGCTCCGTCGATACGAGGACCACGACCTCAGCTTCACCGACGCGACCATCGTCTCGCTGTGTGAGTCTCGTGGCATCGACGCCGTGTTGAGTTTCGACACGGATTTCGATGGGCTCGTCGACCGCATCGAACCGGGGTACTAAGGTGTCAGTTCCGGGCTGTTCGAGCCGAATCAGTGGTGGCTCTCCTACTGCTTGGTATAAGTACTAGTCCAAGGATTCACTTTTTCTCATGGGTGCTTGTGAATCGAATTAGTGTCCACTACCAAGGATGCGACTATGCGGAAAGACTAAGGACCAAATAGGATATATTTGGGTAATGGTGAATTATCGTGGCAGATGATGATGAAGACAACCCTATCGTTTCTAATTCGAAAGCCTGCTTAGAATCTAATTGCACCTCTCGAGTGGGGAGACAACACGACTACTGCCCAAAGCATAGAGATTGATTAGTACTTGGTTGGTCCACCCACTATTGCTGGCGGGACCATTCATTCTCAGCCAGCTTTTAAAATTAATAGTTAACCCCGATAGCTTATCGAAGACGCCAACCTCTGAGAATGCGATTGGCGACGTTGATAAAACAGCTACGAGATCAATCGCAATTTTTTCTGTTGTATTAGTAGTGATTCGGTTCACTCTCCCGGATGGCACTGGACACAGATTGGACTCGTTGGAATCAACAGCAATCGTTTTTCTTACGCTCTCTGCGGGATTTTTAGTGATTGCATTTGTGCTGGAGTTATGGGGCTCCGTTACAGTCTTTCTTTTTAATTCGCAACTCACAGCGCATCGGTATGCTGGCTTATTGCTATTTAGTGGATTATACCCGATTCTGGAATTGAACGTTCAAGGACCTGTTCCGTCATCATTTGGTTTATTCGTTGTGATTGGCTGGTTCCTTTGGATTATTCATGAGATTGACTACATTTTCATCTCCGAACGGAGAGAGTGGGGATGTAACGAATACAGTTCCAGAGTAGGATATCTAAAGTCCAACTTAGGGTCTCTACAAGAACAGGCGCGTGAGTCACTGAGAGATTGGCACTAGTCGTGACTCATCTGGATCTCCTGTGATAATATCGCACACCACAATATAAATTTTTTATAATTATAATATCTAGAATGAAGATACTATCGTATCGACAACGCCCGCTCCACTCACCCGCCACTTCAGAACACGCTCCAAATCTCAACAGCCCGCAGAGCGGTGATACGATGACACCCGGACGACTCACCGGCCCCTGACGCTGAGTCCCGGCGTCAGCGTGATACCGGTCCCTCGGTCCCGCTGCAACCCGACAAATGTATTTGCAATAACATTTATCCGGACGTGCGCCGCAGTTCGACCTATGGTTCGGCTCTGTCATCGGTACGGTCCCGGACGGCTCCCGTACGCCGGGCGAAACGATATCGGCGGCGGGATAGCGATGGCTGCAACCGGATTGTTGGCAATCTCCCTCTGGTTCGGTGCTGCGGGGCTGCTGACTCTCGTCGGCGCGATGAACGGGACGCTCGGGTTCGTCTTCGGTCTCGGACTGGTGGCCGTTCCGGTGGCGATACCGACCTCGTTTATCGTGGGCACGTTGCTCTGGCGACGGCTCCGACCCGACGGCGACCGCCAACGATACGGTGCGCTTTTCGGCGGGCTGACTGCACTCGGAAGTCTTGTCACGGGCGGATTCGGGCCCGCGTTCCTCGTCGGCGTCTCGAACTTCACCCGCGGTGAGATGGTTCTACTGGACGCGGTCGTCTTCACCGCGCTACTGCTGCCAGTGAGCGTGGTTTTCGCCGTTATCGCTGCCGGTTGGTTGGTCGTTCCACTCGGCGCGTTCGGCGGATGGTATCACGAGCGCGCGAAGGCGCGCTCCTGACGCGAACCGACTGCTACCCGTGTTCCGCGGCGTTCCACAGCGCCGCAGCGAGCGCCCGGGTAATGACACCCGGACGACTCACCGACCCCTGACGTTGAGTCCCGGCGTCAGCGTGATGCCGGTCCTCGGTTCTTCTGATTCGTCACCGCCACCGTCGCGGCCGGCGGTCGATTCCGTCTCGCCATCGTCGTCGCCCCGGTTGAACAGCGCGTGGTGCACGTAGCGGGCGAAGGGGACCGGGTCGTCGAGGCGCGCGAGGTCGAATCTCGGCTCGCGGTAGATGGACGCGCCGACCTCCCAGACGGTCTTGAGGAACGACGGGCGCTCGACGAGCGGCGAGTCGTCGCGGCGGACGCTCAGCACGTAGCCGAGTTCGCCCCAGAGGTAGTGGGTGCCGACGCCGAGTTCGTAGCCCGGTTCGATGCGGTGTTTCTGCCCGGTCGCCTGCAGCCAGTAGTAGTACGGGAAGTCGGCCCCGGCGCGGACGGTCGAGGGCAGCGACTGCCACATCCGGGGGTTGATTTCGATGAGTTTGAACTCGCCCGTCTCGGCGTCCTTGAGGTACTCGATGCACGCGAGGCCGTGCCAGTCGATGTGGCCGAGGAGCTTTCGCGCGACTGATTCGAGTTCGGGGTCGTACACCGAAGTCCGGTAGACGCCGCCGCCGCCGGTGTAGGAGTTCCCGCGAATCTGGAGGTGTTGGAACGTCGCGAGTGGCTCCCCGTGGTCGTACAGCGCCGCGAACATGTACTTGTCCTCGGTCGGAACGTAGTCCTGTACGATGGGGTCGTGTTTCATCTCGGCGTATATCTCGTCGGCGTCGGGTCGGTCGCCGGGCCGGACGTGGCGGACGCTCTTGACGATGTCGTACTCGTGGGGGTCGTAGCTCTCGACGTACTCGCCGGCGACGACGTTGTACCGCGGCTTGATAATCGACGGCTCGTCGAACGCCTCGACCTCGCTGAACAGGCGGGTCCGCGGCATGGGGACGCCGGCCTCGACGGCGGCCTCGTAGAGGAGCGCTCGGTCGTGGACCCGGCGGAGCGTCTCGAAGTCGGGGACGACGAGGTCCACGTACTGCTCGAACTCGTCGCGGTACTTCGAGAAGACGTAGCCGTCTTCCGGTCGCGTCGGGATGACGGTCTTCACGTCCGGGCGGGCGGCGATACCGACGAGGGCGTCTTTGTAGGCCACGAGGTCGTCTTTCGGCGCGGGGATGCGGACGAGTTCGTCGCAGAAGCGAGACGAGGCCGCCGGCGTGTCGTCGTGTTCGGAGGCCATGACCGTGTGGACGCCCCGCTCGCCGAGCGACCGGACGCAGGTGTAGTTACCCGATGGAACGAGTACCGATTCCCGGGCGTTCGCGCGTTTGGACATACTCGAACCGTCGCGCGGTGACGGAATTAGTATGGGTCGGCTAACGGATTCGGGGTCGGTGACGGGAGCCGATTTGTCCCGGGTGGCTCGGGAACCGGGCCGCCCTCGTCCACCCGTGACGGGCCCGGACCGCGCCGTCGGGCGAGCATCTCCGTGGCGACCGAACTGTGGATTCGGACGCGACGAACCGGATTCGATTCGTGAATGTCGAGCAATCCGACGGTTTCGAGTCGGTTATCCACAGCATACCGGGGAACTGGCGAAACTGTCGCCCCGGGACGACCTGATCGAGTTGGCGAGGCAGTCGCTCTCGACCGAAAGACAAAGAACAGTTAGCAGTTCGGCGCGGTGTCGCGCGAGGCGACGACTCAGATGGCGCGGCCTGACCGCCGCCTCAGAGCACGTCGTCGTCGAGGCCGCCGGGGTCGCCGGCGGTGTCGAAGAGGTTGTTCTGGGCGCTCTGGACGAAGTCGGACTGGACGCCGTCCTCGTCGTCGACGGGGGCACCGTAGGCGTCCATTCCCATCGAGAGGAGCTCCTCGACGGCCTGTTCTTCGCTGATGAACTCTTCGTCGACGAGCTGTTCGAACTCGACGAGCAGTTCGTCCGGGAGATTGACTTCTACGACGGGCATAGAGACGCGTTCGTGCTCGACATACTTGAGCGACCGGGTGTGAGTAATCGCGTCGTGGGGTCGGGCCGTGAGCTGTCGTCGGGAGCGACACTCCGCGTCGCGCGTCAGTCACAACCGCGTGTCTTATCAGTTCTCCGTCGGACCCTCAACCCGACGAACGTCGGGGCGTCGATTGCCGACGCCCCGGACCGAGGGACCGACGTGACACGCGACACAGACCCGGCGACTGACGACGCCACCCCGGCCGAGAGCGACGCGCTCGGCTGGCTTCCGGAGCGCGTCGAACTGCCGAGCGACGAGTGGGTCATCTACCCCCCCGGCGAGCCGCGGCCGGCGAACTTCGCGCTCCGCTTCGAGAAGGCCGTCCCCGCGGTGCTCGTCGGCGTCGACTCCGGCGACTCGCCGGGCGTCCACGTCCTCCCGCACCCCGGCGGTCTCTCCGTCTCGGCCCGGTTCGGCGGGGTCGTCGACGACTCGGTCCGCGAGTTCGACCCGCCGGCGTCCGATGCCGAGCGCGGGGCGGTCGCCGCGTGGACGCAGACGTGGGTCGAGCGCGTGGACGACCGGGCCGAGCGGGCGCGCATCCGGACGGCCTGCGCGCCGGTCCCGAACGCCGGCGACCGCGTCTCGCGGGCGCTCTTCGACCACTTCGGGAGCGCGGACGCCGTCGCGGCCGCGGTGCTCGAACGGGATACGGCCGCGCTCAGGCGCGCGTCCGGTGTCGCCGAACAGACGGCGACCGACTTGGTCGTCCACTACGGCACCGACGCGGAGTGGGAGCACTACCGCCGCCACCGCGACGCCGCCCCGTGACTCAAATCGCGATTTGACTCTCACGTAGGGTTATTTCCGTCCGCGACGACTTCCAGGTATGTCCCTGACACGACGCACCGTCCTCGGTTCGGCCGCCCTCCTCTCGTTTGGCCTCCTCACCGGCTGTGTCGGCAACGGCGGGTCGGACGACGGCGCGACGACTGACGACGAACGGACGGACACGCCGACTGACGACCCCACGACCGACGAGCCGACGGACACGACGGACGACCTTCCGGACGGAAACGGCACCGACGACGGAGCCGGCGGCACCCGCCCGTCCGGCGGTCCCGGCATCTCACTGGTCAGCGTCGACGACACCCCCGACGTGCCCGTCGAACACGACATCGAGATAACGGAGGACCTCGCGACCGACGAGCACCCGCCGCAGGTCCGCATCACGCTGACGAACACCGGCGACGAGGTCGTCGAGGTCGGTGAGGGAAGAACGGTCTTCTTCCAGTACGTCTCGGATACGACGAACGACCTCATCTTCCTCCCCGCGGACGGCGAGTACCCCGCCGAGGCGGGCTGTTGGCGGCTCGAAGACCACATCGCCGTGACCGATGAGTATCGGATTCTCTCGTTCGACCCCGGCGAATCGCGGTCGGCACTGGTGGACCTCTACGGCGTCGCCCAGTCCGAGGGCGACGAAGCGAGTTGTCTCCCGGTCGGGGAGTTCCGCTTCGAGGCGAACTTCGCCACCGGCGGGCTCTCGGGGTCCGACGACGAGAGACGGGAGGCGACGTGGGGGTTCTCGCTCACGCTGGAGTGAGCCGGTCGCGGGTGTCTCGGCACTCGGCTCACTGTGCAGCCGAGTCCGAGACGACAGACCAGTCCGAGGGGTCGATGTCGCGGCCCGCAACGGCGCTGTGTTCGGGATACGCCGTCATGACGAGATACGTCGCCGTCCCGGAGAGGTAGTCGGTCAATCGCCCGAGGTTCTCGTCGGCGATGCCGCCGAGGCGGTCCACGAGCATGACCGGGACTCGCTCGGCCACGTCGAACGCCTCGTAGCCCGCGAGCGCCGTCGCCAGCCCGAGGAGTTCGACCTCGCCCTCGCTGAGCGCGCCGAGCGACGCCTCGCGGCCGTCGCGGGCGACGACGAGGTCGAACTCGCTCGTCAGCCGCGCGCTCTCGAATCCCGTCTCGAACAGCGGGACGATTTCGCGAATCGCGTCGTCGAACGAATCTCGTGTCTCTTTCTTTATCTCTTGTTTTCGCCGTCGGAGGCGGGTTATCTCCTCGGTCAGCGACTGTCGCTGTGAACGCAGCGATTCGAGCTTTTCGGCCTCCGATTCTGCCGATTCGAGTTCAGACCTCGCGTCGTCGAGACGCGCGCTCGCGTACTTCAGCTCGCTTTCGATATCGGTTACCTGTTCGGAATCTGATTTGATTTGCTCGCGGAGGTAGTCGATACGCTCGGCGAGTTCGGCGTCGCGTTCGCGCGCGTCGTCGAGGCGGCGTTCGAGGTCCGACCGGCGCTCGCGGAGCTCTCGGAGTTCGGTCCGAAGTTCCCGTTCGCGTCGGCGTCGCTTCTCGCGCGACTCGACGCGCTCGGTGAGTTCCTCGACGCGCTCTCGGCTGGCTTCGGCCGCCGTGGTTCGGCGTTCGATACGCTCGGCGAGTTCGTCGAGCCGCTCGGTCACCGACGAGGCGTCCGTCTCGGCACCGCAGACCCAACACGCGAGTTCGTCGTCGACGAGGCCGTGGGTCACGTCGGTCAGCAGTTCGGTCCGGTCTTCGGCCACGACTCGGCGGTTCGCGTCGTAGACGCCCCGGAGAAGCTCGATATCGCGTTCCTGCCGGTTGAGTTCCCGCTTCGCCGCGTCGAGTTCGCGCGCCAGTTCCTCGTCGTCTTCCACGTCGAGTCCGTCGAGTTCCTCGTTGCGCGCGTCGAGTTGTTCTCGGACCCGCTCGGCGGTCGATTCGAGTCGGTCGATGCGGCTCTTGACGCGGGAGCGCTCCGCGCGGGCGTCGCTGAGCGCCTCGCGCGTCTCGTCTTCGCCGGCGGCGTCGGCCGCCGCGCGCTTCGCCTCCAACTCCTCGACCTCGGCTTCGAGTTCCGACACCCGTCCGGTCAGCGTCGGCAGGCGGTCGGCCGCGTCTTCGGCCTCCGAGAGCGCCTCGTCCACGCGGTCGCGCTCGCGGCGCGCCTCGGCGATGTTCGCGTCGATGTCCTCGAAATCGAGCGGTCGCGTGAGGAGGGGTTCGAGGTCGTCGCCCTCGCGGACGGCCCGCCGAATCTCGTTTTCCTCGCCGAGGAACGCGAACAGGTCGGCGCAGACGCGGTCGGCCTCGTCGGACAGATACGGCTCGCCGGTCGTCCGGACGCGCCCCCCGTCTCGGGCCAACTCGACCGCGTACTCTCCGTCGTCGGTCGAAAGCGAGACGCGACCCTCGGTCGCGCCCTCGGTCAGCGGCGACGCCGTCCCGAGGACGGTCGCTATCGCGGCGAGAAAGCTCGATTTCCCCTGCCAGTTGCTCGCGCGGACGGCGTTCAACCCCGGTTCGAGCGTCGCGCTCCCGCGTCGAATCCCGGCGACGTGCTCCACGTCGAGGTGCCAGCTCATGCCATTCCGGCGGCCGCGACGAGTTCGAGCGCCGTCCCGGTGTACTCACCGAGCGCGAGGCCGGCGCTGGAGAGCGCGCCGATGGGGAGCACCGCCCGGAGCCGCCCGCCCGAGTCGGCCCCGCCGTCGGGCGCGACGCCGGTCTCGCGGACGGCCTCCTCGGCCATTTCGTCGGCACCGGCGTGGTGCTCCTGACAGACGAACCCGCGGTCGAGCGCGTCTTCGAGCGGGACCCGCGTCGGGCACTCCGCGCAGGACACCTTCACCTGCACGTCGACGCCGGCGTCCTCGGCCCCGGCGAGTCGCCCTTTCTTCCCCAGCGACGCGAGCGCCGACTCGGCCTTCTCTGCGACCGTCTCGCGCGCGATATCGACGCTGTTTCGCTCCCAGTCCGAGGACGCCTCGACGGTCGGCTTCTCGCCGTCGAGGCAGTCGTTGAGATGGCGTCGCATCGTGCTCCACGACGCCATCGCGCCCGTCACCTCGTCGGCGTCGATGTCGTCGGTGGCGAGGTCCGCGGCCACGTCGCCGTAGTCGAGTTCGTCGTCACCGACGAGTGCCTCGTACTCCGCGTCGAGGCGCACGTCGGTCACGTCGCGACCGTTCCGCTCGTAGACGCGCGCGAGCAGTCGCTTGTTGAACCACGTCGTGAGCGACTTGTATCCCTCGCTTTCGCCGCCGTCGGCCCCGGTCCACCGCGCCAGCAGATAGTCGTCGACGGAGTCGTACCTGCCGGTCGGCGCGGCGAGTCCGTACCGTTCGATTGCCACGTCGACCTTGCACATTGTCTCGTTGCACGGAACTGGTGGCGCGACGGTAATAAGACTACGCTTGGCGGGTGACCTCGTCTCAGTCGCGGTCGCCGCCGTCGGTTCGTCGCGTCTCCATCCCCCGCTCGTTTTCTTGCTGTTCTGCTTCCCGTTGCTCGGCTTCCCGTTGCTCGTTTTCTTGCTGTTCTGCTTTCCGCCGTTCTGCTTTCCGCCGTTCCGCTTCCCGTCGCTCCGCTTGCCGTCGTTCGTTGCGCTGTTTGGTCCGGAACTGTCGGAAGCGCTCTTCCTGTTCGCGTTCGTCGAGGTACCGGCGGATATACCGCTTTTCCACCTCCAACTCCGGGATGAGCCGCTGAGTGAGGTAGTTGACGCGGAGCCGGAGCCGCCGAATCTCCGCGAGGAGGCGCAGGAGAACCGCCCGCATCTCCGCCAGTCTGACGACGTCCTCCACGACCGACTCGTAGGAGCCGACGAGTTCGTCGTCGAGCGCGCTCGTACCGAGGACGCCGTACCCTCGCCCGTCGAGCGACCGCCGCGCCGACGTGCTCAGAAAGAACGGGACGGTCAGCCCGACGAGCTTCGTCTCGGAGATGATGAGCTCCGTGTGAGCGCTCCGCGCCTCCGAGAGCGTGCGAAGCGCGATTTCGCCCTCCCGCTCTGCGCCCCAGACGTGGAGGTCCGTCGCCTCGCGGAACGCCTCGTCGGTCTCGCGGCGCAGTTCCGTCCACCGGTCCAAGAGGTCGAGGAGGACGAAGACGAGACTGTCGCGTCGGCGTTCGAGGATGCGTTCTCCCTTCCGCGCGAGCGCTAACTCGTCGGTCACCGAGAGCAACTCGCGGTGCGTCGGGGCCGTCCGCCGGTGTCGCCGGTTTGGCATTGTCTACGATACGGTCGTCCCGACGGTTGATATAGTTGTGTCACCGACACGTATCCGGCCTATTTGACAAGGACTAAGCCGTTGTCAATATCGACTCGAACACGAGTATGTCCAGACACGCGGCCGCCGAGTCGACGCGCCCGGCGGTCACGGCGACGGCCGTGCGGAAACAGTACGGCGACACTGTCGCGGTCCGGGACGTGTCGCTCGACGTTCACAACGGGGAGGTGTTCGGGCTCATCGGTCCGAACGGAGCCGGGAAATCGACGCTTATCGGTCTGCTGACGGGGACGCGAACCCCGACCGAGGGCTCGATTCGGGTGTTCGGTGAGTCCCCGACCGCGGTCGACCGCTCGCGGCTGAGCGTGCTCCCGCAGGAGTTCTCGCCTCACCGGCGGCTCACGGGCCGCGAACTCGTCTCCTACTACGCCGGGCTCTACCCCGACCCGCGACCGGTCGACGAGGTGCTCGACCGGGTCGGCCTCGACGCCGAGGACGCGGCGACGGCCTACACCGACCTCTCGGGGGGTCAACAGCGCCGCGTCTGCGTCGGCGCAGCGCTCGTCAACGACCCCGAACTCCTGTTTCTGGACGAGCCGACCACCGGCATCGACCCCGCGGGCCGCCGCGACGTGTGGGACCTCGTCGACTCGCTGGCCGACGACGGGACCGCCGTCGTGCTCACCACGCACTACATGGCCGAAGCCGAACACCTCGCCGACCGCGTCGGACTCCTCACGGACGGCGAACTCGTCCGCGTCGGTCCGCCGCGGGACCTCGTCGAGCGCTTCGGCGGCGAGACCCGACTCGCGGTTCGGACCGAGCGCCCCCGCGCGCTCGACCTCGACGCGACGCCCCTCGACGGCCGCCGGTACGGCGACTACGAGTACCGCTTTTTCGACGCCGGTCCCGACGACCTGACCGCGATGCTCGACCATCTCGACGCGGCCGCTGTCGCCTACGAGGAAGTGAGCCTCGTCCGCCCGACGCTGGAGGACGTGTACCTCAACCTCGCCAGCGAGCGCGGCCACGACTGCATCGCGAGCGCCGGTCCGGCGGGCGTCGCTGGCGACGCGGGGGTGACGCGATGAGCGCGACGGAGGCGGGCGGAACGGACGAGACGCCCCCGGCGGCCGAGACGAAAAGGACGGGCGACGGCGGTCGGTCGCGCGCCCTCGCCGAGGCGGCCCGACGGGTCCGCTCGGAGGCCGTCGCCGAGACGCGCGCCTTTCTCCGGCGGCGGACGGCGGTCTTTTTCACGTTCTTCTTCCCCGTCTTCATCGTCCTCATCTTCGGCGTCCTCGTCAAGACCGGCGCGACCGACGGTCTGTTCTCCCGCTCGGACACCTACTATCTGCCCGCGTACCTCGGCGTCGTCGTCGTGTTGACGCCGCTGTCGCGGGTCGGAAGCACCGTCGCGCGAAACCGAGCGTCCCGCCGCTTCGAGAAGCTGGCGACGACGCCGCTGTCGCGTCTGGAGTGGCTCTCCGCGCACGCGGCCGTGAACGTCGCGCTCATCGGCCTCGCGGGCGTCTTCCTTGTCGGCGTCCTCGCCGCCGTCGGCGACCTCGGCGCGGCCCCCTCGCTCGGCGGCGACGCGCTGGTCGTCGCCTTCCTCGTCGTCGGCATCGCGCTGTTCTGCGGGCTCGGCTCCCTCGTCGGCTCGCTCGCGGACTCCGAAGACGGCGTCATCGCCGCCAGCAACGCCGTCGGCATCCCGATGGTCCTCCTCGCGGACACGTTCGTCCCCGCGTCCAGACTCCCCGCGGCGCTCCGCCCGGTTATCGACGCGCTCCCGCTCACCTACTTCGCGCGCGGCGTGCGCGCCGCGGTCGCCGGCGGCGAACTCCCGACCGCCGTCTTCGACCTCGCTATCCTCTGTGGCTTCACCGTCGCGCTGTTCGCGCTCTCGGCGCGACTGCTTCCGTGGCGTGAGTGAGACCGCTCACTCGCCGCCACTGTTCGGGACGTGGTAGTCGTCGCGCCGGTGCTCGAACCACCGCGTCACCCACGAGATAACCCCGAGGTCGCGCTTCGCCATGATGACCGTGCTCGCGGCGTCGCGGCCGACCGTCTCCGGAATCGCGCCGAAGACGAGCTGTTGGAGCAGGCCCTCTCTTGTCGCCCCGATGACCGTCAGGTCGAACGCCTCGGTCGCGGCGACGATGGTCGCCGCCACGTCGTCGCCCTCGCGGACCGAGGTCGTCACCGACACGTCGTCACCGAGCGCCGCGGCCGTCGAGTCCACCCGGCGCTGGGCGTCCTCGCGGGCCGCCTCGTCGGCGTCGGGCGCGACGACGTTCATGACGTGAACCTCGGCGTCGTTGGTCCGCGCGATGGCGCGGCACACCTCCGCGGCGAGTTCGGCGTGCGGGCCGCCCGCGGTCGGCAGGAGAATCGAGTCCACCTCGCCGTCCGTCGGGCCGATGCGCTCGACGAGCACGTCGCAGGGGGCCTTGGTCACGACCTCGTCGACGTTGCTCCCGAGGATGTAGTCGCGGCGGCGACCCCGGCCGCGCCAGCCCATCAACACCGCGTCGCTGTCGTGTTCCTCGATTGTGTTGAGGATGGCCGTTCCGGCGTCGTGGCCCAGTCTGACGGTCCCGCCGACGGGTACGCCGGCGTCGGTCGCCAGCTCCATCACGGCGGCGATGGTCTCGCGCTTCTCGTCGACGAACCGCCGCCCCTCCGAAATCGGCGTCTGCGACGGCACTTCGACGGCGCTCATCACGAGAATCTCTGCGTCGCGGTCGCGAGCCACGTCGATGGCGGTCCGCATCAACTGCGCCGCGTTGTCGGGGTTGGCAATCGGGACGAGCACCTGCGACTCGCGCCGCTCGGGGGCGCGTTCGGTCACGACGGTCGGGGTCTCTTCTTCGAGCTTCTCGGCCTCCTTGCCCTCGGAGTAGCCGTAGTACACGACGAGTCCGAGCGCCATCCAGACGGCAGTGGTCACGAGCGCGACGAAGCCCTCCGACCCCGCGCCGAGCCCCGGCGTCAGCCCGAGTTCGAGGAGCAGGAACGGCGTCAGGATGAACTGGAGGACGATGCCGATGAGCGGGGGCCACGGCATGTACGGAATCTCGTACGTCCGCGGGAGGTCGGGGTGGGTCGCCCGCATCTTGACGACGGTCCAGTTCACCTGGATGAACAGGAAGATGAACATGATGTCGGCGGCGGCCGCGACGCTCTCGATGGGGAGCAACACGGCCATGAGGCCGATGAGGACCGCCGAGAGACCGATTGCCCAGTGGGGCGTCCGCTTGTCGCCGTGGATGCGCCCGAAGAAGCCCGGGAGGACGCGGTCGCGGCCCATGGCGAACGACACCCGCGACGAGGAGTAGATGGTCGCGTTGAGCGCGCTCATCGTCGCCGCGAGCCCGGCGAACAGGAGCAGCGGGACGCCGTACGGGACGAACTGCCCGGCGGCCTCGATGATGCCGAGTTCACCGAGGTTCCCGAGGACCTGCCACGTCGGCGCGGCGGTCGAGAGCCCGGCGCGACTCGCGAGTTCGGCGGTCACGTCGATGCCGCCGATGGCTGCGAAGGCGACGAGGACGTAGATGGGGACCACGATTGCCATCGAGTAGAACACCGCCTTCGGGACGTTGGTGCCGGGGTCGACGACCTCCTCGCCCGACTGGACGATTATCTCGTAGCCCTCGAAGGCGATGTAGGTGAATCCCATCGCGCCGATGACGCCGACGAGGCCGTTCGGCGCGAACGACGGGCTATCGAAGAACGTCGCCGTCCAGTTCGGCTCGCGCACCGTCGCGAGGATGCCGAAGGCCACGAAGACACCGAGAATGAGTATCTTGATGGTCGTGACGACGACGCCCGCTTTCCCCGTCTCCTCGGCCCCGCGGTAGTTGATGTACGCGAACGCGAGCACCATCGCGACCGCGAGCAGTTTCTCGACGAGCAGGCGGTCGACGAGTCCGAACAGGACGAACCCGTCCGGCAGACCGGCGAACACCACGAAGAACTCGGTGAGGAAGACGCCGAACGTCACGGCGTAGAGCGCGCACGCGACGGCGTGGGCGAACCAGCTCATCCACCCGGCGTAGAAGCCGTTGGGGTCGGCCAGCGCCTCTTTCACCCAGAGGTAGCCGCCGCCGGCCTCGGGGAACGCCGCCCCGAGTTCGGCGTAGGAGACGGCGGTGAACATCGCCACCAGCCCGTTGAGTACGAACGCCACCGTGAGCGCCGGACCGGCGAGTCCGGCCGCGAATCCGGTCAGCGCGAAGACGCCCGCGCCAATCATCGCGCCGACGCCGATGAACGTGATGTCGGCGAGACTCATGTCGCGCGAGAGCTCCGTTTCCACCGACTCCTCAGGGGGAGCGTCGCCGCTCCCCGCGGTCGATTGCGTGTCGGCCATCAGGTGAACCCTCGAAGGCCGGATAGAAAAATCCCGATGGGCGACGGGCCGCGTTCGAGCCGCCGTCGCCGGGTTCTCACCCGCAGAATGCGGGTGTTTTTCGACCGGGGTGCGTTCCGGCGCGTTACCCGCCGAACATCGTCCGCATCATCGGGTGCATCTCCATGAGCTGTTCCTCCGCGATCTCCTCGTACAGCTTGTACGTGATGGAGACCGTGAGGAGGAGCGAGGTCCCCGAGACGCCGCCGATGGTGCCGAGCATGTTCGCCATGACGGCGAGCAGGCCGACGAGGACGCCGCCGACGACCGTCACCTGCGGGATGTACCGCTCCATGACCCGCTCTATCACCTGCGGGTTGCGTCGGAAGCCGGGAATCTGCATCCCGGAGTTCTGAATCTGCCGCGCGGTCGCTTCCGGGCCCATGTCGGCGGTCTCGACCCAGAAAATGGAGAAGATAGCCCCGCCGACGAGCATCAGCGTCAGGTCGATGGCGACGCGGACGAGAATCTGCCACGGCTCCTGGGACGCCGACCCGAGCCACCACATCCACTGGCTGGGCGCGTGAATCGGGTTCAGGTAGTAGAACAGGCCGCCGGTGACCTGCCCGCTCGTGTACCGGCCGAGCCACGCGGGCATGCCGGCCCACTGGCTGTTGAGGATGCGCCCGACGAACTGGACGTTCGCCTGCAGCGCGCGGACGAAAATCATCGGCAGGACGCTCGCGTAGATGAGCTTCACCGGGAAGCGACCGCGAGCGCCCTTGACGCGGGCGTGCGAGAGCGGAATTTCGACGCGGACGCTCTCGGCGTAGACGACGATACCGAAGATGAGAAGCGTCGTGACGAGCGGGACGACGCCCCCCACGCCGAACAGGAGCGCCTGTACCCCGCCCGCCGTCGCGAGCGACGGGACCGCCTCGGTTCCGGCGAGGACGTGGGCCCACTCGGAGACGATGCCGGTCGTCGACGCGCCGATGGCGGGGTCGGCAAAGAGGCCGCCGACGAGACGCTGGCTGACGCCGGCGATGATGAACAGGCCGACGCCGGAGCCGACGCCCCACTTGCTGACGACCTCGTCCATGAACAGCACGAGCGCGCCGCCGGCGAATATCTGCGCGAAGATGAGCCACTTCACGCCGACCGCGCCGACGCCGAGGGCGCTCGCGACCGCGGGGTCGGCCGGGAGGTAGCCCCCGGCGAAGACGATGGGGAGGCCTTGGAGGGCAATCATTCCGAAGACGAGCAGTTTCTGGAGGCCCTGATAGAGGATTTGGTCGCCCGGGTCGTCCGTGTCGAGGCCGAGCAAGTCCCCGCCTTGCAGCAGTTGGAGGACGATGCTCGCGGTGACGATGGGACCGATACCCAACTGGAGGATGGTTCCCTGTCCCCCGCCGAGGATGGAGCGGAACTGTCCGAAAACGTCCTGGCTCCCGGTCCCGACGCCGAACAGCGTGACGTTCGTCAGGAAGAAGTACAGGACGAGAATCCCGGCGGTCCAGCCGAGCTTTCGGCGGAACGGGACGTGACTCTCCGGGCGGGCCACGGCGGGCATCCGACTCAGAACCGGCGCTGCGGTGTCTTTCCAACTCATGGTCGATTGCGAGTGGCTGTTGGCGATTGCATGGTCTGTCGCGCCGACCGGCGTCGTCACTACGCGAGCGGCGTCAGAACGGGGGCCGCACGGGGGCCGCACCGGACGCCGTCGCTGTGCTCGCGAATCGGCGGTTCAGTCAGTCGTGGCCAGTCGTCGCGTATAACTGTATCGATGCGGTGACTATCCGTCCGCCGGCGTCGGTGTCGGCGGAGACGCCGCGGGACCGGCCGCCGAAACCGCCTCGTCGAACGACTCGCGCGGTTCGGCGTCGACGACGCGGAGCGGACGCCGCCGCCCCGCTCGGTCGAACGCGGCCACGCAGTCGTCGTCCCACGGCGGGACCGCGACGAAAACGACCTCGCGGAGCGTGTCGCGCTTCGTCGCCGCCAGCGGTCCCCACGGGTGCGAGACGAACTGCCCCGGCGTCCGTCCCGGCGCGGTCGAGAGGTCGACGCCGAAGACGCCCCGGACCGCCGCGCCGGCGCTCGGGTGGACGAAATGGCTGAACACCGGTCGGGTCGCGTCGAGCGACTCCGCCCCGTCTAACTCGCCCGCGGCGGTCGTGCCGAGCGACAGCGATTCGCGGCTCGGTTCGGCCCGCGCGGCCCGGTTCAACAGCGCGTCGAGCAGTCCGCGAGTGACGTAGACCGCCTGTCGCGTCGGGTCGCGTTCCGGGCCGACACGTCGTTGAGTGCGCCACGGCCCGACGAGGCGGGTGGCGACGGCGACCCACCAGAGGCCGACGCCCAGCACCTCGGCGTCGCTCGCGGCTCGGAGCCCCCACTGGAGGTGCGGAACTCCGAGTCGAAGCGTCGTGACCTGCACGGCGAGTCCGGCGAGGACGAGGGCGGCCCCGACTGCGGTGACGAGACGAGTGAAACGGGCGACGGAAGCGCGGTTCATCGGTGTGCTGTGGTCGGGCAGCCGCGGTGTCGTTTTCGGTTTGGCAATCACTAAGTGGTTGTCGGCTGTTTCGAAAGATCAGTCCTTGAAAAAGACTATAAGCGTCCACGCCAAACCACCGATTGCCGTGTTTCACGGCCACGAAGCGGCCAACTGCTATCCGTCGTCTTCGATCTGACAGCCCCTTCGGTGGTTTAGCCTGCCCGGTGTCGCCACCGTTGACCGCTTCGACACGCGACACCCCATCCGGCGCACTCCCCCTTGTTTCGGCATCGCGTCGGCGGGTGCGCGGTCGACAGCCATGACGAGTCCGCAGCCGCGATCGCCGGTCGAACGCTCGCTCGCGCGAACGGCGCTCGGTGCCGACCTCGCGTCGGCGGCGGCGCTCGCCGTCGCGGCCGTCGTGTTCCGCGGCCCCGGCGGACGACGCCGACGCCGTCGTCAGCGACCTCCTGTTGGGCGTCGCCTGTACCGGCCCGTTAACCGCTCGCGGCGCGTGGCGGCCTCTCCGACGCCACGAGGTCCGCGGGTACCCTCGTCGGACCGTGGCTCGTCGGCGTGTCGTTCGACCCCGGCGCGGGTCACCTCCTGATGTGGGTCGGCGTCGTCGCGGGCGGCTGCGTCGTCACGACGCACGCCGCGCTCGCGCGTGCCACCCCCTTGACCCGCTTCGCGGCCGCTCGTCGCCCGGCTGTTCGACGTGACACTGACACGCCTTCTCGCGCAAGAGTGACTCGAACGCTCCACAACGCGAGCGATGCGTCTCCCCTGCGAGCGTTGGTGCGCTGGTGCGGTCCGCCTCGCGGGCGGCGCTCAACCGCGGCGCTCAACCGCTGAGCCGACCCCGGGGCCGGCGACGGAAACTCAGTTCGCGCCGGCCTCGGGGCCGATGAGAATCCAATGGAGCCGGTCCTCTCCGCCGGGGTGGCGCTCCCACCGGACGTGGTAGACGGCCGGCCCGTGCGGGCACGACGGACAGCCTTCGGCGCACGGCGCGCGCTTGTGGATTTCGAGGTAGCCCGCGTGCGGCACGACTCGCGTGAGCACCTCGTCCGGCCCGCGGACGCGCTCTATCGCCGCCTCACGGTCGAGCGCGTGGCCGCTTCGGTCGCCGGGGTCGTCGCCTTCGCCCCCGTCTCCGCCTCCGCCTTCCCCGTCGCCGTCGCGGTTTTCGCCCCTGTTGCGGCGTCCGCTCGGCGCTCCGCGTGCCCGACCGTTTTCGACGTACTCGACGAGCGCCTCGATTTCGCTTTCGACGAGTTCGGGCGTCGTCGCGGACGAGTCGCTGGGCTCTCGCCGCTCGGGTTCGTCGCGGTCCATGCCGAACTCTCGTCGCGGCGTCGGTTTATACGAACCGATTTGAAAATCACTTAGGGGTTGTCACAATCTCCTCGATGCGATTTTCGAGGGCAGTTCGCGTCGCTCACGAAGAGGTCGTGGACTCCGAGTCCGAGCGAGCGGTCCCGGAGGGGTCGATACCGAGGAACTTCTGACAGAGCTGTCTGGCGGCGAACGAACAGAGGAAGTACCAGACGATCCACGCGGGCATGGGGCCGAAGACGGCGTCCTGCCAGCCCACTCGGCCGACGAGCGGGAGAATCATGTGCGCGGAGCCGGCGGCGACGTGGCCGCCGCGGACCTTCCAGCGCATCCAGAGGAACGCCGGGATGGTGACGAGCATTATCCAGACCATCGGCTTGAACTGCGCTTTCATGACGCTCCACTGGTCGCTCATCGCCTCCATCTGCTCCGCCTCGATGCGTTCGAGCGCGTCGTCGTCGCCGCGCTCTTTCGCCGCCTCCCGGCGCGACTTCAGGTCGTCCATCCGGGCCCGGTGGCGCTCGAGGAGTTCCGTGTCCTTCAGCCGGTCCTGCATCACGGTCGAGTAGAGGCCGGTCGCCGCGGCGAGGACGATGACCACGGCGTAGAACGGTACCGAGTGCGCCAGCGCCCCGAGCACGACGTTGTCGATGCCGGCGACCGCGTTTCGGACGCCGGCGTTCCAGTAGCCGGCGAACAGGACGACGACGCCGAGCGCGCCGAACTTGTCCCACCGAGACCACGACGAGTCGGCGTCGTCGCCCTCGTCTTCGGCTCCGGAGTCGCGCGATTGCAGTTTCGAGGCGATTCGGTCCGGGTCGGACAGGACGAAGCCGCCGGCCGCGGCGTCGGTCAGGACGCCCCGCTCGATGAGGCGACCCCACTGACCGCTCGACAGCGCGTCGTTCACGTCGCGCCAGCGGAGTTCTTCGGTCCCCCGTTTCGACCGTTCGACGACGACCGAGACCGCCTCCCGCATCGCCGGATTGTCCAGTAACGTCTCTAAAGAGTCCGCGGGCATTCACTCGCCCCTATTCGTGCGGTCGTTATCAACGCTTCCCTCCGCCGGAACGCGGACCCGGTGACCGCCGCCGACCAGGTGGGCCCTAACCGGTGGCCGCGGTCGCACTGGCTTGCGGTTCTCGAATGTGATATGCAGCCCGGCCTGCTCCGGCCGACGACCACGGTCGGTCGCGCTCCACTACCGGCCTCCCATGGTCGGTTGAATATATACTACGCGGGGGCGTAACCGTCTCGTATGTCGAACGCTAGCGCACCGACTTCCGAACTCACGGGCCCGACCAGACTCACGCTCAAGGTCTGGCACCCGGACTGCTGGACGCTGGAGGTGACGGAGAACGTCGACGCCGGCGTCACCGCTCACACCGTGTACAACACGCCCGACGACACCGTCAAGGGACACTTCACGGTCTACGCCGACCGGGTCGAGGATATCGACGATTTCGTCCGCGCGACCGAGCGGTCGCGGCTGACCGACTCCGTCTCGGAGTTGAGCCCTCGCCACGAGTTCGACAACGGCGCGTCGAACGTCGGCAACACGACGCGGGAGTTGATGGTCGAGTACGACCCCGAAAACAGCATGACTGACTCGCTTCTGTCACACGGCTTCGTCCACGACGCGCCCGTCCGCGTCGACGACGGCTGGGAGTACTGGCCGGTCATCGACACCGCCGACCGGGCCGACCTCCGCGAACGCCTCGACTCGCTGGAGGCGGCGAAGCAGGCCGAAATCATCGTCACCAAGGTCACCTCGGTCGCCGGCGCGAAAAACCACGTCTCGCACCAACTGGACAAGCTCTCGAACCGCCAGCGCGAGGTGTTCGAACTGGCCTGCCGGCGCGACTACTACGCGTGGCCGCGGGAGACGACGACGCGAGAGTTGGCCGACGAACTCGACATCTCGAAGACCACGCTGCTCGAACACCTCCGGAAGGCCGAGGCGAAACTCCTCAACCAGTATGCGGAGTCAACTACGTAGCGCCGTCGACGACGCTCGTTATCCGATTCGATAACTAAACCGCCGGATTACTCCGGACACGGTGGTGTCCGTTCGCCGGGTCGCGTCCGCGGTCGCGGCCGCGTCTTTGCGGTCAGTCGGCCCCCTGTGGCGCGCGCCACTCGCAGTCCGTACAGCGTTCGATTCCGTGTTTCACCTGCGTCTCCGAGTCGCACTCCGGGCACCGCTGGGCCGACAGTCGCTCCGTGGTCGCGTTCCTCATAGCCGGATTCTCGGCGGAGGGTGAGTTATACTAGTGTCTGTCCATGGGAGGGTGCACCTCGCGAGGGCTCGTTCACCGCGCGCGTCGCCGCTCGCGGTCGTCGCTCGGGCGGTCGTACACGCCGCAACTCCGACTTCGGAGTTCGCCCGCGCGCTGGAGTCGGCTACAGGCGTGTTCTATCTCGATCGGATGGCCGTCCACCTCGGCGAGTATCTCGTCTATCGGCGTCGGTCCACGGCGGTCGAGAAGTGCGAGTACCGCCCGCTCGACCTCGTCGGTCCGCTCGTCTCTCACGCGCACCGACGCGCTTCCGAGTCGCGTCTCGTTCCGCGTTCGTCCCTCGGTGTCCGGTCGTCTTCGACTCGCTCGTCGCTGGTCGTGACCATACCGGTGGTGTCCGCTTCGCGGTTATATACCCATCCCCGACTATGATACGGTCCGGTCGACGATTCGGGTCGAAACTTCCCAGCTGTTGATGTTTGGTTCCTAATCCTCAAACCCATAGATAACTCCTGAGGTGGGTCAATTTCGGAATATCGTGGGAATACTAAACCCATTACAACAGCGTTCATATACATTTTCTATTGACGACCCCGACCATAGTAGCACATCTGTATAACTACCTTCTGTTCAAGCGTTTGGGTAGGATTATCATGTCAGACTCAGAGGCGAGAACGGCGAGAGAAGAGTGGGGAAGCCGGTTCGGTTTCCTCATGGCGATGCTCGGCGCGATGGTGGGCGCGGGCAACATCTGGCGCATGCCGTTTACGACGGGCGAAAACGGCGGCGGTGCCTTCCTCGTGGCCTACATTCTCCTGTTGTATCTCATCGCGGTTCCCGGGTTGATGGCCGAGACGATGATCGGCCGCTACACGAACCACGGGGTCATCGGAGCGTTCAGGAAGGTCCTCGGGAGCAAGCGGGCGCAGGGTCTCGGCCTCGTGGTCCTCATCGTCAACGTGGCGCTGATGTCGTACTACGCGCCCATCATCGGCTGGGCGCTCTACTACGCCGGCCATTCGGTACTCATGACGTTCACTCAGCCGGGATTCCAGCCGCAGGCGTTCTGGGACGGCTTTATCAGTAACCCGGCGCTCGTCGTCGGGACGCACACGGTGACGATGGCCGGTTTGGCCGGCGTCCTCGTGTTCGGCATCCGCCGCGGCATCGAACGCGTCGTGAAGTGGATGATTCCGCTGCTCGTCGTCGCGCTCGTGGCGGTCTCGATTCGCGGCATCACGCTCCCGGGCGGCATGGAGGGGGTCGCGTTCGTCTTCACGCCTGATTGGGGCTATCTCACCCGCGGCAGTACGTGGGTCGCCGCGCTCAGTCAGGCGCTGTTCTCGACGGGTCTCGGGTGGGGTATCGCGCTGACCTACGGGAGCTATCTCAGCCGATACGACGACGTGCCGCTCGGCGGCGGCCTGTTCACCGCCATCGGGAACACGAGCATCGGTCTGCTCGCGGTGTTCGCCACGTTCCCCGTCGTCTTCGCGTTCGGGCTCGAACCGAGCGCCGGGTCGAACCTGCTTTTCATCTCGATGGCGCAGGTGTTCCCCGAACTCCCCGGCGGGAGTCTGTGGGCTATCGTGTTCTTCGTCTCCTTTTTCTTCGCGACGTTCACTTCCGGCCTCGGCATCACCGAGGTCGCCGTCACCACGGTCTCCGAGGAGACGCGCCTCTCGCGGACGGGGGCCGTACTCGCGTCCTGCGGCGCGATTTGGCTGTTCGGCCTCCCGAGCGCCTACTCGTCGGCGTTCCTCGGGCAGATGGACTTCATGTTCGGGAGCTTCGGACTGCCGCTCGCGACGCTGTCTATCATCGCGCTCGTCGCGTGGAAGTTCGGCCCCGAGCGCGCCCGCGTCCTCGACCTCAACCGTAACGCCGGCGTCTACGTCGGCGCGTGGTGGAACCCGGTCGTGAAGTACGTCATCCCCGTCGTGATGGTGTTCATCCTCGGCTACGGCGTCTACTCCAGCATCGGAACCGCGAACCAGCGGTTGATGCTGCTCGGCGTCGCGTTCATGGCCGGACTCGTCGTCGTGAGCACGCTCGTGATGAGCGTCGTCGGCGACGAGCCGCCGTCCGGTTCCGCGACGGTCCCGGGAGGTGACGACTGACATGGCGCTTTCGACGCTCACCTGGGTCTCGATGCTCGTCTCGCTCCTCCTGTTGCCCGGCGTCGCGGCCGCGGTCCTCGTCAGGTCGCTCCGCACCGAGGAGCGCAAACTCGCGCTCTTACGGGAACAGGGCGATGTCGATAGCTACTCCCCGCGGGCGCTTTCCGACCTCCGCGAGTGGATTCGCGCGAACCCCGACGACCCCTACGCGCCGATTGCCCGTCGCCGCTACAACGAATGTGTGCGGTCGCTTCGGGGGATAGACGAGCCGCACTACGACTGGTCCGACGAGGAAATCGCCCGGCTCGAACTGGTGGACGAATGAACGCGGACTCCGACGCAGGCTCCGGAACCGACGCCGACGCTGACACCGAGTCCGTTCGCGCGCGCGACGACCTCGCGTTCGACGAACTCACCACGGACGCGTCGTTCACGACCATCGACACGCACACCGAAGGCGAGCCGACCCGTATCGTCGTCGGCGGCATCGACCGCGACGCGCTCGCGGGCGACTCGGTCCGAGAGCGCCGCGACTCGTTCGCCGAGACACACGACTGGGTGCGCGACCTGCTGATGCGGGAGCCCCGCGGCCACGACGACATGTTCGGGGCCGTCGTCGTCGATGCCGACCGTCCCGACGCGGACGTGGGGGTCTTCTTCATGGACAGTCGAGGCTACCTCGACATGTGCGGCCACGGGACCATCGGCGTCGTCTCCGCGCTCCTCGAACTGGGCCGACTCGACCGACGCGAGACCGTCCGCGTCGAGACGCCGGCCGGACTCGTCGAGGCGACGCCAGAATACGCGTCCGACGGCGGCGTCGAGCGCGTCACGATAGAGAACGTCCGGTCGTTCGTCTACGACGAGGCGACCGTCTCGGTCTCGTTTCTCGACTCGCCGCTCCGCGTCGATGTCGTCTACGCGGGCAACTTCTTCGCGCTGGTCGACAGCGACCAACTCGGTCTGCCCGTCGAACCGCGGCACGCGGCGGCGTTCGTCGATTGGGGCCTCGAAATCCGCGACGCCGTCAACGAGCGCCTCGATATCGTCCACCCGCTCACCGGCGAGGAGGGGTCGGTCTCGATTACCGAGATATACGGCACGCCTGACGAGGTGGACCGGAGCATCGTCGTCTTCGGCGAGGGACAGGTCGACCGCTCGCCCTGTGGGACCGGGACGTGCGCGAAGATGGCGCTCCTCCACGGCGCGGGCGCGCTCGACATCGGCGAGTCGTACATCCACGAGAGCATCGTCGGCACGCGCTTCGAAGGCAGACTCGTCGCGGCCGACGAACGCGACGGCGTGACGCTGACGACGCCGCTCATCACCGGGTCGGCCCGAATCACGGGAAAACACACGTTCGTCAAGGACGCGAAGGACTCGCTTTCCGGGTTCAGTATCTCGGCCGAGTAGCGGGTTCGGCCGGACCGCTCTTCTTCGCCTTCAGTCCATCCCGCTCGATAGCTCCACGTCGTCGTTCTCCAACTCGCCGCCGGCCGGCGTCCCGCGGACGTCGCCCTCGCGCCAGGTTCCCCGGCGGAACCAGAGCCACGCGATGGCCGCGCCCACGACGTTCGAGATGAAAAAGGCGATCCAGATGCCCCGAACGTCGGTGCTCCCGAGGAACCAGAAGTCGGTCGGCAGGAGCCCCTGCGACGCGACGAAGGCGACCGGAAGCCGGATGCCGGCGAGCGTGACGACCGAAATCACCGCGGCGATGAGGGTTTTGCCCGCGCCGCGGAAGCCGCCGGTGAACGCCCGCATGATGCCGATGAAGCCGAACGACAGCGAGACGTATCGCAGGAACTCCGCGCCCACGTCGAGCACCTCGGCGTTGGTGGTGAACACCGAGACGATGGGTTCGGGAACGAAGAAGATGGCGACGCCGAGCAGGCCGAGGACGAAAAACAGCCCCTTGGCGGCGACGTAGTTCGCCTGCTCCGCGCGGTCGTACTTCCCCGCGCCGATGTTCTGGCCGGACATCGTCTCGACGCCGCGGGCGACGGCGATAGCCGGGAGGAAGATGACCGAGAACACGCGGGTCCCGATACCGAACGCCGCGACGACGGAGGTCGAAAACAGCCCGACGACGATGAGAAGCGCGTTGATGGAGAGCGCGCGACCCGTCCCCTCGATGCTGGCGGGGATGCCGATGCGGAGAATCTTCCGCAGGTACTCGAAGTCCGGGCGCATGTCCGTGAGGTGAATCTGGATGCCCCTGCTCCCCGACACCATGATGGCGATGCCGACGACCATCGCGAGGACCCGCGAGATGACGGTTGCGATGGCCGCGCCCTGAATCCCGAGCTGGGGGAACTGAACCGGCCCGAGCGCCCATCCGTTGATGAAAAACGGGTCGAGGACGACGTTGAGGACGACGGTCCCGAACATCACGAGCATCGGCGTGATGGTGTCGCCCGCCCCGCGCATCAGCGAGATGAACACGAAGAAGCCGAACATGAACGGCAGGCCGAGCGCGATGACCTGCATGTAGGCCGTCGCGCCCGGCAACACGTCCGGCGAGGCCCCGAGGAAATCGAGGAACGGCCGGACGAGCGGGTAGCCGAACGCGCCGAGCATCGCGGAGCCGAGGAGCGCGAACGTGACGGTCTGTGAGGCCGCGTACTCGGCTTTGTCCGTCTCCTCGGCCCCGGTGTGCTGGGCGACGAGGACGCTCCCGGCGACGGACAGCCCCATCCCGAGCGAGATGAGGAGAAACACCATCGGGAAGGCGAACGAGATGGCGGCCAGCGCCTCCGTCGAGTACTGGCCGAGCCAGAACGTGTCCGCGAGGTTGTACGCCGTCTGGAGGAGGTTCGTGACGACGATGGGGAGCGACAGATAGAGAAGCGGCTTGATGATGCCGCCCTCGGTGAGGTTGAGCTCGTCTTGCCCCTTGAACAGACTCATTCGTCCACCCTCGCGTCCGGCCGCCAGCCGAGGTGGAGTTCGAGGGCGTCCTCGACGATTCGTCGGGTCTCGGCGGGGTGCTCGTCGAGCGCGACGACGCGGGCGTGCGCGCCGTTGCTCATGGTCGTGATGAGCCGCGCAATCTTCTCGGGGTCGGTCTCGTCGAACTCTCCGCCGGCGACGCCGTCGCGGACGATGTCTGCGACGACCTCCCGCATCACGCCGTCGAAGTCGAGGAAGCGCTCGCGGAACAGTTCGTGGTAGGGCGCTTGGGCCTTCAGTTCCATGACCGCCACGGGAAAGCCGTCCGCTCCGGGGTTTTTCGGGCTGAACACCGCATCGAGAACCGTGTCCAGACGCGTCCGCGGGTCGGCCGACTCGCACGACAGCTCCGACTCGAACCGCCCGATTAAGTCGTCGAGAAACGCGTTCAAAAGCTCCTCTTTCGTGTCGAAATGGTAGTGAATCGCGGCGCTCGTCACCGACGCCTCGTCCGCGATTCGCTGTACCGTGAGGCCGGCGTACCCGTGTTCGCAGAGCGCCCGATTGGTCGCTTCGAGTATCTCGGCTCTGGTCTCTGCGTCCATCTTCTGTCGGGCTTACTAACCGGTCAGTTAAGAGGCTTTGGACCGCGAATCTCTCCGTCAGAGCATCCCACAGCCGTCCGACTGCCGGTGTCTCTAAGTAGCCGAGTCGGCTACCGACGTAGTAGTGACCTTCTCGTTGTCACCGTACGTGGGTGCGCTTTTCCTCGCGGCCGCGATATCCGCCGGCGTCGCGAGCTACGGGTGGCGATACCGAGACGAACCGAGCGGTCGGTGGTTCATCGCCCTCACGGTCAGCGCCGGCTGTTGGTCGCTTTTCGAGGCGTTTTTCCTCCTCGCTGACTCGCCGTTCACCCGGCTCCTGTGGTTCGCGCTGGAGCCGGTTCCGGCGGAGTCGTCGGTGTTTTTCACCCTGCTTTTCGCCCTCGAAATCGCGGGCTACGAGCGGTGGGTCTCGCGGCGGACCGCCGCGCTGCTCGCCGTGTGGCCCGTGTTGACCATCGCGGGAGTGACGACGAACGCCCTCGGCGTCCACGCGCTCCTGTGGGAGTCGCTGTCGTTTGCGACCGCCGGCGGAATCACCGCGACCGAGGTCGTTCCCGGGCCGCTGTTCTGGGCCGACGTGGTCTACAGCTACGTCGCCATCGGAGCCGCGCTCGTCGTCCTCGGTATCCACTGCCTCCGGAGCCGACAGATATACAGAAAACAGGCGCTCGTCCTGTTCGTCGCAATCCTCACACCCGCCGTCGTCGGCGCCGTTTATCTCCTGCGACCGTTTATGCCCGCCAACCCCATCGCCGTCTCGTTCGCCGCCACGTCGTCGCTGCTCGCCGTCGGGCTCTCGCGGTACCGCATCCTCGACATCAGCCCAATCGCGCGCGACCTCGTCATCGAGCGGATGGCCGACCCCGTCATCGTCGTCGACCGAAAGGCCAGGCTGGCCGACAGCAACCCGGCGGCGAGGGCGCTGTTCGACGTTTCGCACTCGTCGCTCGGCTCAGCCCTCGCCGACGCGTTCGACCCGGAGACCGTCGAGGCGCTCGAATCCGGCGGGGAACTGCGAGTCGTCGACGACAACGGCGAGGCGCGGCACTTCGAGGTCGACCGGTCGGCCGTGACCGACGGTCGAGACGCGGTTCGCGGCCACCTGCACATCCTCCACGACATCACCGAGCGCCGCGTCCGCGAGCGGTGGTTCCGCGCGCTCACGGAGAACGCCTCCGACCTCATCTTCGTCCTCGACGCCGACGGCTCGGTCACCTATCTGAGCGACTCGGCCGCCCAGACGCTCGGGACCGACGAGGACCCGAGCGAGGTGCAGTCGCTGCGGCGGTTCCTCCACCCCGACGACGAGGACGCCGCCATCGAGACGTTTCGGGAGGCGTTGCAGCGCCCCGACGAGGACGCCACCGCCGAACTCCGGTTCCGCAGTTCGACCCGCGGGTGGCGCGTCTTCGGCGTCCGGTGTCGGAACCTCCTCGACGACCCCGTCGTCGGCGGCGTCGTCGTCAACGCCCAGGACGTGACCGACCGACGGAAGCACGAACAACAGCTCGAAACGTTCGCCAACGTCGTCTCCCACGACCTGCGGAACCCGCTGAACGTGGCGGAGGGCTACCTCGAACTGGTGAAGGAGGCCGACCGCCCCGACCCGGACCACGTCGAGCGAATCGAGTCGGCCCACGAGCGAATGGGCGAAATCATCGCCGACGTACTCGCGCTCGCCCGCGGCGGGACGGTCGACGAACACGAGACGGTTTCGCTCGACGCCGTCGCGGCCGAGGCGTGGACGAACGTCGAAACCGGGGCCGCGACGCTCGATATCGTCGAGAGCGCGTCGTTCGACGCGGACCGAACCCGACTGCTCCAGCTGTTCGAGAACCTGTTTCGAAATTCCATCGAACACGTCGGCGACGGCGTGACGGTCACGGTCGGCGCGACCCCCGACGGCTTTTTCGTCGCGGACGACGGCCCCGGTGTGCCGCCGGCTGACCGCCCGAAGCTCTTCGAATCCGGCTTCACGACGGCCGACGACGGCACCGGCTTCGGCCTCGCCATCGTCCGCACCATCGCGGACGCTCACGGCTGGTCGGTCGGCTACGAGGACGTTGCGGACGCCGGCGCGCGGTTCGTGATTCGCGGCGTCGAGCGCGCCGGGGACTCGGCGCAGGAGCCGAGTCCGGCGTCGTCGGACGACGCCTGACGACGGCTGAGTTGGCCGCTACTGGACCGCCGCCGAGCTACCAAAAGCGGTTCTCGTCGAGCCGCCGCAGCGCCTCCTCGATGGTCGCCTCGTTGCGGGAGAACGTAAACCGGACCCAGTCGGCGGAGCCCTCGGTGTAGAAACTGCTCCCGGGGACGACCGCGACGCCGGCCTCGCGGACGAGTCTGTGGGCGAACTCGGTGTCGTCGTCGTCGCCCGGGTAGCGCGTCAGCATGTAGTACGCGCCGTCCGGTTTCACGGGGTCGAGGCCGACCTCCCGGAGGCCGTCGTACAGCAGTTCGCCGCGGCGCTCGTAGGACTTCGAGAGGTCGTCGTAGTAGTCCGCCGGGAGCGATAGCGCCTCGACGCCCGCCCGCTGGAACGGCGTCGGCGCGCAGATGCTCGTGTAGTCGTGGACCTTCCGCAACTCGGCCGACAGCGGTTCGGGTGCGAGCGCGAACCCGACGCGCCACCCCGTCACGGAGTACGTCTTCGACAGCCCCGTGCAGACGACGGTCCGCCCGGCGAGGCCGTCGATTTCGACGGGGCTGACGTAGTCGTCGGCGTAGACGATGTGCTCGTATATCTCGTCGGTGACGACGACGAGGTCTTCCTCGGCGGCGACCTCCGCGACGAGTTCGAGTTCGGCGGGCGAAAAGACGTTTCCCGTCGGGTTGTGCGGGTGGTTGAGAATCAGCACGGACGCCTCGTCGGCGGCGTCCCACAGCGCGTCGGCGTCGAGTTCGAGGCCGTCTGTGATGTCGAGCGGCATCGGCTCCCCGCCGGCGAACTGGACGGCCGGGATGTAGCTCTCGTAGGTCGGCTCGAAGTAGATGACGCCGTCGCCGGGGTCGCAGAGCGCGAGGAGCGTCGAGACGACCGCCTCGCTCGTTCCCGTGGTGATAGTGACCTCCGTTTCGGGGTCGTAGCGGACGCCCTTCCAGTCGGCGTAGCGCTCCGAGACCGACTCGCGGAGTTCCGGCAGCCCCCAGGTGATGGTGTACTGGCTCGACGTGTCGATTGCCCCTTTGGCGGCCTCCTTCACGCTCGCCGGCGTCTCGTCCTCGTCGGGAATACCCTGCGAGAGGTTGATGGCGTCGTGTTCGTGCGCCTCGCGGGTCATCTCCCGGATGACGGACTCGCGGGTTCCCGCGACGCGCTCGCTCCCGATTCGTCGAGAAAAGGGGGACGGTGTCGGCATACGTGGGCTGGGACCGGCTGCCACAAGAAGCTTGGCGGACGCGCTCGACGCGCCGGGTCGCCCACCCCGACGAACGTTTTAATGCGATGAGGCCGACGTACCTCCTGTATGTCGAACCGTCGTGGGCCGGACTTCGAAACGAGGATGGCCGAAGACGAGGAGATCGACCCCCCGTCGTCGTTCGTCGAGCAGGCCACCGTCACCGACGACTCGGTCTCCGACGAGTTCGAGGAGAACTGGCCCGACTGCTGGGCCCGAGCGGCGGCGACGCTCGACTGGTTCGACCCGTACGAGTCGGTGCTTCCGGACGACGAACCCCCGTTCGAGTGGTTCGCCGGCGGGACGCTGAACGCCTGTTACAACTGCGTGGACCGCCACGTCGAAGCCGGGGCGAAAAACCGCGTCGCCATCAAGTGGGAGAGCCACGTCGGCGAGACGCGGACGTACACGTATCAGGACCTCTACCGCGAGGTCAACGAGTTCGCGGCCGCGCTCCGCGCGCAAGGCGTCGAGGAGGACGACGTGGTCACGCTCTACATGCCGATGATTCCGGAACTCCCCATCGCCATGCTGGCGTGCGCCCGCATCGGCGCGCCCCACAACGTCGTCTTCGCGGGGCTGTCGGCGGACGCACTCGCGACGCGACTGGAGAGCGCGGATTCGGCGTTCCTCGTCACTTGCGACGGCTACTACCGGAGAGGGAGCGCCATCTACCTGAAGAGCAAGGCCGACGACGCCCGTCTCAAGGCCGCCCACGACCTCGAAGAGATGGTGGTCGTCGAGCACCTCGGGGAGACCGAACACCTCGGCGCGGGACAGCACACCTACGACGAACTCGTCGACGCCCACGCCGGCGCGGCGGTCGCCCCGGTCGAACGCGACGCCGACGACGTGCTGTTTCTCATCCACACGTCGGGGACCACTGGGGAACCGAAGCGGGTCGAACACGTCACCGGCGGCTACCTCGCTCACGTCGCGTGGACGTCGCAGACGGTGTTGGACCTCACCCCCGAGGACACGTATCTCTGCACGGCGAACATCGGCTGGATTAGCGGCCACTCGTACGTCGTCTACGGGCCGCTGGCGCTCGGTGCGACGGCGGTCATGTACGAGGGGACGCCGAACTACCCGGAGCGAGACCGCATCTGGGACCTCATCGAGGAGAACGCCGTCGACGTGTTCTACACGGCTCCGACGGCGATTCGCTCGTTCATGAAGTGGGACACGTCGCTCCCGGCGTCGCGGGACCTGTCGAGCCTCCGCCTGCTCGGAACCGTCGGCGAACCCATCGACCCGCGGGCGTGGCACTGGTACTACGAACACATCGGCAACGGGAACTGCCCCATCGTCGATACCTGGTGGCAGACCGAGACCGGCGGGATGATGATTACGACTCTGCCGGGCGTCGAGAAGATGAAACCCGGTTCAGCCGGGCCGCCGCTCCCCGGCGTCGGCGCGCGGGTCGTCGACGGCCGCGGCGAGGAGGTCCCCGTGAACGAGGCCGGCTATCTCGTTCTCACGCGCCCGTGGCCCGGGATGCCGCTCGCCCTGCGACACGGCCACCGCTGGGGCGAGGAGGCGGCGAAACTCGACGTAGACGGCTGGCACTACTTCACCGGCGACGGCGCGAAAGTGGACGACGACGGCTACATCACCGTCCTCGGCCGCGTCGACGACGTCATCAACGTCTCGGGCCACCGCCTCGGAACGATGGAAATCGAGTCGGCCATCGTCGGCGTCGAGGGCGTCGTCGAAGCCGCCGTCGTCAGCGTCGACGACGCCGAGACGGGCGGCATCCACGCCTACGTCACGCTGGAGACGGGCGTCTCCGGTGACGACGACCTCCGCGAGCGAATCGCCGCACACGTCCGCGAGCGCATCGGGCCGATTGCCACGCCGGACGCCGTCGTCTTCACGCCCGACCTCCCGAAGACGCGCTCCGGGAAGATTATGCGCCGGTTCCTCGAAAACATCACCAACGGCGAGGAGTTCGGCGACACGTCCGCGCTCCAGAACCCGGAAATCGTCGGTGAACTCGAATCCATCGTCCGTGACGGCTGACGACGTTTCGGGCAATTCTCTCTAAGCGAAACGCAGTGACTATCGTTCGGGAGCGACTTCCACGCTGATTGTCGCTTTCACCATGTCGGTTCTGTGCTCTCATCGGAAGCTTTAGTTCGCTTATCGACAGTGTTGCGAAACGAATGCGGGACGGAACCTCCGAACCGACGCCGCTGTCGGCGGGCGGGTACGAGCGACTGCGACGGGCGACCGAGACGTACCGCGAGGACCTCGTGCTCCGCCTCGGCGCGGAAGTCGGCCTCACGCCGGCCGAGATGAGTCGGTTCGAACCCGCACACGTAACTCAGCGGCGACACCGGGGAACGGACCTGTACTTCCTCGCCGTCCCGACCGACGGACGGGAGGCGTATCTGCCGAGCGAGGTCGAACACGACGTTCGGAAGTACGTCACGACGACCGGCATCGACGAGACGGAGCGAGTGCTTCCGGTCACGCCGCGGCGTCTCCAGATGCTCGTGGCGTCGATCGGCACGCGCGCCGCCGAGGAGACCGGCCGCGAGGAACTGGCTGAGGTTTCGACTCGCGACCTGCGACGGCACTTCGCCCGAACGATGCTTGCCGACGGCGTCCCGCCGAGCGTCGTCATGCGAATCGGCGGCTGGGACCGTCTCGAGACCCTCGCGCCGCTCCTCGGTGAACCGAGCGAAGACGAGGTGCTCGATGCGCTCTCGCCGGACCCCGCCGACGGCGGCAGTCGTGCCGTCAGCGGCGACCCCGACCGAACGCGTCAGGTCATCGAAGCCGCGCGAAGCGTCGGGTCGGCGCTCTCGGCGGTGAACACGCGCAGCGAGGTCGAACAGGCCGTCTGTGACCGACTCACCGATTCAGACCGCTACCGTTTCGCTTGGATTGAATCGGGCGAAACCGACGCGCGAACGTCGCGCACCGCCGCCGGTCTCGACGAGCTGTCGTTCGAAGCGGTCCGGGGGTCGCTCGCCGGTCGCGGCACCGACTTCACTCGACGCGCGTGCGACACCCGCGACGTGCAGACGGTGCGTCCCGACTCGCTCCCGAACTCGGAACCCGGGCCGATTGCGGTCGTTCCGCTGGCGCACGGCGACACCGCCTATGGAGCGCTCTACGTCGCGCTCGACGGCCAAGCGGTTCCCGACGCCGAGGCGGACGTACTGGTGACGCTGGGTCGCCACGTCGGACAGGCAATCGCCGCCGCCGAGCGTCGGAAGCTACTCCTCGCCGACACAGTCGTCCAACTGGAGTTCGAATCCTCTGACGAACGGGATGTGCTCGTTCGACTCTCCGCGGCCCTCGGCTGTTCGGTTCGGCTCCGCGGCGTCGTCCCCATCGAAGAGCGGTCGTTGCTGTGTTTCCTCACCGTCCGAGCGGCGACGACGGACGCGGTGTTCGACGAGTTGCAAACGACGGACGCCGTCGAGCACATCCGCCTCATTCGCGACCGAGGGACGGAGTCGCTCCTCGAAGTCGCGCTCTCCGCGGGGTCGACGATTACGACGCTCACCTCCTACGACGGCACCGTCTCGCGGTTCGTCGCGGAGGACGGCGTCGCCCGTTTCGTCGGCGAGTTCTCGAACGAAACGCCGCTCCGAGACGTGCTGTCCGACCTGACCGACGCCTATCCCGCCACCGAACTCGTCGCGAAACAGGAGGTCGAACGGCCCACGCGGAACACCGCCGACTTCCGGGCATCGCTCGTGGCGCGACTCACCGACAAGCAAGAGTCCGTCCTGCGGGCGGCCTACCTCGCCGGCTATTTCGAGTGGCCCCGCGGCAGTACCGCCGAAGACCTCGCCGATTCGATAGATATCTCGTCACCGACGCTCCACCAGCACCTCCGAACCGCACAGCAGAAGCTCATGACCGCGTTCTTCGACGACGACACCGACGAACGCGCTTCGACCCTAGACCCTTAGGCGTGCGACGAATTAGCACACGAACGTCCGTTATTGATTGATGGATTATTAAAATTTATAGACAATAGTCTGTGCCGTTCATCTGTGGCTCTGAAGCCTATACGCGCGCCCACAGTCTATTATGTATAATCGTGGTGTTAATTTTCGATAATTAGTTATCCTACTTATGCCCTTTGTCGAGACTCGTTAGCACGTACTATGGCAGACGGTGACGCTGAACTGGAGGCACGGCTAGCAGAACAAGACGAGTTCGAACCCACCGAGGAGTTCGTCGCGCAGGCGAACGTCTCGGACGCCGGTATCTACGACGAGTTCGAGGAGAACTGGCCCGACTGCTGGGAGCGCGCGGCCGACCTGCTCGACTGGGACGAGGAGTACGACGAGGTGCTGGACGATTCGAACCCGCCGTTCTACGAGTGGTTCACGGGCGGCGAACTGAACGCCTGTTACAACTGCGTGGACCGCCACGTCGAAAACGGGGACAAGAACCGCGTCGCCATCAAGTGGGAGGGCGAACACGGCGAGACGCGAACCTACACNTACACCTATCAGGACCTGTATCGCGAGGTGAACGAGTTCGCGGCGGCGCTGCGCGACCTCGGCGTCGAGGAAGACGACGTGGTCACGCTTTACATGCCGATGGTTCCGGAACTCCCCATCGCCATGCTGGCCTGCGCCCGCATCGGCGCGCCCCACAACGTCGTCTTCGCCGGATTCTCCGCCGAGGCGCTGGCGACGCGGATGAACGCCGCGGACTCTCGGTTCCTCGTCACCTGCGACGGCTACTACCGCCGCGGCGACCCCCTCGACCACCTCGACAAAACCAACGAAGGACTCGACAGCGTCGACCACGGCGTCGATGCCACGGTCGTCGTCGACCGACTGGGCGACGACGGCTTCGGCCACGACCTGAAGGGCAACCAGCACGACTGGGACGACCTCCTCGACGAACAGAGCGGCGAGCGAGTCGCGCCGGTCGAACGCGACGCCGAGGACATGCTGTTCCTCATGTACACCTCGGGCACGACGGGACAGCCGAAGGGGGTCAAACACACCACCGGCGGCTATCTCTCCTACGCGACGTGGACTTCGCACGCCGTGCTCGACATCGAGAGGGAAGACACCTACTGGTGTTCGGCCGATATCGGCTGGATTACGGGCCACTCGTACATCGTCTACGGGCCGCTCGCACTCGGTTCGACGACGGTGATGTACGAGGGCACGCCCGACTTCCCGAACCGCGACCGGATGTGGGAAATCGTCGAGAAGTACGCCGTCGATATCTTCTACACGGCTCCGACGGCGATTCGCGCGTTCATGAAGTGGGGCAGCAAGTACCCCGAGTCGCGCGACTTGTCGAGCCTCCGCCTCCTCGGGACGGTGGGCGAACCAATCAACCCGCGCGCGTGGAAGTGGTACTACGAACACATCGGCAACGAGAACTGCCCGGTGGTAGATACGTGGTGGCAGACCGAGACCGGCGGCATGATGATAACGACCCTGCCGGGCGTCAAGAACATGAAACCCGGGTCCGCCGGGCCCCCGCTGCCGGGCATCGACGCCCAAATCGTCGACACCGACGGCGACGAAGTCGAACCCGGCCGGGCGGGCTATCTCACGGTGAACAAGCCGTGGCCGGGGATGCTCCGGACGCTCTACGACAACGACGAGCGCTACGTCTCCGAGTACTGGGCGGAGTACTCCGACACCGACAGCGACGACCCCGACGACTGGGTCTACTTCCCCGAGGACGGCGCGAAAGTGGACGACGACGGCTACATCACCGTCCTCGGCCGCGTCGACGACGTTATCAACGTCTCGGGCCACCGCCTCGGGACGATGGAAATCGAGTCGGCCATCGTCGGCGTCGAGGGCGTCGCGGAGGCCGCGGTCGTCGGCGGGAATCACGAGGTGAAGGGCGAGGCCGTCTACGCCTACGTCATCACCGAAGACGGGTACGAGGAGGGCGAAGACCTTCGTTCGCGCATCATCGAGGGCGTCGAGGACGCCATCGGCCCCATCGCCAGACCCGAACAGGTCGTGTTCACGCCGGAACTGCCGAAGACGCGCTCGGGCAAAATCATGCGTCGCCTGCTCGAAGACGTGGCGAACGGCGCGGAACTGGGGAACACCTCGACGCTCCGGAACCCGGAGGTCGTCGAGGAGATAGCGGCGAAGGTCGGCGCGCGGGGCGACTGACCCGCCGCCATCGGCCGAGCGTATCGAGAGTAACCACGACACGACGAATCTATGTCAAGCGAAACCACCGAGTCAGAGATTGACTCACACGTCGAGAGCACCGACCGGAGCACGGCTCCGAGACACGACGAGATAGACTACCTGTCGCGGGAGGTGAACCTGCTGAAGCCGAGCACCCCGTTCATGCGAGACCACCTGAAAGTAATCTGGACCGGCTTCATCGCGTGGGCGCTGCTCACGTTCGGACCGCCGGTGCTCACCTACGTCGCACCGGCGACGATGACCGCACGGCTCCCGGTCATCGGCTTCCCGATGCATTACTTCCTCGTCGCCGTGTTGTCACCGACGAGTTCGCTCGTGCTCGCGTTCGTCTACTCCCGCAAGCGCGACCAGCTCGACGAGCGCTACGGCATCGACCACACCGCCTCGCAGATGCGCTCGAAGAGTGAGAGCGAGGCCGCCGTCGCCGACGGAGGGCGCGCCGAATGACGCCGAGCGTGTTCCTCCAGTCGGGCGACCTGCTCCCCGAGGCGCTCAACATCTCGTTCAAACTCGTACCGGCTATCATGGTCGTCGGGATGTTGACCCTGTTTCTCGCCATCGGCTACGTGTTCAAGGTCGCTGACACCGAGGGGATGTGGGTCGCCGGTCGGTCGATTGGCAACATCGAAAACGGGATGGCAATCGGCGCGAACTGGATGTCTGCGGCGTCGTACCTCGGGTTAGCGGGGCTCGTCGCCCTCTCGGGCTTCTACGGGCTCGCGTTCATCATCGGCTGGACGGCCGGCTACTTCGTCCTGCTCATCTTCCTGGCCGCGCAGATGCGCCGGTTCGGGAAGTACACCGCACCCGACTTCGTCGGCGACCGATTCAACTCCGACACGGCGCGGGCAATCGGCGCGCTGACGACCATCCTCATCGGGTTCGTCTACTCGGTTGGGCAGGCCCGCGGGATGGGTCTCGTCGGGTTGTACGTCTTCGGGACCGACTACGTCACGATGGTCATCGTGATGATGGCGATTACGGTGGGCTATCTGACCATCTCCGGCATGATGGGCGCGACGAAGAACATGGCCGTCCAGTACGTCATCCTCATCATCGCCTTCCTGACGGCCGTCTACGTCGTCGGCTTCACCGGCGGCTACTCGACGGTCCTCCCGCACATCGAATACGGCCAACTCATCGGCGAACTCTCCACCGAGTTCTCCGAACCGTTTGTCAACGCCGGGTTCTACCTCTGGATTGCCACGGCGTTCTCGCTCATCTTCGGCACCTGCGGGCTCCCGCACGTGTTAGTGCGGTTCTACACGGTCGAAAACGAGAAGACGGCGCGGCAGTCGACCGTCTGGGGGCTGTTTTTCATCCTGCTCCTGTACTGGAGCGCCCCGGCGCTGGCGGCGTTCGGCGTCGACCTCTACGACGCCTCCCAGTACGGCCCGACGTTCGCGGCCAACGGCGGCATGAGCGGCGGTGAGGGGGACCTCATCGTGGTACTCGCGGCGCAGCTTTCGAACCTGCCGACGTGGTTCGTCGGCCTCGTCGCGGCCGGCGGCATCGCCGCCGCCATCGCCACGACGGCGGGGCTGTTCATCACCGCCTCGTCCGCCGTTTCCCACGACATCTACACGAACATCATCAACCCCGACGCGACCCAGCGCCAGCAGGTGTTCGTCGGCCGGGCGACCATCGTCGCGCTCGGCGTCATCGTGACGATAACCGCGTTCGACCCGCCGGCGCTCGTCGGCGAACTGGTCGCGCTCGCGTTCTCCCTCGCGGCCATCGTGCTGTTCCCGATGTTCTTCCTCGGCCTCTGGTGGGAGAACACGAACCGTCAGGGGGCGCTGGCGGGCATGAGCGTCGGCCTCACGCTCTGGGTCGCCGCCGTGGTCAACGACCTCATCTTCCACTTCAGCGACCTCTTTGCCGAGTTCGTGCCGGCCATCGGCGCGGCGCTGGTCGGCACGCCGCTGGTGTTCGTCATCACCATCGCCGTCTCGATGGCGACTGACGAACCGCCCGAGCGAATCAAGAAGATGGTCCGGCAGTGTCACAGCCCCGAACCGATGGGTCAGCAACAGTCCGCAGAAGACGTCGTCATGAGCGCCGACGGGGGCCAGTCCCCCGCGGACGATTAACCAATGTACGAACACATCCTCGTTCCGACTGACGGAAGCGACGCGGCGGAGTACGCCGTCGAACAGGCGGTCGACATCGCGTCGAAGTACGGCGCGACGGTTCACGCGCTGTACGTCGTCGACGTCGACGCCACAAGCTACTCGCTGGGAACGGAACAGGTCGACCGCATCCGGCAGGGCCACCTCGACGACATGCCCGAAGTGAAGGAGGCGGCCGACGCGGCCACGGGCTACGTCGCCGACGCCGCCGCCGAACACGGACTGGCCGTCCGCGAACACGTCGTCCCGGGCGAACCGGCGCGCGCCATCAGGAAGTTCGTCGAGGACAACGACATCGACCTCGTCGTGATGGGCTCCCACGGCCGTTCCGGCCTCTCCCGGGTCGTTCTCGGAAGCGTGACCGAACGCGTCCTCCGGCGGACTCGACTCCCGGTGCTCGTCGTCGACGTCCACGAAAAGAAAGCGGAACCAGACGCGGAAGCGGACGCGTAACGATGTCCGACACCACCCGCGCGAAGACGAGCACGTCGCCCGCGACTCCCGGCGAGGTGCCCCGTCGATGAGCCTCGCGGAGGCGGTTCGCACCCACGTTCGGGAACACCGCTCGGGCATGCTGACCGACCTGCTGTTCGCCCTGGCGTGGGTGACGGTCGTTTCGGTCCTGTTCGACGTGCTCGACGGGCCGCAGTGGGCGTTCTACCTCTGTATGGGTGCGGGCGTCGTCGCGTACTTCGGCTTCTTCGCGTCGGTCGAAGCCGCGCGCGAGAAGCGCTGACGACGGATTCACTCCCGGACTCTCTTCTCGTCCTGACTCGGGGCGGTTGCGGATTCTCGCTCGCCAGCGCGGTCACTCGTTCGTCGCCGTCGCCGACGGCGGACCTGATGTCGTCAGCGCCGCGCCGACCCTCGCACCCGCGCCGCCGATGAGTGCCGACAGGCCGAACCCGAGCACGCCGACGACGAGGCCGGCGAAGAACACCGCGGTCAGCGACATCGACGACCGTCCGTCCAGATAGCTCCACGAGACGAACGCCGCCGCGACGAGACCGTCGACGGTGAGCGTCGTGTTGTACGGTTGCTGTGACGCCCCGGTGTTTTCGACGGTGACGTTCACCGCGACGGCGCTTCCCTCGTAGAGCGTCGTCGGCGTCACCGAGAGGTTCGAATGCGTGATATCCGCGCCGTTCGTGACCGCCGCCGCGCCGACCGGCACCCACGCGATGAGCGAAATCACTGTCACGAGCGTCAGCACGAGTGTGCTCACCCGCTGTCGCGTTATTCCGACCCCCCCTCGTCATCGAGTGTTCGCCTCTCTGTCCGTCCTGCCGTGGCGCCTGATTCCCTCAAATCTCATACTACTGCCAAATACGGATTCACGTCCGATAATTAGGTGATACAGACTAACGGGGATATTGTATAACGATGCCGAATAAAATCAGGCCATTGAATATAAATATTTTAAATATAATTTCGAATCCAACTTTGTTGTGTTTAATACTTGCACGATTATTTATAGAAACATTTTACAAATTCTAGGATTTGTATTTTGAGGGTTGAATTGAGATGTCTAGATGAGTCTTCTCAGTCATCTCAAAATTTAATATTGATAGTTTTATACATTATTGTCTGGTAGGGGAGTTATCAAAATAAATATTTTGAACGACGGTCTCACGCCAGTCTGCTCGTTCGACGCACTGTTGTCACGACGCCGACAGCGATGAGAGCGACGGCAGCGAGCGACGCTGTGCTCACGGCTCACGGGCCGCCGCTGGTCCCTCCGTCCGGTAGAAGCGTCGAAACGAGGAGCACGAGCAACACGAAAAGGGCGAGGAGGAACAGCGTCGCCCGCTGTGCCTGCACTATCGCGGCGTCGAACACGCCGGCCAGTAGCTCCCGTTGCGCCGGCGTGAGGCCGGCGAGAAACGCCCGTTGGGTCCCTTCGGTCGCCGTCTCGGCGGCGGTTTCCAGCGCGGCGACGAGCGCCCCTCGCTCGCTCGCTGACACGCTCGCGCCCGCGGCGGCCAACACGCCGTCGACGACGCCGTCGTAGAACCGCCTGAGCAGGTACGTGCCCACGATGGCGGTCCCGAACGAGTAGCCGAGCATCATCGTCGCGTTCAACAGCCCGGACGCCGCCGCCGAGTCCCGCTGGTCGACCGCCGAGAGCGTCATATCGATGAGCTGTGCCATCACGAGGCCGAGCCCGAGGCCGACGAGCGCCATCGGCACGGCGAGCTGTGCGACTGTCGCGTCCAGCGCCGTCTGCGACGCGAGCGCGAGCACGCCGAGTCCCATGAGGACGACGCCGGCCTGAACCAGCAGTTTCGGTGCGACGAACCGCCGCCAGCCGGTCGTGAAGACGGACGCGACGAACGTCGCAACCGAGAACGGGAGCATCGCGACGCCGGTCTCGAACGCGGTGTATCCGGCCCCGGTCTGGAGGAAGAACGGGACGACGAAGATGAACCCCGCGAGGACCAGCGACCGCGCGGCGTTCGTGGCGATGGCGGCGGTGAACGCCCCGTTCGACAGGAGGTGGACCGGGACGAGCGGCGACCCTCCCTCGCGCTCGACGCGGCGCTCGTACTGGACGAAGGCCGCGAAGACGCCGACGCCGATGCCGACGAGCCAGACGGTCGGAGACGCGCCGAACAGGTCCAGTTGCACGCCGCCGACGACGAACGGCCGGCGGGCCGCTAGCCAGCCGTACCGCCCGGCCAAGAGGACGCCGGCGACGAGGGCGGTCGTCCCCGCCACCGAGAGGAGCGTACCGCCGATGTCCAGTTTCGTCGGCGTCTCGTTCAGGGACGCCTCCGGGAGATACCTGACGAACGCGAGCGCGACGAGGACGATTAGCACCTCGATGCCGAACCCCCAGCGCCAACTCGCAAACGTCGTGACCGCGCCGCCGAGCAGCGGCCCGAACGCGGCACCCGCCGCGTTCACGCCGGCGAGGATGCCGAGCGCTTTCGCCCGGTCCGCGCCCTCGTAGCTGACGAGGAGGACGGTGAACGTCAGCGGGAGCAACACGGCGGCGGCGGCCCCCTCGATGACCGACCAGCCGACGTAGAGCACGACGACGTTCCAACTCAGTGCCGCCAGCGTCGTCCCGACGCCGTACACGAGGAGCGTCGCGGTCATCAGCCGTCGAACCCCGTACATCGACGACAGCTTGCCGCCGGGGAGAATCAGCGCCGCCATGACCATCGCGTAGAACGAAATCGCACCTTGGACGACCGTGACGGTCGTGTCGAGGTCGGTGACGATGGACGGAATCGCGACGTTCATCAGCGTCGAGTCGATGACCCCGATGAACATCGCGAGACTCACCGCCACGGCCGGCCCCCAGTACGCCAGCCCGCTCGCCGAGTCGGTCCTCGCTCCCCTCTCGTCGAGAACGTGCGCGTTCGCGTCAGAGTCCATCGTCCTCGATACCACGTCTCGTTCGATAACCCTCTCTGCGCACCGGACGCCTCGGAGCCTCAGTAGTCGCGTCACCGCCACTCGGGTTCGTTGCGGCCGCGCCGCTTGATTCGGTGGTCGGTCGGACGACCGTCCGGGACGGAATATCGTCTTCCCGCCTCGGCGCTGGTGTGACGAGCCGTTGGAACCGCGTCTCCTCGTTCGGTGCGTCCTTCGCCACGCGTTCGTAGTCGACGGCGACCCCGCCGTCTTCCGTCGCGGACACGCGCACGTAGTTGAGTTGGTACCACGAGTAGAAGACGGGCGGGAGGACGCCGAACGCGGACTCGACGCGCCGCAGTCGCTTCAGCCACGTTCCCGTGTTGACGACGACCCCACCGTCGAGTTCGGTGACCGCGGGCCGGTGGGTGTGGCCGTAGACGAACACCGCGATTGTCGGGTCCGACGCGAACAGCTCTCTGGCCGCCGTCAGATAGGAGTCCGCCGCCGACCCCCGTTCTTCCGGTCGGTCGATGCCGAACCGCCGGAGCGTCTTTCGAACGTCCCTGGCGAGGACGAAAAGCGGTATCGCGACGAGCAGCAGCAACAGCGTGACGGCGAGGTTTGCGGTCAAAAGCAGGTCGACCAGCGTCCCGACCGGGCCGAACAGCCCGAGGAACCGTTCGATGAGGTCCATTGGGAGCGACCAGACGCCGGCGGCGTCGAGCGCAAACGCGAGCACGTAGAGAAATCCGACGTTGAACAGGAGGAGAAACGGGGCGGAGACGTATCTGAGCCACGGGCTCATCTCCCGATAGAAGTAGTTCGACAGCATCCACGCGGGAATCTGCGTCATCGGCGTCACGGCCTGCACGTCCTTGAGCCAGTTGAACTTCCCGCGCTCGGAGAGCCGGCCGGCGCGGCTCGTGACCTGTCTGTTGACGAAGTAGCCCGGCGGGTTCGCGTGGGGGTTTCCGAAGTCCGGAATCCGGTTGTTGGGGTCCCGCTGCATCCCGTGTTCGACGTAGACGATGGCGTCACCGACGCGCCGGGTTATCGAGACCTCCTGCCGGAGCGTGACGTTGAACTCGGCCAACCGGTCGACGTACTCCGGGTAGGCGGCGAGTTCGTAGTCGTGATTTCCGGGGATGAGCGTGATGGGGACCCGGTCGCCGGTCGCTTCGAACTGGTCGAACAGCTCCGGATAGCGGCCGACGAGCGCGTCGAACTTGTCGAGGCCGTCGATGTCGGTGAACTCCCACAGCCCGAACGCGTCGCCGTTGATGATTAGCTCGGCGTCCTCGTCGGTCGCTTCGAGCGTCCGCAGGAACGACAGCAGTTCGTCCAGAAAGTCGACCTTCCCCAGTTGCTCGTCGCCGCCGATGTGGAGGTCGCTGATGAAGTAGTACGCGTCGGTCACGGCCGTCCCTCCGGAGTGCGAGCGAACGGGGGTCGGTCGGGGAGGGCTGACGGGCGGTCGAGAGAGATATTCACGGGAGCAAGCCCACCGGTCGAGGCCTGTGTTGCCGTGTCGTCGGAGACCTGCGCTTCCACGAAGCCGACTCTGACGACCACGTCCCGGCCCAACTCCGCGGTCAGTTGGTCGTCGAACCGCTGTGCGAGGTCGGGCGGCGCTTGCAGGTCCCGCGGAATCCCGACCAGCACGTCGACTCGCGGCTGGTTCCCGAGGAGGTAATCGATGGGCCGGTAGTCGACCGTGACGCTGACGAGTTCGACGCCCTCGATGTCCGCCTCGTCGAACTGCCGCTGGAGTTCGGCCTGCGTCTGTCGCTCGAACGACGCGGTCTGGAACGACGCGTACGTCACCCCGGCGAGGACGAGCGAGAGCACGGCGATGCCCACACCGATGACGGCGATACGGGTGGCGACCGACGTTCTGACGCCCTCCCGCTCGTCGGCGTCGAGCGGTTTGAACCCCGACAGATAGAACAGAATCAGCGCCGAGAGGTTGATGGCGAGGAGGTTGACGACGACGAGCACCGCGCCCGCGACGGCGACTCCGGGGAGTCCGAACGCGATACCCAGCCCCGATGTCGCCGCCGGCGGGACGAGCGCGACGGCGATGGCGACGCCGACGAGCGTCGACCCGGACCCGCGCATGATGCTTATCGCCCCCGCGATACCCGACCCCAACGCGAGAAACAGCGACAGGACGTTCGGACTGGTTCGCTCTGCGACCTGCGGTATCTCCTGAATATCGACGCCCGGCGGAATGAGAATCGTCTGCTGGAGCACCACTCCGAGCACCGCGGCCGTCGCGATGGCCGCCGCGAGGCCCGTCACCTGGAGGACGACGCCGCGAGTCGCCATCCGTTGGTCGGCCAGTATCGCTCCGACGGACGCCGAAACCGCCGGTCCCATCAGGGGGGCCACGACCATCGCGCCGATAATCGTCGCCGCGGAGTCGAGAAGCAGTCCCGTCGCGGCGATGACCGTGCTGAGTATCAGGAAACTGAAGAACGTCGAGTTCGCCGGCGCGAGGTCCTCGGCCCTGGCGTGGAGTTCTTCGCGGGAGATTCTGAGCCCGGGAAAGCGCTCTTTCAGAGCCGAGAGCCGCTGCGAGACGACCGTCTCCGTGGGGAGCACGATGGTGTAGCTGTCGTCTCGGACGCCCGCGTTCGTCAGCTTTTCCATCACCGTCTCGACGCCGCCGGGCGGGACCGGAAACTGCACCATCGCCTCGAAGTCGCCCCGGCCGACCTCCTCGAAGACGGCGTAGTCGACTCCCTGTCCGTCGAGCGACTCCAGTACGCTCTCTCGGCTCCCCCGGGGTATCAGCACCTGAACGAGTCGCATACGGGATACAACGTCACGAAGCACCAAATAATATGAGTGCTTTGATAGGATACCTCACCCGCTTGTCTCGCTCGGCGTATCGGCAACGGCGAGCGTCTCCCCGATGGCGTCGATGAACGCCCGCTCGGCCGGGCTGACCGGCCGGCCGCCCAGTCGGAGTATCCCCCCTTCGACCCCGGCGTCCGCGACCCGTTCGGCGCACCAGCGAACGAACCGTCCGTACTCGTCTCGTTCCGCCGGGGTCGCCCGCGCTCGGATGACTGCCGTCGCTTCCCGGCAGTGGTCGTGCGCGCGAGCGATTGCCACCGGGCGAGTGAAATCTCGCGTCTCCGCGTCGCGTCGCACCCGGTCGGCGTTCACCCGGACGAACCCGGCGACGTGGGTGACGAGCTCCGACTCCGGGCCGAACTCGTCGGTGTGTCGGAGAGTCCGACGAATCGTCTTCAGCTCTCGCCGCAGGCCGCCGTTCGAGGCGACGACGACGCCGAACATCACCTCGACCGGCGTCTGCGCGAGCGTCCGCCACTCCGCGGGCGTGAACGACTCTCGATCGGTCATACCGGAGATTGGCGGGCGGAGACCATAGAGATGCGGGTCCTCGCGCCCCGTCGGATTACTGGATACGAGACAATCACAACCTCGATAAACGCAGTTTATTATGCTTTCCCGCTTACGTGTGAGTGAGTTGATGAGATGAGTTCACTAGTCGTACTCGCGTTCGATACGATGGACGGCGCGGAGAACATGCGGGAGAAACTGTACCACCTCCAGAAGCGCGAACTGATTACGATAGAGGACGCCGCCATCGCCGTTCGAAAAGAGAACGGGCAGGTGAAGGTCAAACAGGCACAGAGCCTCGTCGGCGTGGGCGCGCTCGGGGGGTCGTTCTGGGGACTTCTCATCGGCGTCATCTTCTGGATGCCGTGGCTCGGGATGGCGGTCGGAGCGGTGACGGGCGCGCTCAGCGGGAAGTTCACGGATATCGGCATCGACGACTCGTTCATCAAAGAGGTCGCGAACACGGTCGAACCCGGAACCTCCGCGTTGTTCCTGTTGTCCCGCGGCGCGCAGACGGACCGAATCAAGGCGGAACTGTCGGACGACGAGTTCGAGATTATCGAGACGAACCTCTCGCCCGAGGACGAAGACCGACTTCGTGAGGCGTTCGCCGCCGAGGAGATTGCGGGATAGATTCCGAACGGCCACAGGTGACCGTCTGCGCGGTGCCGAGAGCGTCGTCCACGCCTGACGACGTGTGCGCCGGACACTCCGGAGCGGTCTAGTTTACCCTTTTCGCGATTCCCGCTTCGTCCTGTTCTCTCGGAGACGTGCGACGAATATCTGTGAACCGCCTCAGACGGACGTTTCGACGCTCGCAAGTGTCTTACTCCCCGGAACGTGAGTCTCTATACTTTACAAAGGTAGTCGTGTAACAAAAACATCGGTGAGTCATCATTATCGGGGGTGAACGAGTGTCCGATGGCTGCGTAGTCTGCCAGCGATTCGTGAGAAGAACGTCTCTCTGGACTGAGCAGAGCGTTTCCGTCGAACCGCCGGTCCGTTCCGAACGCTGGCGGCTTTTCAGTACAGAAATGCGGTCGCATCGCTGTCGGTCTGCATACCCTCGGAGACTCCCACCACGAGATAGTTGTATATCGCGACATATGATTTATCAGGCCGCCGACCCACCTCGTGTCTCACGCAGCGACCGGCGCGACAGTCACTGCGGCATCTGCGTCTCGACGGTCGCAGACTCGCCGGCGGACTCGAACACCGCTGCCAGCGTCTCGCGCATCGCCTGCCGGCGGAACGACCGGCGGCGCTCCTCGGAGAGGTAGTTCGACATGACGACACCGGCGCTTTTCGACCCTTGGTCGGCGGCGACGCCCTCCAACTGCGCGAGCATCTCGTCGACCGCTTCCTGATATGCCGTGTACCAGAAGCGCCGACAGAGTTTCGCGGTCGGAACCTCGCCGTCGACGGTCACGCCCGCCTCGTCGGCGAGGCGCTTGAACCGGCGGTTGACCGTCTCGCGGGCGATGTGACCCGAGGCGGCCCGCGAGGAGGGAAACAGCGCGCCGTTCCAGTCGTCGTCCGCGGCGAGCGCGTCGATGCGCGCGGCGACGGCGTCGACGCCGTAGAGGAGCGCGACGGTTCCCGGCCCGTTTTTGCGCTCGTCGAACGCGATGTGGGGGTCGTCGCCGGAGAGGGCGAGCTGGGAGGCGCGGAGCGACGCGAGTTCGTTCGGTCGCAGCCCCCACCCGGCGAGTCCGAGGACGAGAAGCCGGTCTTCGAGGTCGTCGGCGACGGCGTACACGTCGCTCACTTGGTCGGCCGTCATCGTGCGGTTGTCGGGTTGGCCCTGCTCCCAGCGGAACTGTTTCGCGGCGTTCTCGACGGGGTTGTACCGCGCGCGCCGGAAGTCGACGAGGTACTCGTAGAACGACCGGACCGTCTGGAGGTATTTGAGCTTCGTTCCGTCCGTGGCGAGCTCGGCGTCGAACTCGTCGAGGACCGCGAGACAGCGGTCTATCTCGTCGGGCTCGGCGTCGCGGTCGTCGAGCCGGGAGAGCAGGTCCGCCGACCCGTACCGGTCGCGGTAGATTCGGGCGAACCGCGCGAGGTGGGTGCGGCGGGTCGGCAGCGTCGAGTCCGCGAGGCCGCGCCGCGATTCGAGCATGTCGAGATAGGACTCGAACGCCTCGACGGTGCGGTCGTCGTCGACGCCCCAGTCGTAGCTCTCGTCGTCTCCGTCGCCGAGGCCGACGACCTCGACGAAGAACTCCCGCGGGGTGAGGTCGTGTTTCTCGCGGAGCGCGTAGGCGATGCCCGACCAGCCGCGTTCGGTCAGCCACGCGTAGGTCGGCACGTCCCGCGTCGGGTCCATCCCGTCGCGGTCCATCGCGGGCGCGATGGTCTCCCAGTAGAACGCTTCGAGCTCGTCGAGCGACTTCCGTGACCAGTTCACCGCGGCTCACCCCGCCCGAACCGGCCGCCGCGTCGCGTTCCGTGCGCCATCGTTCTGTATGCAGGGCGTGCCGCGGACGGATTAACCCTTTCTCTCGTCGGGGGCGACGACGCACCGCCGGCGGTGTCGCACCCACCGGCCGACCGACTGCCCTCAATATGACGGGTAGTAGATATATTGGGGAGCCGTGATAACAGGGCGTTACAATGTCCGATGGAAACGACGGCGGTTCGGTGCTCGGGGCGGACCCGCCCGACGGCGGGGAACCGGTCGGTGACGCGGACCCGGCGGTCGATGTCGGGGCCGCGGCCGACGAGGTGACGGTCCTCGAAAGCGGGACCGAGTTGGAGCGAACGATCGGCCTCCGCGGCGGGTTGGCAATCGGTATCGGGACCATGGTCGGCGCGGGTATCTTCGTCTTCCCCGGTCTCGCCGCCGGGCAGGCGGGCCCCGCGGCCGCGCTCTCGTTCGCGCTCGGGGCGGTCATCGCGCTGTTGGTCGCGCTTCCGACCTCCGAGTTGGCGACGGCGATGCCGAAAAGCGGCGGCGCGTACTACTTCATCTCCCGCGGGATGGGGTCGGCGTTCGGCGCGGTCGTCGGCATCGGTCTCTGGCTGGGGCTGGTGTTCGCCTCGGCGTTCTACCTCGTCGGCTTCGCGCAGTACGCCATCGCCGTGCTGGCGGAGTTGGGCGCGGCGTCGATGGTTTCTGACCTGCCGCTCGTGGCGACGCTCGGCGTCGGCTTCGGGCTCGTCCTGACGGCGCTCAGCATGTTCGGGACCGAGAACGCGACGAAGCTGCAAAACGGTATCGTGAGCCTGCTTCTCGGCATCCTCCTCGTGTTCCTCGTCTACGGCTCGCTCGACACGCTCGGGCTGTTCGGCCGGCGGACCGTCCCCGAGGAGTTCATGCCCTACGGGACGCTCAGCATCTTCACCACGGCGGCGCTCGTGTTCACCTCGTACCTCGGGTTCGCGCAGGTGGCGACCGTCGCGGGCGAGATAACGAAGCCCGGCCGGAACCTCCCGCTGGCGATGGTCGGGTCCGTGGTCGTCGTCGGGGTGCTGTACGTCGTGACGATTCTCGTCTCGACCGGCGCGTTCGGGAGCGCTAGACTCGCCACCTTCGGCGAGACGGCCATCGTCGAGGTCGCCCGCTCGTACCTCGGCTTCCCCGGCGCGGTCGCCATCCTCGTCGCCGGGCTCTTCGCGACGGTGTCGAGCGCGAACGCCTCGATTCTCAGCTCGTCGCGCGCGCTCTACGCGCTCAGCCGCGACGCGCTGGTCCCGCCGCAGCTCGCGCGAATCAACCTCCGGTACGGGACGCCCCACGTCGCGCTCGCGCTCGTCGGCGGGCCGACGGTCGTCCTCGTCGCCGTCGGCCGGACGGAGGTGCTCGCAGAGGTCGCGTCGTTCCTGCACCTCGTCACCTACGGGCTCATCTGCGTGGCGCTCATCGCGCTCCGTCAGTCGAACCCCGCGTGGTACGACCCGTCGTTCCGCGTCCCCGGCTACCCGGTCGTCCCGGTGCTCGGGGCGCTCGCGAGTTTCAGCCTCGTCGCGTTCATGCAACCGCTCTCGCAGGCGGTCGGCGTCGTCGTCGCGCTCGCGGCGCTGGCGTGGTACTTCGTCTACGCCAGAGACGTGCGCCTCAAGGGGGTGAGCTCAGATGCGTAATTCCGACGACGTTCGCGTGCTCGTCCCCGTCGCGGTGCTCGAAGGACAGGTGATTCCTGACCAACTGACCCGTCTGCTCTCGGGGACGACGGTCGTCATCCTCGCGTATCACGAGATTCCCGAGCAGACGGCCCCCGAACAGGCCAGAGAACAGTTCGAACCGAAGGCGCGCGAGGAGCTCGACGAGCTCGTCTCGGTGTTCGAAGCCGCCGGTGCGACCGTCGAGACGCGGCTCGTGTTCACCCACGACGCCGACCAGACGATGGAGCGCATCGCCACGGAGGCGGACTGCGACGCGGTGTTGCTCTCGAACCCCGCCCCGATTATCGACCGCGTTATCGTCCCGGTAAAAGAGGATATCAACCTCGAAACGATTACCAAGGTCGCCGCGGCCGTCGGGAGACACGAGGATATCGAGCTCACGCTGTTCCACGCCGCCGAAGAGGACGCCGCGGTCTCGGACGGCGAAGACCTGCTCAGCGAGGTCGCCAACGAACTGGCCGCCCTCGGGGTCTGCCGCGAACACATCTCGCGCGTCGTCGTCGTCGCCCAGAACCCGCTTCAGGCGCTCATCGAAGCCGCTGACGACCACGACGTGGTCGTGATGGGCGAGGAGAAACCCACGCTCCGCGGTCGGCTGTTCGGTGAAACGTCCGACCGCGTCGCCGAACAGACGGTCGGTCCGGTGCTCGTGGTCCGGCGACCGCTCGACACCGAATCCGGTGAGCCCGACGAGCCCGACGAGCCCGACGAATTTGACGCCCCCGGCGACCCCGGCGACAACGCCGACCCGGCGTGAGAGAACCACCTCGTCCCTCTCTGACGCTCTCGTTATAGTATTGCGACAACAAAACATGTTTTATGGAAAGCGTTGATTGATGAGATAGAATTAGAAATTTTGAACACTTCACAAATTTCACAATTTGTAGAAATTTCATTTTATTACGTTTAGTATAACCCACTGGGTCGGTCCGCTCGTATCGCCGTTACCGTTCGAAACAGTTGGACATTCAGGCGACGGATATACCATATCTGGCACCGTATTATTGTTTGTAATATACAATATCCTCGCGACCAGAAGACCGTGTTCGACTGCTCTTCCGCGTCTCGACTCGTCCGATCGGTGCGGAGTGTTCGTCTATCGACGACGAACTCGGCCGGTCCGGTCGTGCGCGGACGACATTCGAACTTCGGCGTGCGGAACTGTGTCGCGTGACCGCACTTGCATTACACACATAGCCTCGTAATAGAATTCGGCTCGTCCGTCGGGGTGATAGTCGTCGTCCGCCCTTCGGTGAGGCGTCTCGGTTGCGGTGACGATTTCGGAGACTAGCTGGAATCTCGTGTCTCGTCGAATATTCGTCGACTGATTATCTATTCGCGTTCTTATATAGTCAATACTGCGGGCTATCAGTTGTTGTCTCTGGACTCCTCGACGTTCCGCTCTCGCAACTTTTGGGGGCGTGTTGACCGTCCGATGGTCGAAAACGTCACTCTCGACTGACGGACGGCGTCGACGGTCCGAGTGCGGCTTCGACACCGCAGCGCCGAGATTTGAGAGCGGGGGAAGTCCTCGGCCCACCGCTCGTCCCATTTCGGGGTCTTCGACTCGACCGCGACGCGGTCGAGACCGCCGGTTCTCCGTTTGTGAACCGGACGGGAGGTGTCGACGTGAAGACGACTCCGGCGTGCTGTCCGGCGAGGACGCGACCGACTAACTGAACGTCGGGAAGTCGTCGTCGGACTCCTCCATGTTGACGTTGACCTCGATGACGTTGGCGGTGTTGACGACGCTCTCGATGAGTTGTTCGTGGTACTCGGGCTGTTTCATCCGGCGGACGGGCCCGGAGACGCTGATGGAGCCGAGGACGCGTCCGTGGCGGTTCGTTACCGGCGCGCCGATGGCTTGCAGGCCCTTGATTTCCTCCTCGTCGTTGAGCGAGTAGCCCCGGTCGCGAATCGTCTCCAACTCCTCGAAGAGCTCCTCGCGGGTCGTGATGGTCGCCTCGGTCTTGCCCGGCAGGCCGTACTGGTCGATAATCCACTCGACGCGCTCTTTGGGAAGGTGGGCGAGAATCGCCTTTCCGGTCGCCGAGAAGTGGAGGTAGTCGGCGCGCTGGAGCTTGTTCACCTGGTAGTCGCTCCCGACGGCCTTCTCGCCGCTCACCTTGTAGAGGTTGACGCCCAGCCCGTGCTGTTCGGTCGCTAAGTGGGCGTACTCGCCGGTCTTCTCCGCGAGCTCTTCGATTTCGGGCTTGCCGATGCGGTAGAGGATGTTCTGGTATCGGACGTACTCGCCCACGAGGAGGAACTGCAGCGACAGCCGGTAGGTGTCTCCTTCCTTCACGACGAACTTCTCGGCCCGCAGCGTGCTCAGGTAGTTGTAGACGACGCTCTTCGAGAGGTCGAGGTGGTTTGCCAACTCGGTCACTCGCGCGCCGTCTAGCTCTTCGAGCGCACGAACGACATCGAACGCACGAGACACCGTCTTCAGGGTCCGCGGCGAACCGGTCGTGTGTTCGTCTGCCATAGTCCAGTTCGAAGCTCCCGCGCCATAGATGTTTGTATTTGACGAACGTTCACTTTCGAGAGAACCGATAAATCGCACTGATTGCCGCAACGTAGCGCTATTTCGGGGTCAATAAAACTGAATTCGACCTTATCACGGGCTGAAACAGCGAACTCGACCGCTGATTAGTTCTGTTCTCATTCCACAAACGATTCGATGTGTTACGTGACTCGATTCGCCTCGAATTGTGTGAATAGCGGGTCTTCAGCGGCTCTACTCGGTGATTCGTGTTTCGCCCGAGCGAGCGGTTTCGACGACGCGGCCGTCGCGGAGATGCGAGAGTCACCGACTCGGACTCGCCAGTCGCAGCGGTCCATCGGAGCACGGAAACGAACACACAGTCGTCGTCCGGCGGCCTCGTCACTCGGTCGCGAGGTCTGCGAGCGCCCCGGCGAGCACGCGGGTCGCGTCGGCGCAGTCCGCCCAGTCGGTCCACTCGCGGGGGTTGTGGGAGATGCCGTCGCGGGAGGGGGCAAAGAGCAGCGCGGCGTCGGTGACGGCCGCGACGTGCATGGTGTCGTGGCCCGCCCCGGAGTGGAGGTCGAGGGTGTCGAGGTCGGCGTCGGCCCCTGCGTCGTGGAGCGCGGCGCGGCAGCGCTCGCTCATCTCGACGGGCTTGCGGTCCCACGGGTGCGAGAGCGCGGTTTCGACCGGGCGCTCGGCCCCGATGCGGTCGAGGCTCGCTTCCGCCTCGTCGATGACGTACTCGATGGAATCGTACGCCACGTCGCGGATATCGACGGTCAGATCGACTTTCCCGGCGATGACGTTGGGCGCGTTCGGTGAGACTTCGAGTTTGCCGACGGTTCCGACCGCGGTCTCCGAGACCTCGCCGCGCTCGTTCGTCGCGCGCTCCACGTCGAGGACGAACTCGCTGGCGGCGGCGAGCGCGTCCGACCGGTCGCCCATGAGCGTCGACCCGGCGTGGTCGGCCTCGCCCGTGATTTCGACGGCACAGCGCGAGAGGCCGACGATGCTCGTGACGACGCCGGCCGGGACCGCCGCGTCTTCGAGGCGTTCGGACTGCTCGATGTGGAGTTCTATCCACGCGTCCCAGTCGGCGGCGGCGACGCGCCCGTCGCCCCGGTAGCCGATGTCAGCGAGGGCGTCACCGAGCGGAATCCCGTCGTCGTCCTCGATATCGAGCGCCTCTTCGACGCCGAGTTCCCCGACGGCGACCGCCGACCCGATGAGGCCGCCGCCGAACCGCTGGCCCTCCTCCTCGGTGAAGTTGACGACCTCGACGGGGCGGACCGGCTCGACGCCGGCGTCCTGCATCGCGCGGACGCTCTCCAGCCCCGCGTAGACGCCGAGCGGGCCGTCGAAGATGCCGCCCTCGGGGACCGAATCGAGGTGGCTCCCCGTGGCGACGGGGGCCGCGTCGGGGTCCGCGCTCTCGGGTTCCCATCGGCCGACGATGTTGCCGACCTCGTCGATGGTGATGGAGAGACCGGCGTCCCGGAGGCGCTCGCAGAAGAACTCTCTCGCCCGCCGGTCCGCCTCGCTGCCGGTCAGGACCGTCCGCCCCCGACCCTCGTCCGTCGGGACGGCCCCGAACTCCGCGTTCGACTCGATGTCGCTGCGGAGTCGCTGCTGATTGACTCGCATGGTTCCCGGATTCGGGACTCACCCTATTTTATTGTTTGGAATTCGGTCACATGCATGACAGCACCGGTCAGTCGCGAACTCTCCGAAATCAGCATGCACGGTGCGCTGGATGTGGGTTCTCGGACTCTGCCCCAACCATGCCGCTCGAAGACGCCCATCGGCACGGCTCGGTCGCTCGCGACCGACCTGCGGGCCGTCGTCGGGTCGTCGATTTGGCCCGTCGCCTGTGAGGAGGTGGGTTGACGTTCTGGGAGTAATCCCGGACGTGACCGGGAGGAATTGGTCATTCCACAGTTCCCTCTCGTCCGGCGCTCGAAATGGTATCTGGTGTTACACCTCTCTCGTCTCGATATGATGGTCGTACTCACACAACCACAATTTTTATCACACAGTAGCGGATTTGAGGGTCTGTATGCAAGAGAATGGCAAGGGGAGCGACTCCTCCGACAGCACCGGCGACGGCACGCGTCGCAGTCGGTTCGACCGCCGCACTTTCCTCGGGGCGGCGGCGACGACCGGCGCGGCGGCGCTCGCCGGGTGTACGGGCGGCGGTTCAGACGACAGCACGACCGCAGACTCGGGCACTTCGGGCGGAAGCGACGACACCGAAAGCACCGAGACGACCGCCGCGAGCGGCGGGAAGCAGGGCGGTACGCTCCAGTGGGGCGGCGCGGTGCCGGTGCAGGGTCTCGACCCGCACATCGACACCTCCGCGGCCTCGAAGCGCGTTCTGGAGAACATCTACGAGGAAGTCGTCGCGCTGCAGGACGACTACTCCATCGAACCGCACCTCGCGGAGTCGATGGAGCAGTCCGACGACAACACGGTTCTGACGTTCAACCTCCGGCAGGGCGTCACCTTCCACAACGGCAAGGAGATGACCTCCGAGGACGTGCTGGCGAGCTACGAGCGCGTCCAGAACGGCGACTACCTCGCCACCGGCTTCTTCGACTACGTCGAGGAGCTTCGCGCCCCCGACGACTACACCTTCGAAGTCCAACTCACCGAACCCTTCGCGCCGTTCCTCGCGAAGATGGCGACGGCGGAACTGTCGGTCATGCCCGCCGAGAACGCCGAGAAGGACATGGTCGAAGAACCCATCGGGACCGGTCCGTACGTGTTCGAGAGCCGCGAAATCGAGACCTCGTTCACGATGTCGCGCAACGAGGACTACTGGGGTGCGTCCGACGAGGACGGCCCGTTCATCGACACCATCGTCAAAAGCGAGGTGCCGGACCCGAGCGTCCGCCTCCAATCGTTCCTCGCCGGCGAGTACGACTTCATCAACGGCATCGCGCCGAAGGACGTCTCTCGCGTCGAGCAGGCCCCCGACGTTCGATTCGAGAAGCAGTTCCCGAAATCGCTCGTCTACCTCGGTCTGAACTGCGACGTGGCCCCGTTCGACAACAAGGACGCCCGCCTCGCGCTCGACTACACCATCGACAAGGAGAAGGTCGCTGAAGCGGCGCTCTACGGCACCGGCCAGACCACCGCGTCCCCGGCGACGCCCGGCAGCCCGTGGGTCAACCCGGACATCGAACCGCGCCCGCGTGACCTCGAGAAGGCCCAAGAGCACCTCGACGCCGCCGGCATGTCCGACGGATTCACGGCGACGTTCAAGATTCCGCAGTCCTACCCGACGCAGGTGCAGGCCGCGGAGGTCATCGCCGCCGACGCCGCCGAGGTCGGCATCAACCTCGAAATCCAGCAGATTACGTGGAGCACGTGGCTCTCGGACGTCTACTCCAACCGAGACTTCCAGGCGACGACGAGTTCCTACCTCGCGCTCTGGTACCCCGACGTATCGTTCTACAAGTTCCTGCACCCCAACGGGGCGTTCTTCTTCACTAACTGGGAGAACGACGAGTACAACGCGCTCGTCGAGGAGGCGCGCACCATCTACGACGAACAGGAGCGCGCCGAACTCTACCACCAGGCGACGGAGATTCTCCACGAGGAGCGCGCGGGTCACCTCTTCCTGTGGTGGCAGCCGAGTCTCTACGGGGCCGCCTCGCAGTACAAAGGCGACATCGGCGCGCCCGACGGGTCGACGCTCCAGTTCGGAGACAACTGGCTCGACCGCTAACAGAGATTCCACACAATGTCGATGTACAACTACGTCGTTCGGCGCGTCGGGTTCATGGCGGTGACGCTGTTTTTCGTCACGCTCATCGCCTTCGCCGTCACCAACATCCTGCCCGGTGACGTGGCCCTGCTCATCTTGGGCCCCAACGCGACCGAACAATCGCTCGAAGCGCTCCAAACCCAACTGGGACTCAACCGCCCGCTGTACGTGCAGTACATCGACTGGGTCGTCGGGCTCCTCCAGGGGAACATGGGCGAATCGCTCCGGTTCGGTGAGCCCGTGGCACAGCTCATCGCCGAGCGGCTTCCCCGGTCGATGATGCTCGCGGTCGCCGCGACGCTCGTCGCCGTCGTGCTGTCGGTTCCGCTCGGCGTCTACGCCGCCGTCAACCAGAACGAAGCGCCCGACGTGAGCGCCTCGATGTTCGCCTTCGTCGGCATCTCGATGCCGATTTTCCTGTGGGGATTGGTGTTCATCCTGGTGTTCGCCGTCTGGCTGAACCTCTTTCCGACCGGGGGGTACGTCTCCCCGAGCGAGGACCTCGTCGGGTCGCTGACGCGACTCGTCCTCCCCGCGGGGGCGATGGGCTTCGCGCTCACCGCCTACATCATGCGGATGACCCGGTCGTCGATGCTGGAGGTGCTCAGCGAGGAGTACATCAATCTCGCGCGTGCGAAGGGGATGAGCCAGCGGGTCATCGTCCTCAGACACGCGCTCAAGAACGCAATCATCCCCGTCATCACCGTCATCGCGTTCCAGTTCAGCTACGCGTTCGGCGGGGTCGTCGTGTTAGAAGAGGTGTTCTTCTGGCCCGGCATCGGTCGGCTGACGCTGACCGCGATTCAGAGCCGCGACATCCCCCTGATTCAGGGGTGCATCCTCGTGGTCGCACTCATCTACATGTTCTCGAACTTCGCCGCAGACCTGCTGTACGCGTACTTCGACCCCCGTATCCGCTACGGAGGTGACGACTGATGGCGACCGAACGGGAGACCGACCGCGGTCGCTTCACCGTCACGCAGTCACAGCGCGACCGCATCGCCCGGTTCGTTCGGAAGTTCCGAAGCAACACGAAAGCGATGCTCGGCTTCTCCATCGTGGTGCTGCTCGTGCTCGTCGCCATCTTCGCGCCGGTTATCGCGCCGTACCCCATCGACGCGACGAACATCGAAGACCGCTCGCAGGCCCCGTCGGTCGAACACCCGTTCGGCACCGACGACCTCGGCCGCGACATCTTCAGCCGCGTCGTCATGGGGAGCCGAATCTCGCTGTACGTCGGCTTCGGCGCTATCTCCGGCGCGCTCGCGGTCGGCGCGGTCGTCGGCGTCGTCGCCGGCTACGCCGGCGGGCTAACCGACGAGATACTGATGCGCGTCATGGACGCCGCGATGGCGTTCCCGCCCGTGTTGCTCGCGCTCACGCTCCTGGTCGTGCTTGGCCCGGACTTGAGCAACGTCATCATCGCGCTGGCGTTCGTCTACACGCCGTACATCGCCCGCGTCTCGCGGAGCGCGGCGCTGGCCGAACGCAACGAGGCGTACGTCGAGGCCGCCGTCGCCCGCGGCGAGAGCGACTCGCGAATCGTCTTCAGCGAGGTGTTCCCGAACTGCATGGCTCCCATGCTGGTGCAGGGTTCGCTGAACGTCTCCTTCGCCATCCTCGCGGAGGCGAGCCTGTCGTTCCTCGGCCTCGGCGCGCAGCCGCCGCGGCCGTCGTGGGGGCTGATGATTAACACCGGTCGCGGCTTCATGGAGACCGCGCCGTGGATGTTGTTGTTCCCCGCGTTGGCTATCGGCATCGCCGTCGTCGGGTTCAATATGCTCGGCGACGGACTGCGCGACGTGCTCGACCCCAAAGTGGAGGCGATAGAATGAGCGCACCCAGTACCGCGACCGACGGCGAGGCCGACGACGGCCCGCTGCTCGACGTGCGCGGACTCAGAACCGAGTTCCGCACCGAGGGCGGCCCCATCGTCGCCTCCAACGAGGTGTCGTTCTCGCTCGACCGCGGCGAGACCATGGGTCTCGTCGGTGAATCGGGCGCGGGCAAGTCCGTGACGGCGCGGTCGCTCATGCGACTCATCGACTCGCCCGGCGAAATCACGGGCGGACAGGTCGTCTTCGACGGGGAAGACCTCCTCCAGAAGACGGACGCCGAGATGCGCGACATCCGCGGCAACCGCATCGCGATGATTCCGCAGGACCCGATGTCGTCGCTCAACCCGGTGATGACCGTCGGCGAGCAGATTACGGAGACGATTCGCCGCCATCAGGACGTCACGAAATCCGAGGCGCGTCGCCTCGCGGTCGAGTCGATGGACGACGTCGGCATTCCCGACGCCGAAGAGCGCATCGACGACTACCCCCACGAGTTCTCCGGGGGGATGCGCCAGCGCGTCCTCGTCGCCATCGGTTTCTCCTGCGAGCCGGACCTCATCATCGCCGACGAGCCGACCACCGCGCTCGACGTGACGACGCAGGCGAAGATTCTCGACCTGCTCAACGAGATGCAGGAGCGCGAGGGGACGGCCGTACTGATGATCACCCACAACCTCGGCGTCGTCGCCCAGACGTGCGACCACGTCGGCGTGATGTACGCCGGCAACCTCGTGGAGACGGCCGAACTCGACGACCTGTTCGACCGCCCGCGACACCCCTACACCCGCGCGCTCATCGACTCCATCCCGGAGGTCGACACCGACTACGACGAACTGCCGACGCTCGACGGCGCGATGCCCGACCTCGGGAACCTCCCGAGCGGCTGTAACTTCGCGCCGCGGTGTCCGCACGCCACCGAGGCGTGTCGGACCGGCGGCGACCCGTCGCTCGACGCCGTCGGCGACGACTCCTCGCGCGCGGCGTGTCTGCACGCCGACGACCTCGACCTCTCGGAGAGCACGGTCCCCGAAGCCGGGACCGGCCGCCGCGACATCGACCGGAGCGGCGAGCCGCTGTTCGAGGTTCGGAACCTGAAGAAGTACTTCGACGCCGGCGAGGGCATCTTCGGCAACGTCCACCTCTCGTGGGAGGGCGGCGGTCTGCCGACCGTCGAACGCCGGCACGTCAAGGCCGTCGACGACGTGAGCTTCGACGTCTACCCCGGCGAGACCGTCGGGCTCGTCGGCGAGTCCGGCTGTGGCAAGTCCACGGTCGCTCGCACCGCGCTCCGGCTCCTCGAACCGACCGACGGCGAGGTGTACTTCGAGGGACAGCCGCTCCACGAGCTCGGTTCCTCGGAGATTCGGAGTCTGCGCCGCGAGATGCAGATGATATTCCAGGACCCCCAGAGCTCGCTCAATCCGCGGAAGACCGTCGGCCAAATCGTCGGGCGCGCGATGGAGAAACACGGCATCGCCACCGGCGAGGAAAAGCGCGAGCGCGTGGGCGACCTGCTCGAACGGGTCGGCCTGTCGCGGGCCGCCGCGAGCAAGTACCCCCACGAGTTCTCCGGGGGCCAACAACAGCGCGTCGCCATCGCGCACGCGCTCGCGGTCGAACCGAAGCTCATCGTCTGCGACGAGCCCGTCTCCGCGCTCGACGTGAGCGTGCAGGCGCAGATTCTCAACCTCCTGAACGAGATTCAGGACGACGAGAACATCTCGTTCCTGTTCATCTCGCACAACATCGGCGTCATCCGGCACATCTGCGACCGCGTGGCCGTGATGTACCTCGGGAAGATAGCGGAGTTCGGGAGCATCGAGCAGGTGTTCTCGCCGCCGTTCCACCCCTACACGGAGAGCCTCCTGTCGGCGGTCCCCCACGCGAACCCGGACCGCGAGACGGACCGCATCCTCCTCGAAGGGAGCGTCCCGAGCCCCATCAACCCGCCGTCGGGCTGTCCGTTCCAGACGCGCTGTCCGAAGAAAATCGGCGACGTCTGCGAGCAAGAGTTCCCGGAACTCGAAGCCGTGGACGGCGGCGACCACTACATCTCCTGTCACCTCTCCGAAGAGGAGATGAGCCAGCGCGACTCGTTTATCACGCCGTCGAAGCGCGCGGAGACCAGCCCGGCCGACTCGGACTGACGCCGCCCGCGCGGTCACTTTTTTAGCGCCGCAGTCGACTCAGTACTTGACGCCGAACTCCAGAATCTCGTCTGGGTAGTCACCGAACTGCGCGTCCGTCTCTCGTCGAATCCGGGCTTTCGCGCGCCGCGCCTCCGCGAGCAGATCGCGCAGGTCGGCCACCGGTTCGTCGGAGAGGTCCACGCGGAGGTTGTGGTAGAACTCCGGCGTCGGCGCGTGGACGAGCAGCGCGGCGCTCAGCTCGCCGCGGTCGTCGCCGCCCGCCGCCTCGCCGGCTTCGAGCGCCGAGACGAGTCGCTCGGCCATGTCGCCGTCGGCGGCCTCGTAGGCTTCGGCGGTCGCCTCGACGACACTCTCCCCGGCGAGCATATTGCCCGCAACGGTGTAGTCGTCGCCGACGCGGTGGCCGGCCCACGAGACGCACTCGCCGCCGGTGAAGGCGAACTCGCCGCCCGAGCCGACGCCGTGGACTTGTCGGTAGGCGGCGTGGTCGTCGTCGTCGAGGAGCGATTCGAAGGCGCCGTCGATGCGCTCGCCGGCTTCCGCGCGGGCGACCGCGTCGCGGCCGTGTTCGGGCTTCGTGTACGACTGCGTGACCGCCGCGCCGCCGGCGCTCACGTAGGGGCAGGTCGCGCCGACGGCGACGGTGCCGGTCGTCACCGCCGCGCCGTAGACGTTCGCCTCGGTGTCGCGCGCCGCTATCGAGAAGGTTCCTGGGACGTGTCGCATGGGTTCGATACTGGTTTCCGGTCACGCTCGCGCGGTAAATACTCTCCTCTCGCAGCGCGTGGTAACGGTGGCGGCCTCCCGATTCCGTCGGGTTCGAGTCCCTTCTCGCTTCTCACAGACTACGTAGTATTTCTGATAAACACCAATTCTTAGTAAAATCATTTCTTAGCTACGACCTATTTCAACTCGAATATTCTACTATCTGCCTCAAATATTTGCATTGTTTTCATATATTTATTTTATTGCCACACTCTAACTCTCTTGTCTTCAATGGCTACGTAGTATTCGTGAACTCAGCAATACCGCTGTCTCTCACGAGACGACAGTCGCCTCCAACGCTTATGTTGTCGCGGTGGCAAAATCGACGTATGAGACTCGGCATCGGTCGAACCGGCGTGGTGATTCTCGTCGCGCTGTTCGTCATCCTCGGCGCGGAGGACGTGTACGTTTGGGCTATCGCCGGGACCGTTCCCGGCGTCGAGTTCTTCTTGGCGCTCGTGTTCGTCCTCGCGGTCGCCTTCGTGGCGATTCGGGAGGCGCGGGCGCACCCGCCGAGCCGATAGTCGCTCGCGGGGCGGGCGACTCCCGCCTGCTACTCCTGCCGTTTTCGACAGTGTAGCGGCGCTTCGCAACACGCGGAGCGATAGGCCGACGACTCGCGGACCAGTTTACACTCGCGGTAGCGGTAGGCCGCGTCAGCGCCGCAGACCTCGCAAGAGAGGATGTACTTCGGCTCCGCGAACCGGCGGACGCGAACCGGGGCGTCGACCGCCTCGGCGCGGCGTTTGAACGCCGGTCCGTGGTCGGTCGCGCCGAACGCCTGAAACTGCTCGACGTGGACGAGTTCGTGCCGGAGCGTCGCGGACCACTCCTCGCGGTCGAACGACTCGAACGCCCGCCACGACAGCGACATCGTGCATTCGGGCGGCGTCGACTCCCCGACCCCGTTCGCCCGTGTACTCCAGTCGATAGCCCTCCCGACGCTGGCGTTCTCGATAGTCGGGGTCTTCACTGCGGCCGCGCGACGTTTCGCCCGCGTGGACACTTCCCAGCAGACGGGGCCGAGCATCACGTCGAGACCGTGCGCTGCGACCGCGCGCGTGCAGTACGCCCGAGACCACCGAATCAACCCCTCGTGACTCTCGACTGCGTCGTACGTTTCGGCCGCCCGCTTCGTTCCGTGGGTCACGCTCAGGTTCGCCGTTCGAAACCGACGGTCATGGCTGTTTCGCCTCCGCTGAGCGTTCTGTTGACGCTGGCTTGGTCTCGCAGTGACCACGGCCTTCGCTGAGGTCTCGCGGGGGGCGGTTGCCAGCCTTCTCCTTGCCGAGGCTGTGTTCGCGAAATGTGGGTTTCGAGGTTAATACGTCAACTTTCACATTTCGATGCATACCTACCTTCGAAAGTAAGATATTTGAGATATTTGCTGGGCTGATATTTCGATTCTACCTCCGAAACCCGTGGCTCTGAGAACGAACCACTAACGAGCGACGCCTGTTTTCTTGGTATCGAAGACTTGCTCGACCGGTCGGTGAGTTCGAGTTGCGACTTACCCTTGTAGACTGTCAGTTGTTACTACCTATCTGACTGTGAGTCTTTTTTGGCTAGTCGAGCAGTAGCCTTCATAACTGAATATCTGAACGATATTCGTGATTAAGATTTCACTGTCGATGTCAACCGCCAGTACCGGACAGGCTGGCACATCTTCACGGTATATTATTGTCTAAAATAAGCAATAGTCTCTGGCGTGAACTGCTGCTTGACGATGCAGCGTTTGGACTGTATGGCACCGGTAGACTGCTCCGGTTCTCTGTTGACTCCCGGAGAAACACGACCTCTCAACCGATGTATCTCTCGGAGGGATTACGGAATCCATTGACTGCTGCCCTTCTATTTTGCTTGGCCGGTATGTTTGACTACGTTGAGCGAAAGTTCATCCAAACGCATCCCCGCTCACCACATGCGAGTCACTCAGTTCCACAACCGTAAGCCAGTCGCCGCGCGTGAGTGCCTATACATGTGTATATTAATCAAAATACTACTCCTTCGAACGACCTGTCAAACTCACTTGCCCGGTTCACGAGTTCGACCTCGAATCCACGATGTCTAATTACATTGCTATGTGTGTAATTCAATTCGCCTTTTTCCACCGACCACCCCACAGAGCCACATATACAGATAGTTCATCGTTGTTCACCAGTAGAGAACACTTTCCGGCCCATGACCGGCCTAGCGATCCGCTATCTTGTCCCTCATGAACTTTATAGGCATCTATTCCGGTCTCAGTACCCGTATCTCTCACGCCGGGGTTGTTAACTAATAGAAAACCTATCAGTCGATAGAGAGTTTATTCTCCACGTCCTTCGCTCCGCTGACGACCAATCCGACGGTGTCCTCTTCGAGACGCTTTCCGCTCATTCGCGGAGGAGGGCCGAGGACTTCGATTGCGCCCAACGGTCGACCATCGTCGTCGAGGACCGGTGCGGCGACACCGCGATAGTCATCCGATTGCTCCTGTCTGTCGTATGCGACTCCTTGGTCGCGAATCGCTTGGAGCTTGGACTGCAACTCGTTGCGTTCGGTAATCGTATTCGCAGTCTCCGAGGAGAGCGAGTCGTGGTCGAGAAACTCCGCAACCTCGTCTTTGTCCATATTGGCGAGGATTACCTTCCCGGCCGCCGTCGCGTGCAATGGTCGTATCTCTCCCTCCTGGTCCGGAGTGTCTACATCCGCTGGCACGGCCGTGAACATGTAGAGGCAGTTCCACTCACTACCCTGTCCCGGAACGACCAGACAGACCTGCTCTCGCATGGTGTTGGCCAGTTCGACCACCCGTGACCGGGCGACCTCGTATATCCGCTGGCGTCGCCTCGCGTAGACGCCGAAACTCACGAGTTCGAGTCCGATTTCGTACCCCCCGTCACGTCGCATGACGTAGCCGATAGCTTCGAGCGTCGCGAGGTGCTTGTGGACCGCCGGTTTCGAGAGGTCGAGCGCCCGCGCAATCTCCGTCAACGTCGGCCGGTCGCGACTCCGTATCGTCTCGAGGATTCGATGGCTCGTCATCGTCGCCTTGATTCCGTAGTCGTCTGCGCTGGGCATACCCTCCGACACTCGACCGACGTACAAATAAGTTGTTAACAGTTAGTGAACGACCGCGGCGGCCGGTCACCACTCGGCGACGCTGCCGTCTTCGTGACGCCACACGGGGTTGTGCCAGTTGACCGGGCGTTCGGCCTGCTTTCGGATGTACTGTTCGTCCATCTGTATTCCGAGCCCGGGTTCGTCAGGAACCGCAACGTAGCCGTCTTCGTACTCGAACGCACTCTCGTCTTCGAGATAATCCAGCACGTCGTTCCGTTGGTTGTAGTGGATGTTGAGGCTCTGTTCTTGGATGAGCGCGTTGGGAGAACAGGTGTCCACCTGGAGGCACGAGGCGAGCGCAATCGGCCCGAGCGGACAGTGCGGGGCGAGCGCGATGTCGTACGCCTCGGCCATCGCTGCGATTTTTTTGACTTCGGTAATACCACCCGCGTGGCTGAGGTCCGGCTGAATCAGATCGACCGCGCCGTTCTCGAACACCTGCTTGAAATCCCAGCGCGAGTACATTCGCTCGCCCGTCGCAATCGGAATCGTCGTGTGGTGTGCGATTTCCGGGAGCGCGTCGTTGTGTTCGGGGAGAACGGGCTCTTCGATGAACATCGGCTCGTACGGTTCGAGCGCCTTCGCCAGCCGCTTCGCCATGGGCTTCGAGACGCGCCCGTGGAAGTCGACGCCGATGTCGATTTCGGGGCCAACGGCCTCCCTGACTTCTTCGAGTCGATTGACCGCCGCTTGGACCGACGCGGGCGTGTCAATCCGTTCGAGCTCCGCCGTGGCGTTCATCTTCACGGCGGTCAGCCCCGCCTCGACTTTCAGTTCGGCCTGTTCTGCGACCTCCGAGGGGCGGTCCCCGCCAATCCACTGATAGACACGCATTCGGTCTCGCGTCGCCCCCCCGAGCAGTTCGTGGACCGGTGCTCCGAAGCGCTTCCCTTTGATATCCCACAGCGCCTGGTCGATGCCCGCAATCGCGCTCATCAACACCGGACCGCCGCGATAGAACCCACCCCGGTACATCGCTTGCCAGTGGTCTTCTATCGCCGCGGGGTCCGTTCCAAGGATGTAGTTGTCCATCAGCTCCTCGACGGCGGCCCTGACGCTGTGAGCGCGTCCCTCCACGACTGGTTCGCCCCAGCCGACGACGCCGTCGGTCGTCTCCAACTTGAGAAACAGCCATCGCGGTGGCACCTCGAACAGTTCATACTCTGTAATCTTACTCATGGGGGTCGATACGCATGCGTTGGAGTGTCCCTCGAAAAAATCTTTCTCTCGGACTGTGACGCCGGTGCTCGCCCTCGAACCCTCGATATTATACCTACTCGTCCATGATGTGCAACTCGTATGTCGTTAGAAGCGTTCCTCGATGATTTCGAGCGCCGTAACTGGCAGCGTGTTTCCGACGGGACGGTCCGCATCGCAGTCATCGGGCTCGGGTGGTGGACCGTCGACCAAGCGATTCCGGCTATCGATGCGTCCGAGTTGTGCGAGACGACCGTCACCGTCAGTAGTACCTCGGAGAAAGCGAAACGGGTTGCGGCCGGCGTCGAAACGGCGACACACGGTCTCTCGTACGACGAGTTCCACGCCGGCGACGCCGCCGCCGCCTACGACGCGGTGTACATCTGCTCGCCCAACGCGCTTCATCTCCCGTACGCGCAGACGGCCGCCGAGTTGGGAAAGGCCGTCCTCTGCGAGAAACCGATCGAAGCCAGTAGTGAACGCGGGCAGCAGATGGTCGATGCGTGTGACGAGGCGGGCGTTCCGCTTATCGTCGGCTACCGCATGCACACCGAACCCGCGATTCGACGCGCGCGAAAGCTGATTCGAGACGGCGTCATCGGCGACCCGGTCCACGCCATCGGGACGAACTCGCAAGCGATGCTCGAACTGATTTCCGACCCGAATCAATGGCGGCTCGACCCCGAACTGGCGGGGCCGGGGGCGACCGTCACGGACATCGGCATCTATCCACTCAACACCTGCCGGTTCCTGCTCGATTCCGATCCGGTTGCCGCGCAGGCGTTCATGCAATCTTCTCACGACGCGTTCGACCAAGTGCCCGACGAGCACAGCTCGTTCATGGTGGAGTTCGACGACGGAACGTACTTGGCCGCGACCGCCAGTCAAAACGCCCAAGCGACGACGAGCCTCCGAATCGTCGGGACCAACGGCGAGATTCTCGTCGAGCCTGCCTTCCACATGGAAACCGAAATCCGAGTGACACGCGACGACGTTTCGGTCACGCTCGACACGCCGCAGGTCAATCAGATGACCGAGTTGTTCGACTACGCCGCAGACCGCATCTTGACCGACGCGCCGATCGGTCCCGACGGCGAACACGGCGTCCTCGACATGCGACTCATCGAGGCCATCTACGAAGCAGGCGAGTCCGGCCGTGTGGTCACGCTCGACTGAGCCGTCGGCTCGACGGGGCGAGGTGGTATCGAGAGACGGGGCGACCACCGCGTTTAAACCGTTCGTCCGAGAGGAGCTAGTATGAGCCACCACCCAGCACGCCGCATTCGGGAGACCGGCCTCATCGCCATCATCCGTGGAACCGACGCCGACACGGCGATCGAAACCGTCGAAGCGCTCACGCGCGGCGGCGTCTCGACCGTCGAAATCACCGCGAACACGGACGGCGTCCTCGACATGCTCCGCGACGTGTCCGCGTCGTTCACGGCGGACGAGGTCACCATCGGCGCGGGAACCGTCCTCGACGGCGAAACCGCTCGCGCGGCGCTGCTCGCAGGTGCGGAGTACTTAGTCACGCCGACGTTCGACGAGGGGGTCATCCGGACCGGTAACAGGTACGGTGCCTCTTCGATGGTCGGCATCGCGACACCGACGGAGGCGGTCAACGCCTACGAGGCCGGTGCCGAGATGGTGAAAGTGTTCCCGGCCGGAACGCTCGGCCCCGGGTTCGTCTCCGCACTGGGCGGGCCGCTCGGACACATCCCGACGGTTCCGACGGGTGGCGTTGACCTCGATACCGTCGACGAGTTCTTCGATGCCGGAGCGACTGCCGTTGGTGTCGGCAGCGCAATCGTAGACAACGACGCCGTCTCGCGCGGCGATTTCGCGACCATCGAGACCAACGCGCGTTCCTTCGTCGAAGCGGTCGAACGCGCACGCCGCGACTGACGCACCCCACCGCTCGGAAGTTCGGCGTTCCCCGTCTCAGCGCGGGCCGCGCGGCGAACCGAAACGTTCAGCGAAGGTGTCGTTATCGGTCGATTCCGGCGTCGCCTCCGCGGAGGACGCGTTCGACCTCGTCAGGCGTCACGACCGCGAGGTCGCCGTGAACTGTCCGTTTGAGCGCGGCGGTCGCCGCACCGTAGGCGAGCGCGGTCTGGACTGATTCGCCCGCGATGAGCCGCGACAGGAACGCGCCGACGAACGCGTCGCCGGTCCCGATGGCGTCGACCGTGTCCGTCTCGAAGACCGGTTGCTCGTACACCGCTCCGCCGTGTCGGGCGAGTGCACCGTCTTCCCCGCGAGTGACCACGACCGTCTCGAAATCGAAATCGCCGGCCAACTCCGATGCGAGTGTCGGCGCGTCGTCGTCGAGTTCCAGAACAGCGCGGATGTCTCGTTCCGCGGCGACGAGGATGTCAATATCGGGGAAGAGCGATTCGCACGCGTCGCGTGCGGCGGACGGCGACCAGAGCTTCGACCGGTAGTTGAGGTCGAACGCGGTCGTCGTCCCCGCTTCGGTGGCCGTCTGCAGAAGCTCGCCGGTCGTCTCCCGAAGCGTCTCGGAGAGTGCGGGCGTGATGCCGCTCGTGTAGAACGCCGCCGCATCTTCCACGGCTTCGACGGCGAGTTCGTCCGGTCGCGCGGTCGTGACTGCCGCATCGGCGCGGTCGTATATGACGTTCGTCGGACGCGGCGCGCGCCCCTGTTCGATGTAGTACGCGCCTTGGCGCGCGTCGTCGTCCCAGCGGACGTACGGCTCGACGCCGTGCGTTCGGAGTTCCGTGGTTACGCGTCGACCGAGCGGCGAGTCTGGAAGCTTCGAGAGCCACGCGGCGGAGCAGCCGAGGCGGGAGGCGGCGACCGCGACGTTGCTTTCCGCACCGGCGGTCCGGAATTCGAGGGACCGGGCGGTCTCGATTCGCTCGCCCTCCGGCGGGCTCAGCCGAATCATCGTCTCACCGAACGTGACGAGTTCAGCCGTCATCGACGCCCCTCGGCGGTTTGCGACCGGGTCTCGCGTTCGATAGCGGAGGCGTTCACACCGACAGTTAAGCCGTTCATGTGTTCGCACGACTGTCTCTCACGGTGGTACTTCACTATTGGCGAACGACGGACGGACAATGGCACGAACAGTACATCGACGACACGAGCGTCGACCTTTCGACGGTCGGTATCGACCCGACGCGTGCGGGAGATATCTTGCTAAACCGCGGTGATTTGCTGTTCGACGACAGTGACTACGAGTACAGACTCACGGCCGTCAATAGCGTCGGCGAGGCTGACTCGACCATCGTTCGGGTCGCGACCGATGGTTCGTCGAACGCGGCGATGGACTAGCCATGTAGATTGTTCACTGTGGGCTAACACTTCGGTGTCGATACCGCCAGCGGGTTTCAAACGGCTCGGTCGTGTGACCGCGACTATCGGGTCGTTGGACCCGCGGATAGACTGATTCGTCCCATCTACGGGGCGATATAGCGGACTGGCCGGACGGAAGCCCAGCGTCGCTGTAAGATGCTACGCAGACGGGGTCACTATCTCATCCGCAGTGCTTGAGCTACCTCCGCATTCGGATAGTATGCAAAGCGCATCTGGGTTACTCTGTCGTGCTTCCGTGGCACAGTATGTTACAAAGGTGGTTTTGTAATATTTAGTTCGTTTTTCAGTCTGCCACTCCTCGCGGTTCGACAGGAGGCCGACCCGCCGAGCGGGGAGTGGATTTGCGCTCACCGAGAAAGACTCTCCTCGGAACTTGCCGTTATTCTAGTTCTTTCTCCCAGATAATTGCTATAATTACACAATACGATCTGCGAGGCCCAATGAGGTCACACAACGTTGTGGTGATTTCCAGAAGGAGGGCGCACGTACTATAACAACATATCTTGAGATATTTTGGCAACTCGATATGAGATATCAAATATATATGCGGTACAATCAGATTAACTAAATCCGATAACGGTCGGACGATATCAATGCGAGCTACTCGCGATGTACTAGTTTGGACGAATCCTCTGTCTGCTCACTGCTGAACCACTCTGAGTTGCCTAGTGTTGTTTTATTTATACAATATGAGTTGGTGGTGATGTGGGTCTCGGAAGCTAGAGTGTTGCGCTATCTGCAAATACTCGCGAATACTCACGTGACTTCCCTTTCGAGGAATCCGACGAAGCCGAACTGCGCTATGATTCCCTCTCAGCTAGAACGGTAACCGTCTCTTCTCGTCGATACTGAGACGGAGCCGGTAGTCGAGTGCATTCCAGTCGTCACCCGTCGCGTATCGTGACGCTTTGCGCTCGAACCGATCGACGACGTATTGCGTCCCCGCACCCGAGAGGTCGTCGCCGCGGAGTTCGTATCGCCTGCTGACGCTCTCACCGGCATCGAGCGGCCGGGTTATCGGCGTCCCGTCCAGCGATAGTGATGACCCGCCGCGACCGACTTCGACGCGGGTGCTAGCCTCGTACGACGGGGAGAACAGCGTCGTCTTCCACGTGCCTTCGCCGGGCGTCAGCGAGGGTGCGAGTGCGAGCACACCGAACGGCCAGACGCCGTAGCTCCGGATTCGAATCGGGTCGTCGGCCGTGTTCTCCAGCGAGAGCGTGAGCGCCGCAGGATGTTCGATCGTCGCGTCAGCGACCGCGAGGTCCACTGACAGCGAGAGCCCTTCCAGAGGCGTCTCCACAGCCGCGTCGGCGATTCGATACTCGGTGTCACCCAGACACCCGGAGAGACCAGCGACCGACAGTGTGCTCGCAGTCACGAACGTCCGACGCTTCATCGCCGGTCACCTCCGTCGTCGGCACGGGCGTCGGTGAGTTCGACGAACACGTCTTCCATCGTCGCGTCGTTGGGTGATGCAGTCCGTGCTCGGAGGTCGTCGAGCGTTCCCTCGGCGACCAACTGTCCCCCGTGGAGGACGCCGATCCGGTCACAGACGAGTTCGACCTGCCCGAGAACGTGACTGGAGAAGAACACGGTCGCACCACGCTCGTTCTCCTCGCGGACGATTTCCCGGACGCGTCGGACGCCGTGTGGGTCGACCCCGCTGAACGGCTCGTCCAAGATGAGCAGGTCCGGGTCGCCGACGAGCGCCATCGCGAGCGCCAACCGCTGTTCCATTCCACTGGAGAAGCCACCCACCTCGTCGTCGACGGCATCACCGAGGCCGACGCGTTCGAGGAGGTTCTCCGGGTCGTCGCCGGCCCGCTTCGTCTCTGCGATGAGGGCGACGTGCTGACGTGCGGAACGGTCCTCGTAGAGGCCGAATCGGTCCGGAAGCACCCCTACGCGGTCGTGAACCGCCACGACATCGCGTCGTGGGTCGTGGCCGAGGACGCGAACCGTTCCCGAAGTCGGTCGGAGATAATCGAGCAACAGACCGATCGTCGTCGATTTCCCAGCGCCGTTCGGGCCGAGAAATCCGTACGTTTCGCCGCGCTCGACCACGAGGTCGAGGCTGTCGACGGCGCGAACGTCGCCGTACTTCTTGGTCACCGTTTCGAGTTCGATTGCGGGCTCCGCCGAGTTCACAGCGCGTCACCCCGGGTGAACGCACGTCGGGCGAGGGCCACTGGCACTACCACCCAGACGAGCAGGACGGCCAGACTCAATGCGGGATGGAGGTACCACGGGCCACCGCCGTCGAACGCCGCTTCGACGACGAAGGCGTTCACCGAAACCCCCGGTTCGAGTTTGGTGTAGACGATGTGGAATAGCTCCGTCGAGTTGCCGACGCCGAGAAACCAGTTCGTCAGAACGTTGTACGCGCCGTCGGGGGTCAGTCTGAGCGCGAGAAATAGCGGTCCGCTCGCCGGCGCGTCGTATGGGTCGACCGGAACGCCGGTGACGGCAGTATAGACCGACGTGACGATCCGACTCCAGAACACCGTCGCGAGGAAGTACGCGAACACTCCCGTCGCAGCGGTCACGGTCCGCCGGGCGACCGTCGAGACGAAGACGCCGATTGCGACCATCACTCCGGCGAATAACAGCGTCGCGACGAGCGTCCCGAGGAAGGGAAGCAGCGCGAACGTGCCGTGTTCGATGAGGCCGATAGCGGCGAGAACGAGCGTCGCCGCGACGGCCGCCGTCCCGACGCCCACGAACCGGCCACCCGTCTTCCCGAGGAGAATCTGCGTCCGCGTCAGCGGCAACCCGAGGAGGAACTTGATACTGCCCGTGGTTCGTTCATTGATGAGCGACTGATACGACAGGAGGAGGGCACCGATGGGGAGGAACAGATCGACGCCGATCTGGACGTACCCGATAGTGATGTTTCGCCCGACTGCGTCCCACCCGGCGTATGTCGGTCGGAACCCCCAGAGGACGACAAGGAGCGCGAGTATCCACGCCCCCTTGGAGGTGAGCACTGTCCGGTATTCGCTGCGTGCAAGCGGGGACCACCGCATGACTGGAGAGACACGAAGCCGTCACAAAAATCCTGTTTGTTCGATGTATCGGGGCCCGGCTCCGAAGCGGAATAAGATTTTTACTTCTTTGAACGCGTTTTGCCGCCGTGTCCCCCCGCAACGACGACCCTCCGAGAAACCCATCCGAACGGACAGCACGCAGCCACATGGTCGCCGCGTTCAAACATCTTGTCGCCGCGCTTTCGGTGCTGTACGCCGTGTTCAGCGCAGTCGTAACCTCCTATCCATCGGTTGAACGGATTTGGACGGGAATCGTCGGACGACACCGAACGACTTCGCTTATCGCAGTTCTATCGGCACCGATAACCGCGAGTGTTGTCGGTCTCCTGATTTGGAGTACGTATGGGTATCGCCACGTCGAGCACGTCGTCATCGGTGACACCCACAGTCTCAGTCAGTGGGTTGCAGGTCTCTGGAGCACCACTGGACCCACCGCTGTCGCCCTCCTCGGGTTGATTACGCTCGTGGCGCTCGCGACAAGCCTCTCGACGAAAAACTCGGGGTTGGTGCCGACGATAGCTCTCGTGATGGGCCCCATCTTCGGGATTGGTCTCTCGAGATACGGACTGCCGATTGCGCACTTCTCACCGAGTAACCTTCATCGGCTTTTCGGCACGACGGCGATGCACTTCGAGACAGTCGGTGCCGTCGAGACGCTCGCAACTGCGCTGTTCCTCGCACTACTCTGGGGTATCCCCATCGGAATCCTTGGATTCGCCCTCGGCACTCTAGCCCGACGAATCGGCCGTCTCCTCCGCCCCAACGATGGACAGTCCGGGGTTCCAGGGGCATGAAACGAGCTGAACGATTCACGGCCAGAGTATCTCTTAATCAGTAGGCGATAGTGAATGCTCACGGACGCCGATGCGGGGTCGGGAACGCCCCCGTGAGTGACCTCTCCAATGAGCCGTCTCATTGACGGAATTCACGTCGGGACCGTTCACCTTCCTCCTCGGTGGCGCTCTCCTCCCCCGAAACAACGGCACTGATGACTTATTTTCCGAGCCAGAAAACCAGCGTCGGCGGTTATACCATCGGGCCTCTTTCTCTCATCCATGGGAGTCCTCCAAGCCCTCCGACGGACACCGGGTGCGCTTAAGCGTGCTCCGGGTCTGTTGGTCCCACAACTGATCGTGTTCGCGCTGCTAGTACCCCAGCTGCTGTTGCAGTCGTCGTATCCACTCGTCTCGACGTTCTACTCGCTGGGTATTTCGGCGGTTCTCCTCCTCGTGACGCCCTTCATCCAGGGCGGCATGTTCGGGATGGCCGACGAGGCCCTGACCACCCGTAGCTCGCTCTCCCGTTTCGTCGCCGACGGGAAGGCCAACTATCTCTCGTTGCTGATCGCCTACGTCCTCTTGCTCGTCGTCAACGGCGTCATCGGTGCGGTCGGTGTCGCGGCCGGCTTCGGGGCGTTCCTGACGCACGGCTCTATCGGGACGGCGTTTATCGGTCTGGCGGCCATTGCGGGACTCCTGTATCTCGTCGTGGCGTTCTTCGTCCAGTTCTACGGCCAGGCCATCGTCATCGACGGTGCGTCCGCAATCGACTCGTTCAAGCGGAGTTACCGCGTGGTCCGGGGGAACCTTCTGGCGACGGTCGGGTACATGCTTCTCGCACTGGTCATCGGCGCGCTTTCCGGTGGTGTCTACGCCGGCGTCTCGCTCTTGGCTAGCGCCGACGCCGCCTCGGCGGCCGGTCTGCCGACGCTCTCGACGCCCCTCCTCGTCGTCGTGGGTCTCCTCGCGGCGGTCATCGGTAGCGTCGCGTCGGCGTTCATGCTCACGTTCTCCGTCGCCGTCTACGACGAACTGACCGGGTGAACCACGGCGCACTACGCAGCCGTTCGTTCGCCCGCAAGCACTCTGTTCCCGTCTGGTGGAACAGATTATTGATCTTCTCAGCGTGGCGGTTTCGACGGATTTCCTATCTCGAACGCGCGCATTGACCCCTGTCTATTGCGACGAACGCACTTCCTCCGTGTCCTGCGACGCTATCAGCTCATGGACGGTGTTCGCTCTCTTCGTTTCCCTTCTACCGGCGGCTACCGTTGCGATTGTGTTCGTTCCGCTGACCGTGGTCGTCTGGCTCTCTTATCGAGGGCGGCGTGACGCGATTGCGGAGCAGTACGAGCGTTCAAGCGGCGACCCGACGGCAAGGTGAGCTCTCTCTTGTACTTCTGATTCCAGCGGATTGTCGCTTCGAACGAGCGGTCGACGTGAACGACGAACCGCCGTTGCTGACTGATGTCTCCTTATCGGAGAATTGAGACAACTCCCTCAAGAGAGACGTTTCCGGTCTGTCGGACGACCTCCGGGCGCTATCACCTGTCGCTGGATACAACGACGCCACAGTTCCGGGATGACGGCACTATCGAGCGGAACTCGAAGCGATAGCAGTGGTTCAGGGTCGGCTATAAAGCGAATAGAGGATACAGACCAGTCCGACGACTTCGATGAGTCTGTTCAGTATGGGGACGTAGTACGTGTACACAACCGGGCCAAACCCGAGCGCGGTTCCGGCCGATGCGACCGTCAACGATATCACGAACGGTACGGCCGTGAGGAGGACCAGTCCAACCGCGAGCCACAGCATCGGCTGGCTTCGATTGCGTCGGTATCCGCGGTAGGCTTGAAAAACGATGGCAAGGCTGAGAACCAACGCCAGTAGCGTCACCGCCAGCAACACGAGGTAGTTCACGTACAGGTCCATGCTGGGTTGAACCATTTCAGATTCCCTCCCAGAGGTCGGTGAAGCGGTCGGCCGGGTCTTCGGCCCGCCCCGTGTCGAGACTCACTGAGATGTCTCCCTCGTCCACTTCGACGGTAAGACTGTCGAGTCGCGCCTCGAAGACGCTGTAATGGTGGCCGCGTTCACCGATTTCGGTCTGTTCTGCGAGTAAGTCACAGTCGATGAGCCGCTCCGTGCGCCGGTATATCGTGGGTAGGGAGGCATCACATCGATCGCTCAAGGTTTTGGCGGACATCGGTTCGATGCTCGTCTGAGCGAGGATCGCACGCGCGTACTCGTCATCGAGGAGCGCGAAGATTTCCTCGGCGGAGGGCTCCTCACTCACGTCGAACACTTCAGGGCGGAGCAATTAATACCCTCTACTCTTTTTCCAGGCCAGAAAGTCGACGGCCCCACTTTAGCGTCTCGCTGCCATCGTCCCACCTGCCGGTCTCCGTATCGGTCCTCCTGTCATTCGTCAGGCCCCCAGAATGGGCCTCCTTCCCCCGCACGCGATATTTTCCGAACCAGAAAAGCACCCGTGGGTTTGAACTCACGGGACGGAGAAGCGCGGTGTATGGTCCTCCACGTTCGACAGACTGTGTCCGACGGACTCGGACGCGTTCTCACGCGAAATGGCCTCCTCCTCGTGACGACCTTTTTCGTTGCAGCTGTTCTCCAAAGCGCGTTTGTCTGGGTGTTGGCGACCACGTACGTCCCGCTCGGGATGGCCGGAGCGGCGTCACCACCAGGGACGCCGGCACCCGGGACGGCCCTCCCGTCGCTGGTCTCAGCGAGCGCCGCGCTCCTCGGCGGGCTCACTGGCGGCGTACTGACGGTACCGATACAGATCGTTGCGGTTCGTTCGCTCGTCGACGACGGGCGCGGTCACCTCCCGGAACAGCTGGTGTTCCGAAATCTTGGCTGGGCGACGCTGCGACTGTTCATCGCCACGTTACTCAGGGTACTGGCCATGTTCGTTCTGACCTTCCTCGTTGTGATCGTCGTCACTCTCGGGACGGTCGGGGTCTTCGCCGTGCTTCCCGAATCACTGCGGACGACGCTCGTCGGTGCGTGGTACACACCTCTCCTCGTCGTTCCAGCGATACTGGTGGGTCTGCTGCCAGTCGGGTTCGTCCTGTTGACGTTTGCGTTTGTCGAGCAAGAAATCGCCGTTCGCGACGCGACGGTCACGACGGCGTTCGTCCAAAGTTGGCGCACCGTCGCTGGGAACCGCCTCCGACTGGGTGCTGCCCTCATCGTTCCCTACGGAATCAATATGGCGTTCAGTCTGCTTCTCGGACAGGTCATGCCGGATGCGACGTTCGGTTCACCGACCTTCTTACTCACTCAGACGGCACTCTCGGTGGAGTCTTCGGTCGTCTCGATAGTCATTCTCGGTATCACCTCGCAGGCGTGGGTTCAACTCACCGGTGTTGACGGTCCGCTAGCCGACTACTGGGCTGATAGGGCAGCGGATTCACAGCACTCTGGCGAGGGAGCAGCGAGGAACGCTGTCGAGTGACCCGATAGAGAGCGTCTCGACGAGCGGTTGTGCGAGCCGTCGAGTGTGAGATAGACTCCGTCGTTTGATTCGAGGCGGAGCTTCTTGTCGAAAACCGCGGTTGCGGGAGCGAGTTCACTCTCGAGTCGTCTGTTGCTGCTCCGGCGTCGAGTTCGAATCGGTCCCTGCCGAACGCCCCTCGGAGGGTGGACACGGTACGAGACCACCGAGACGAATACGTTCGCGACGAACGCCTCCGCGCGCCCTTACAGGGTCACTCGGCCTGGGTACCGGAGCTGCTCACACGCTGTCAACCGTGGTGTTCGTCGGGGATTTCGAACCCGACGAGAGTCGCCGCTGTGACTGCCGTCGTCATCGAGCGGGTGACGTGTCCGCTTGACATTATGCAAAGCAGCCTTTACATTTATGTTGTTGGAGACACACGTTTTTCGTATGGTAAACAGTCCGGTGCGCGCTTATGGTGCGCTGCTCGTCGTCGTCGCGGCGGCGGTCAGCGGCGCTGTCATCCTTTCTGGATTCGTCGCAATCGACTTCGTGCTCGACACGGTTACGGTGTGGGGCTATATGGCCGCTGTCGGCGTGATGATCGTCTGTGCGGTCGTTAGTTGGCTGACCGACCTCCCCGGAATCCTGTCGAGCGAGTTCGGAAGTGGGGGGCGGTGAGATGTCGCGGTGGCTCCCACCGACGTACAGTTTCCTGCTGTTCGTCGTTCCGGCGCTCCTGTCGGCGGTCGTCTCTCCCTTTCTCGGTGCGGAACCCTCTCCCTCAGTCGGTACGTTAGTCGTCGTTCCCGCGGTCATCGCCGTCTTCGCGAACGTCGGATACGCGGTTCGAAGCGGGTCGTCCTCCGACAGCGTGGTCGACGAACGCGACGTGCGCAACATCGACCGCGCGCTCAGTACGACCGGCGGAGTCATGCTCGCGTCGTTAGTCGGCGTGTTCGTGTCGTACGCCCTCAGTACCCGGCCGGTCCCGAGCGCAGTCACCTTCCTCGCGGTCGCAGGTCTCGGGACGATGTTCTGTGTCCTCGGCGCGACCGAGTTCCGACAGCGCGTCTGACACCGATGGAGAACGACATCCGAGTGAAGCGGGCCGAAGAACACATCACTCAAGAGGAACTGGCGACTGCGGTCGGCGTCAGCCGACAGACCATCTACGCCATCGAACACTCGCGGTACGACCCGTCGCTCGAACTCGCGTTCAAGCTCGCGCGCTATTTCGATTGTTCCGTCGAAGAGCTGTTTACACCGGAGCTCGACGGATGAGCGCACGGTTACTGCGTCGCTTTCGGCTGGTCGACCGGGGTCGAATCGGCCTTGAGCTCGCGGTACGTCTGCGTCGCCCAACCAATCGCCGAGGCCGTATCGTTGAACAGCACGCCCGTCGCACCGGCCTTCGAGTACGACACGAGCGCGCACGTCCGGTCCGCCCCCTCACCGAACAGGAGCAGTCCGAACGGCAGCGAGGCCGACGTTTCGTGGAGGCGGACGCATGAGGCCCGACGCGCGCGTCGGTACTCGTCGGGATACGTCGTCCGCAGGCACTGATGGACTTGCGGAGGCACGACGAGTTCGACATCGGCCTCTCGGCGCGTGGCGTGCTCGTGGCACACTTCGACGTACTGTTGTAACACGACCGGGGTGTAGCCGCGTAGCGACTCCGCCTCGCGCATCGTGTCGAGGAGATGTTGCAGTGGCTTGTCCGGAACGTGCGGCTCCGAGGACACGAGCGTCGCCCCGTCGTACATCGGTAGCTCGCCGTTCGCGCCTGATGGAACTGCCGACCCGTGGGAGTGCGCTTCGGTCACGCCATCGAGACACCGTCGAGTCCGTTTGCACAGCCGATACACCGGCCGACCGAGCTCCGTCAGCCGGTAGCCGCTCGACGGGTCGCGGACGACCATCGACGCCGCTTCGAGTTCACCGATTGCCCGGTCCACCGTCGAACGAGAGACCCCGAGCGTCGCCTCTAATTCCGGCTTGGATAATGCGCGATCCGAAAGCGACTCTAAGACGTCCCACCGGCGGGTGACGAGGTCGATTATCTCTTCGGTGGTTGGAGACGGCATCACCGACAACTTTTGACCTTCATTACTTGACATTTCTGTTGACTGAAATCCGGATTACAGTCACCACTTCCGAACTGCACCGTCTCCGCAGAGCGTGACGGATTCGTGCAGTTGCTGTGTCGTTACGTCACCTCGTGCGCGGCGACCGCAGTCGGTGCGGCTCTCTAACGGTCCATGACGCAATGTGTATCCCCGCCATGGTGTCGATTGGGTAACACGATGACCCGAGCTAACGACAACGAACACGACAGTAACGAACAGGAGACGAGCGGACTCAACCGACGCAGTTTCGTTCGTCGCGCCGGCGCGGTCGGGACGGGGCTCGCGTTGTCCCCTGTCGCCGCCGGGAACGCCGTCGCTGCCGAGAACATCAGCATTCTCGACGGCAAAGCTGAGGCGAAAGTGGCGACTCGGTTGGCGAAGAGCGACGAGTTCGACCGTCTCGAAGCGAAGGCGAAGTCCCGTGACGGGACGGTGTCTCGTGGCGAGTCGGTCACCGTCGGCGAAGTCGAGGTCGCCGCCGACGACGCGCCGGACGGCGAGAAGATTCACCGGTACGTCGTCGAGTACCCGGTCAAGCACCCGAACGACGACGCCGAAGCCGCCGTCGTGCTCGCCGAAGACGCCACGTCGGGTTCGCTCATTCTGAGCGTTCTCGATTACACGCACAAGACGAAAGACGGATTCACCACCCGTATCGAGCGATTCGACGCCGGAGCTGGTGAACAGACGGTGTCCGCCGCGAACAACTCCGACGGCTTGGTGGCTACCGAACTCGACCTCGATGCCGATGCGACTCGGCGGGCCGTCAACAACGTCGACACGAACGCCGTCATCGACGAGATTTACGACGGGTTCACCACGGGGAGTGACCTGACGAACCTCGCGTGGGACCTCCTCGACGACGACGTCGATGTCGACGGCTGTTACGCCTGTGGGTTCGCCGTCGGCCTCACTTGTAGCGTCGGCTGCGCGGCGACCGGCGCGTTCATCTGCGGGCTCACCGGGATTGCAGTCCCCATCGCCGGTCTGACCTGTGTCGGCTTCGTCGGTATCATCTGCGACGTGGCCGACGCCCTCTCCGGATGCGGCGAAGCCGTCGCTGAAGAGGTCTGTGCTGACCGGACGAACTGGTGCTAAGTAGGGGCAGTGACATACGTGTCTCTATCCCGCGTCACGAACGACCTCGGTAGCCGACTGCGTCGAGACGAGTACACTGGCTCGAATCGGTGTTGGGCCTGTACGGCGGTGAACGTTGCTCTCTCGGCACTCGTCGCGGTCGTCTTGATTCCGCTGTCCGGTGTCGCGGCCCTTGTGGCGTTGACCGGGGCGCTCGCGACGGTGTACTTTCGAGGCTACCTCGTTCCGGGCACGCCGGAACTGACGAAGCGCTACCTGCCGTCACGGCTCCTCGCGTGGTTCGGCAAGCAGCCGCTGACGGTGTCACGCGAGGAGAGCACCGACGCATGGCTTCTTTCGCAGGGGCTTTTACGCGAGTCCTCGGATGGTGACTTCGCTCTCGACCCGGAGTTCAAAGCGTCGCTGGCCGCGGTTGACCCGCCGCAGTCGCCATCGGCTTCGATCGCACGCGACATCCTCGAACTCCCTCCGACCGACGGCTCGTTCACCAGCCAGCAGGGCCGCTACACGCTTTCGGACGACGGCGACCCTATCGCGGCGTGGCCGTCCTCGCTTGCGCTTGACGCGGACCTTCGGGCGAAAGCGGTCCTCTCGGAGCAATATACTGGGTGGAACGAACGTCCGCCGGACGAAATCGCCGCCCTCCTCCGAAGCGTCCGCGCAACGGTTGACCGCTGTCTTCGGTGTGACGAACCGACCGAATACGAGCAGGTGACTCACGAGACGTGTTGTGCGTCCGTGACCGTCGAGCGACTCACGTGCCCGCAGTGTGACGAGTCACTGGTGGAACTACGTCGCTAACTCTCGCGCGAGTCACCCCGTCGACCAGGACGCGACGCGACAGCCGTTCCCCAAACTCGACCGTTTATTTCCTCCCGTGGGCCGAACGTGTGACCCAAACACCACATCCGCCGAAACCGGTCGTCCCCAATCCACGGTCTATCGTCTTCTCTGGGAAGCACTCCACAAGCTCTGGGGACCGTGACTATCGTTCTCGACGAGATTGACCACGTACACGTTCCCCCGCCGGATTGTCCGTGCCGACAACAACGGCTACATCGACGGCCAACCGGGCCTCATCGGGAACCGTACCGACTTGACGTGCCGGTAGCTGATATCGACTATCCGATTCCAGAACAGTCGCTCACAGACGGTCAGGTAGCGAAAACCGACAGCCTACAAAGGTAAGTCACAGCTCGAACCTCCCGACCGGTCGAGCAACTCATCGCACGGAAACAAGCGTCGCTCGTTAGTGACTCGTTCTAAGAGCCAAGGTTTTCGGAGTTAGCATAAATATAACATCAAAATACTATTTTCGGTTACCTCATTGTCGGTGCCAGACAACGAGGATTAGCAAAATATCGGCAGGTCTGCGAGTTCAGGTGATAAATTATATATCGCTATACCAAATGTCGGGGGTGCGTCGCACAGAGTTTCGGAGGATGGGTTATTTTTGCGCTTTTCTAGGGCTTTTCGTGGTTCGGGCAGGCCATGTTGGTGTGTTGTACGGTAGATTCCTTCGTCAGAAAACTCGTGGCATCCTCAGCTGAGTCAGAGTTTCTTCTAATGACTGCTTGACTTCCTTTAGTGGCCGGACTTCAGGAACGACGAGTTCTCGTTGTGGATTTCCTTGACTAAGCAGTGTGCGCTGGCAGTGACATATCCACGAACATCGTCGTCAAAGCGATTGCGCCACGTTCGAGAGATAACTGGCTCGTTAGGAATTTGGTCGAGACCGAATACATCGGCAAGTTCTGGATGGTGGTGAGAGACCGAGAGCTGTCTCCAGTGATTTCCAGATAAATAAAGAGCGACTCACAGGGCATAACAACTCAGACAGCTGACAACGTTTTGAAAACCATACTTGGCGGACGAGCGTGCACTGATTTAGGATCTTTAATTGATAACTACCGACTGGGACGCTTATTCACTCTTGGATTCGGCAATGAGTTGGCCATCACCGTAGACTCTCACTATAACTCCAGTGAGAACGAACTGGACGAACTCATTTGACCGCTGACGTTCGGTTTCAGTGGTGATAAATAAATTCTCAATGGCTCGAGAGTGATCGATTTCGTATTTTGCAGCGATAGTTTCCATGTCGATTTTTGTGATAGTCGAGACTGCCTTGATAATTGTGCCATGGAGAAAGCCAGGTCCCTCCCAATCGTGATGGGTAGAGTAGTGTTTTGTCGTATTATTATCGTTCGATAGCCATCCGTATTCAGTCATAATGAATCTCCCAACGCGAGTGCAATGCCAATGTCACTACTCATATGCATGGATCAGGACGGTATCGGTAAATATGCTCTCGAACAAAGGAACACATAATATCAGTTTTGTTATAATATTCGGGTACAGGATGAGGTACTTAAGTACAGATAACCGATGATCAGAGAATTTTGCAAACAACATTGTGAGTATTTTGTTCGGAAGAGTAGACGATTGCTGTGGCCTCGTTATGGGATCTCATCTCCGAGGTTGTGGCAACTGAAATAAACGATCTATAGCGGTCAATTACCTCTAGTGGTACCCTCAGCCACAAATGGAAATGTTCCTATCTGACGGTTCAAGGTAGGACAGATACCAATATATTCTCCGTCGTCTCATGACCCAAAGAGTCGAACATTACTAGAAATTGAATTGGTCTGCTTCATTCCAATATTCGATAAATGACGACTTGACCAATTTAGTGAACTCTGGATCATCAATCTGAGTTATACCAAGAATCGATCGTGGATCAAACGGATCAGCAACGTAGACAGCAAGGTTAGTTTGATCTATTATGTCTAATGAATTATATACCCTCTCGGAGACACGGACCTCGAAATTGGGGTACTTATCAACACTAGTAGATATGTCATCGACAAACTCACTCGGAAGTGTATCAACTAGTTGGGGGGTCATGAGTATCTTGAACTGAATTTCCTTCTCTAAGATATCGCCAAAATACGACCATATCTCATCACTTGTCTCTTCAAGACCGAACAAACCTCCAGCACTCGCCGTCCACGTCATCGCCCATTCATCTGTTACACGGTTGGCTCGGTTAGCTAAGCCATCGAACAGTGACCGTGCATCCTCGTCTGCAATCCAGAACCTCCCGTCGATGGGTGCCTTTTGCCCGATCTGTGCAAGTAGGTCAGTTGCGGTTGACTCGAGCTGTGCCTGCTTGACTTCTAGTTCTTGTTTTTGTTCTTCCAGCAGGCGCGACACAACTAGTTCAGGATCGACAGGGCTGTATTCTCGAGGACGTGAATTCGGTTCCCTCCGCACTAGTTTGCGTGATTCAAGACTGTTGAGTACATCGTAAATTCGCCCCATTGGGACATCACTTTGATCTGCGATCTCTTCTGCTGTGCCGTTACGAAGCTCGAGAAGCGCGGTATACACTCGTTCTTCGTAGCTTGAGAGGCCGAGATCACAGAGACTTGCCATACCCTGTCTCTGTGACCAACCAGTAAATGGGTTTCAATTTTGTGCAATCATTACACCTCTTAGTGGCTCTCATCTTCTCCCCCAAATTTGCAAATAAACATATATAATGTTTCGGTATGTTCGGGAAAGGATATACGCTAAACGACTGAATAGCAGAGCGTGAAGAAGAGATTGGTATCCCAATTAGTAAGCCCAAGTCGCCCGAAAACCTGTTTCTCGGTCGTTGGTGGAGGTATTCTATTAGCTATTCACCTGACAGGCCTAAGCCCAATGTCTTCGATAGGAATCAACCCAATCCTAATTGGTGAGTTTTCTCTCGAAGAAAGTCTTCAGAACACCAGTCCGCTTGTCCAATACCTGCTTGTGTTCATTTTTGCGGCTACTCCTGCGTTGGAACTGTGGGCAGTAATTCCTGTGGGGATCGCATTAGGGATGAACCCGCTCGGAGTAGCCACATTCGGATTTTTGGGGAATATTATACCTGTATATCTTATAATCATATTTTTCACGCGAATCAAAAGCTGGCTACAAGTAAGGGGTTACATTGGCAAAAAACCAGCCCAATCGAGAAAACGATCCTATAGGTTTTTCAAAAAATATGGGGTTCCAGGGTTTGCTGTTGGCGCTCCTTTCCTAGTTGGAGTCCATGTTGCTGCGTTTCTAGTTCTTACAATGGGTGCGAAGAAACGAGGGGCTTTGCTGTGGATGACGGTCTCGATTGCCTTTTGGACGATTGTTCTCACTACCGCTTCCTCAGCTTTGTACGTTAAAGGAGCACTCATTTAATGTCTAATACGAGCCGGATTTTGCTGCAAATAAGACACGCATCAATACCATCCTCCGAAGTTGTGGTCGCACTGTCTCGGCGTCTGAAACCTGGTCTGTGTATGCTTCCCCGCCTATTACTCCGACCCTGTTGGTCCAACACCCTTGGGGTGGTAGCTGACTGGATGGGTTATCGTCGTCGGACTGGCTCTTGTCGTGGGTGGAGCGGAGTACGGAGTTCGCCACATCAGGAAGGGTAACAACGGATCAGGCCCCGTACAAACACGACAGAGGGGCACAAAACGAGAGCAAACGGGTCCCGGACGGTGCATCCGGCAGGCAACGATGGACAGACGCGAACGGGGAGGTGGAGACTCCGTTTCAGTACTGCCTCGTCTGGTCGGCTGCGTGGCTCTCCATTACGCGTCCACAGCGAACAGGACGGCGGGGAGTCTCGCCCGTCACCGGACGAGTGCCCTCGTGTACGCCGAGAGGCTCTCGGTCGCGACGACGACGCCGAGGATGACGAGCAGCACTGTCGCGACCGATTGCCACGCGAACGCGTTGACCGCTCGGAACAGTTGGACGCCGATTCCGCCCGCGCCGACGAACCCGAGTACGGTCGAGTCGCGGATGTTGATATCCCACCGATAAATCGAGAGCCCGACCAACGCGGGTTTCACCTGCGGAAGGATGCCGTAGAGCAACACCTGCACCGAAGACGCGCCGGCCGCACGGACCGCTTCCACTTGGCCGAAGTCGATTTCCTCGATTTCCTCGCCCAGCAGTTTCCCAAGGAACCCGACCGAGCGGAACGCGATGGCGACCGCGCCCGCCAGGGGTCCCGACCCGAACATGACGACGAAGAACAGCGCCCAGATGATGGTGTTCACCGACCGACTCACGGTCACGATGAGCTTTCCGAGCCAGAAGGTCACGGCGTTCGGAGTCGTGTTCTCGGCGGCGAGCAGCGCCACCGGGACTGAGAGTACCAGCGCCCCGATGGTCCCAAGCGCGGCGATCTGAATCGTCTCGACCAGCGGTTCGACGATGCGAGTGGTGTACGCCACGTCCGGCGGGTACATCCGGGTGAGGAGGTCGGCCACCTCCCGAGGAATCGTGTCCGGTCTGACGATGCCGATGTCCATGAACTGCCACGACCCGACCACGGCGACGGCGGCAACCAACGTGAGGACGAAGCGGCTGATTCGCCGCCGCCGGTCGAACCGTTCCCATCGGCGCTCGTCGGTCGCCATCAGTTGTACCTCCGTCGGACGACCGCGCTCACGCCTTCAGCCACCAGCACGACCGCGATGATGGCCAGCAGAATAGCCGTGACGTACTGGTAGTCGTAACGGTTGAACGCGGTCAGGAGGACCGATCCGATTCCACCTGCGCCGACGATACCGATGATAGTCGACGTGCGGATGTTGATGTCCCACCGATACACCGACAGTCCGGCGAACCGCGGGATAATCTGCGGGACGACCCCGTACAGTAGCGTCTGAACCGGCGACGCCCCGGAGGCCCGCACCGCATCAACGGACCCCATGTCGATGTCTTCGAGGTCCTCGGCGAGCAGTTTCGAGAAGAAGCCGACCGTCTTGAACGTAATCGTGAGGATGCCCGCCAGCGGCCCGAACCCGATGGCCTTGACCGCGATGATGGCGATGATGATGGCGTTGAACGCCCTGGAGATTGAGATGAACCCCCGATTAATCGCGTACAACGGCTTTGGCGAGAGGTTCTCCGCGGCCATGAACGCAATCGGGACACTGAGGACGATGCCGGTGAGCGTCGAGACCATTGCCATCGCGACGCTTTCGAGCATCTTCCCGACGATTCGGTCGGCCTGTCGTGGGGTCGCAGACGGGGGGAAGAAATCACCGACGAGGGAGACGGCGCTTCCGAGTCCCTGTGCGATCCGTCCTGGGTCGGCACCGACTCCGAACCCCGACCACACGAAGAAGCCGAGAACGCCGGCGTAGACCGCCCACTTCAGCTCTCGACGCCGAAAGACGGTCGGGCGTTCCCAGGTTCGTTCGCCGGCCGCCACGTTAGGTCTCCCCCCGTAGCGACCGGTCAACATTAGCGAGGACAGCCTCTTTTTCGCCCGCTTCGGCGGGTACATCCGCGTTCTCACCGGCGTTGTCGGGGACCTCCGCACCGCGGTACACCTGATCTAACCCGCGGTCGTCGAGCGCTTCCGGGGGTCCCTCGAAGACGAGTTCGCCGTCGTGGAGGCCGACGATGCGGTCAGCGTGCTCCATCGCGAGGTCGACCTCGTGGATGTTGATGAGCACCGGAACTTCGCGCTCGGCGGCGATATCCGTCAACAGCCGCATCACCGTCTCAGATGTCTCCGGGTCGAGACTCGATGTCGGCTCGTCGACCAGCAGAATCTTGGGCTGTTGAATCACGGCCCGCGCGATGCCGACGCGCTGGCGCTGGCCGCCGGACAGTTCGTCGACGCGTTTGTTCTCCATGCCGTCGAGGCCGACTCGTTCGAGAATCTCGTAGGCTCGTTCGATGTCTTCCGCCGGGAACGACCGACGGAACGCCTTCCAGGCCGACACGTACCCCAGCCGGCCCGTGAGGACGTTCTCCATCACGGTCAGCCGCTCGACGAGGTTGTACTCCTGGAATATCATCCCGATGTCCCGGCGGGCCGACCGAAGCGCATCGTCGCCCAGTTCGGTCAGCTCCGTGTCGTCGAGGTGGACCTCGCCGTCGCTGGGCTCGGTCAGCCGGTTGATACACCGGATGAACGTGCTCTTGCCGGCCCCGCTGGGGCCGATCATGGCGACGGTCTCGCTCCCCTCGACGGACATCGTGACGCCCTTCAGCGCCTCGTCGCCCGTCGGGTAGGTCTTCCGGAGGTCGGTTACCCGGAGCATCTACGACCCGAGCGCGCTCTCGGTGTACTCGACACCGTTGTATCCCTGGATAATCATGATGTCTTTGAACACCGTCCGGTAGTCGATGGGGACGAACTGGTCGTAGCCGGTTCGGTTTTCGAAAGCCGTCCCCGCGAAGTCGGATTCGAGGTACGCCCGCCGAATTCCCTCCTGTATCTCGGGTTTGAGGTTGTATCGGTACGCGACCGGGCCGTTCGGGAACGGCGCGGACGCCCACACGATTTTGAAGTCGTCGAAGCTGAGGTCGCTTTGGGCCTCGACGGTGTCCACCATACAGGTCGAACAGATGGGGCCGGCGTCGTAGTCGCCGGCGGCGATGCCGCGGGTCGTGTTGCCGTGCCCGCCCGAGAAGTTGACCTCGTAGTCCTCCTCGGCGGTCACGCCGAAGTATTGGTCGAACAGCGCCGACGGTGCCTGGTGTCCGGAGTTCGACGCGGGCTCGGAGTGGCCGACCCGCACGTCGTCGCGGGCGAAGTCCTCGACGCTCTGAATGTCGTCGGCGTCGGCGCGCGTGGTCGCGAACAGCCGGTATCCGAACAGTTCGTCGGGCGTGAGACCGGCCGCGAACGGGACCGCCCCCGCCAGGTTGACGGCGAAGGCCGTCGTCCCGGTCGAGAAATTCGCGATGTGAGCCCGTTCGGAGCGCATCGCTTCGACGGACGCCGCGTAGCTGTTGACCTTGCTGAACTCGACGGGTTTGCCGGTCTCCTCTTCGATGCGGTCGAAGACGGCCTGAAAGTCATCCTCGAACCGGCCCTGAACGTCCTCGCTCGGGCTCTCGGTGAACACGAGGGTGTCGGGGTCGAGCCACTCGTCTTCGTTGTCGGGCGTCTCTTGGACGGGCTGGCCGTGAGGAATCTCCTCGACCTCGCGGTTACGCATGGTTTCGAGGTCGACCGTCGACCCGCGCTGGTAGTCCTCGTCGACCAGCGCCGTCGACAAGTAGTTGTTTTCCTCCCAGGCTGGGTTCGCCGGGTCGAAACTGTTCGCGTCTACGAGCATCGGGTCGCCGCCGGAACCGCCGGAACCCGAACCGCTGGACCCGCCGGAGCCGCCGGAACCGCCGGAACCACCGGAGTCGCTATTTCCGCCGCCGGACGCGGAACATCCCGCAAAGCCAGCGGCGAGCGCGGCCGCCGATGTCTTCAGAAACGTCCGCCGTCGCCTGCCGTTATCGTTTGTCATCGAGTGGACAGCAGGATTGACTACTGATATAAGTTATGTAATTTTGATATATTTGGGTAAATATATTTTGTGATAGTCCCGTCGGTACGGTCGAATGTGTACCACTCATTCGAGTCCGTGTGGCTCAGTAGAGTACGTAGCAGCAACAACAGATATGTTGGTCTTCATAGATTATGTAGCGTTCCGTTCCTCATGTATCAGAATACCGATACTAGTTTATGCACGCTCCCCCAGGCGGAGTGTATGCCCGTGCGCACGCTCGTCGACCGCCTTCGTGAGCCCGCGTACACCGAGTCGAAGCGATGTCTCCCGTGTACCGCGGTCAACCTCGTACTGCTTGGACTCGCGGTCGGTCTACTCTGGGGTCTCAGCCCCGTTGCCGCGGTACCCGTCGGTGTCGCCGGCGTCACGACCATCTGGCTCCGCGGCTATCTCGTGCCCGGAACGCCCACACTGACCCGCCGCTACCTTCCAGCGTCGGTCCTCGCCGCGTTCGGGGCGGCATCGACCCCCATCTCGACGGTGGTGCCGCCGGACGCTGACCCCGTCGAGAAACTCGTCGGGTTCGGCGTCCTCCCGGCAGATCCCGGAGACGACCCCGAACTCACACCGTCGTTCCGAGCTACGTGGCACGAAGCCGCGGAACACCTCGTGGACGACCCCAGAGCGATCAGTAGGGCGGTCGCGGCCGTGGCCGCAGTCGACCATCAGGAGGTCACAGTAGCCGGGTCGGACGGCGGTGGGGTCGTGGTGACGGCCGACGGGTCGTGGGTCGGGCAGTGGCCCTCGCAAACGGCACTCGTTGCCGACCTCGCGACCGAACGAGCGCTCGCCGGTCCCGGCTGGGACGCGCTTGACCGAGCGGACCGGGTCGACCTCGCCGCTCGGATACGAGGACTGACCGAACACTGCCCGACCTGCCGCGGGCCGACCCGTGTCTCCGACGAGACAGTCGAGTCGTGCTGTCACACGACCGCTGTTATCGCGGTCTCGTGTACGGACTGCGGCGACCGCCTCGCCGAGTTCGACCCGTCGCCGTCGCCGTTCGCGCCCGAGTCGTGAATAGGGCGGCTCGGAACGAGCCGTCGAGGGGCGGCGAAAGGGGATACCGGAGGACGCGGACAGCACTCGCCCGAACCGGTACAATCGGTCTGTTCTTCGCGGAGTTCGCGGTGTCGTCGCCCCAGTCAAGGCCCCAACGCCGCGATATCGGCACCGACCGTCGCCAGCGCGTCGGCGGGGTTCGGGTCGCTATCGGCCAAGTGCGTGTACCGGTGGTTCGGAACCTCCGAGAGCGCCGCAGCGATGGACTCGCTGTACGTCTCGACGCCGGCCTCGGTGGGGTCGTTACCGCCCCATACATCGCGGATGACGGTCATCGAGTCGATTCGAACGTCCACGCTGTGTGGCTCGTAGCGGGACAGCAGTTCGGACAGGCCGAGTTGGAGGGCGACGTACTCGGCGGTGTTGTTCCCGGTCCGAGAGCCGACGGGGCGACCGAGTCGGGCGAGTTGGGTCTCCTCCGAGTCCATGATGACCGCGCCCGCGCCCGCGGGACCGGGGTTACCGCGTGAACTGCCGTCGACGTACAGGACGAACGAATCGTCAATCGACTCAGCGACGGGCGGGTTGGCGAGTTCTGCTGCCGACAGTTCACCGAGCGCGCGTCGCAGCTCTCCCCGTGTCGTCTCGGGGTCGAACAGGCCGCCGTAGCCGGATACCGCGTCGTCGATGGCGTCGGTGGCTGCGGCCACCTCGTAACCGACGCCCGCGAGCACCTCGTCGACGAGCGCGGCGAGCGGCGAGAGATGCTCGGCGGGAAGCGGCTCCTCGGTCACGGTTCCGGGGCCTCCTTCCGGTCGCCGGTCCGCGCCCTCACACCACGGGTCTCGGTTGCGTTCGTCGGCCCGTCGAACAACTGCATATCCGTTCTCGGTCGTCGAGCGGCATAATCCCTTCAGGTGGTTCGCCCACTCGCTCGATGTCGTCTGTGACCGGCACCGGCGGACGTTCGCAGGTATCGAAGCCTGTGCGGCCGACGACGATGCGACAGACGGGTTCGGATGTCGGCGCGCGGCGGGTGAGGCGCTCAGAGCGCACACCCAAAACTATCCGTCTCGTCGTGGAACGAATCAGTCATGAAACCGTATCCGTCGACGCCTCTCCTCGTCGATGCCCCCGAGGAGTTGCTGTCGAGCGGTCACCTATGGCTCCGCGAGCACGTCGCCGGCCCCCGACTACGATTTCAGATGAAGTCGTCGGGTCGCCTGCTGTTCGGGGACCGAGATTGCGTCTTCGACGACGTGCCGCCGCCGCACGAATGCGCCGTTCGACACGTTCGAGAACGATTCGACCGCGACGCATTTCACGACGCAGTCGATGAGCCGAGGTCGTACGTCTTCTTCGGCGTCGCACCGTGTCACGTCGGTATTGACTACGACTGGGAGCGAATGCCGCCGTTTCTCGGTCGGGCCATCTGGAACGAAACCGACGAACGACTCGTTCCCATCGACGAGTCCGAGCGAGTGTTCGAACGGCTGGGTCTGACGCCGGTAAACACCTTCCGGAAGGAACTGAACGTCCGGGATTTTCACCCCGACCGGTTCGATATCCCCGAGTCAGCGTGGTACGACGGCCCCGCCGCGGGGGTTATCGTCGAGAACAGACGCGGTGGTCGCGCACTCATCCGAGGGTCCGTCCTCGACGAGGTGGACGACTACGAGCCGATACGAGGAGAGCCGGACGCAATCGCCGCCGACCTCGTAACCGACACGCGGGTCCGCCGAGCCATCGAAGCCGCCGAAGCGGCTCGGCAGTCGCCCACGACCGACGAAGTTCACGCACGCGTGTTCGAGACGGCTGTTCGAGAGGCGTACGGCCGACTCGACCGGGGCCGCGTCGATTGGAAGCCGTTGCGGTCCGCAATCGGGTCGGCCGTCGCCGAGAAACGCAGTACGCTAACCGAGTGAGTGAACTGCCAGTTGAGAGCCCGCCTCGACCGAGTAACTCTCCGTGCGCGGGGAGCTAAGCGACGACGGTTCTCAGGCGTCTCCACTGTCACCGGCTTCCTCGTCAGCCAAGAGCCTGTACTCGATATAGCTATCCAGCTCCGACCGAATGGAACGGGAGGTCCCTGTCGTCACCCGTTCGAAGGTGAGTCCGCTAACCAGCGTCACCAGAAAATCCGTGACTAGTTCTGGGTCCACCGCTCTGAAATCCCCTGCTTCGATGCCGTCTCGTAGTATCTCCCGTATCGTTTCGCGGAAGACGTCTTGGGACTGATTGAAACACGCTCGGAACGCTTCGTCTTGTGCCGCCTGCATCCGCAGTTCCGTCAGTACCGTTTCGTAATCCCGAATCTCTCGTTCGTCAGGTCCGGGGATGACTTGGTCGAGGAGGGTCCGAAGTCGGGTTTCTGGGTCTCCGTCGTCACTGACGGGCATCCCAACCTGTACGACTCGGTTCAGAAGGTAGTCGAGAAGGTCCAAGAGAACGTCGTCTTTTCCATCGTAATGGTAGAAGACCAGCCCTTCTGATTTGGAAAAGTGCCGACTGATTCGGTCAATCGTAAGGTTGGCATATCCGTGTTCGGCAAGGGCTTCAAACGTCGCTTTCAAAATCTCGGTCTTGGTATCTTCAGGCTCATCGGCAAAAAGAGGGCCCCGTTTGTCCATACTATCCGATTCCCCCTGCACACAATTAGCGGTTACCCTCTCTGGACGACTCGGCTCTGTGATTGAGTCACCTGCCAACCCTGTCGGGGGGTATCTATCCATAGACCGGTCGTACCTGTGTTTCGGAGTCGTCTCCCCCATCCGCATTGAGGGTGCTACTGGCCGAGACCGACACATTAATCCGTCCGCTCGGGATTTGACTAAGTACTCAGTAAGGATGACACAGAATATACTTCGGAGCTCACGGTTGTTGACCGTCGCGCTTACGACCGTCCTCGTCATGGGACTGGTTGCCGGCGCGATTCCCGCCGTTGCGACCGCCCAGACATCGCAGTCTGGAAGCGTCGTTGGGAACCCAGATATCACGTTTGCAACTTCGTCCGGAACGCTCTCTGCGGGCACGACTGACGAGCTCGCAATCTCGGTCGTTAACCGCGGTCTAATTATCGAACACGGTCCATCGCAGTACGAAGAGGAAGTGATGACTGCGAGGGGATTAACGTTCGAAATAGACGACGAAAACGCTCCAATCGACGTCCAAACCGGGCAGGTCTCTCTCGGAAACTTCCCGACTGGAAGCACCGAGAAGACAATCTCGGTCACTATCCCGGAAGACGCTGCACCGGGAACCTATCAACTCCCGGTCACCTACGAGTATTCGCACACTCGCCAGCTTCGGTATAGCTCCAGCGGAACCACTGAGGGAACCGATTCCACGCGAACGGAGACCGGCACGATAACGATTCGAATCAACGACGACGCTCGGTTCGAAATCGTCGAGACAAACGCGACGACGCAAGTCGGTGATGACAACGACATCTCGTTCACGCTCAGGAACACCGGCTCGGAAATTGCGAAAGCCGCGACTGTGAACGCAGAGTCACAGAGTAGCTCCTTGACGTTCGAGTCCGGCGACACGTCCTCGACGACATCTGTTGGCGACTGGGAGTCGGGCGAAAACCGGACGGTTACGTACCGTGCCGCGCTCCAATCCGGCTCCGCCGCGCGCGCATATGCGCTGGACCTCGTGGTCAATTACGACGACAGTGACGGTATCAGCCGTACGTCCAATCCGATTACGACCACTGTCGAGTCGCTCCCCGAGCAGTCGTTCGCCTTCTCGGGCGTCTCCTCGTCGCTCCGAGTGGGCGAAGATGGAGAAGTCGTCGGCACGGTCGAGAACACCGGCCCTAACACGGTTCGAAGCGTGACTATTCGGCCGGTTGACAGTTCGGAAACAGTCATTCCGGGTGAGGACTCCACTGCCGTCGGGTCGCTCGCACCGGGCGAATCCAAGTCCTTCCGGCTCCCGATGGAGGTTACGAGTGAGGCGGAGGCCGGCGACAAATTACTCAATGTCGAGGTTCGGTATCGTGACGGCGACGGAGACCAGCGGACCTACGACAAACTCGACCTCCTGACGACTATCGGCCCGGACCGAGACGAGTTCGGACTCGCGGTTTCCGACCGGACGATTACCGTCGGTAAATCGCGGGTCGTCACCGTCGAAGTGACGAACAACCTCAACGAGACGGTCACCGATATCGAAGCGCGTCTGTTCGCTGACGACCCCCTCAGCGCCGCTGGTTCGGACACGAGCTACATCGAGTCCTTAGAGCCCGGTGAGTCCGCGACGCTGGCGTTCGAAGTGACGGCGTCGTCGGCGGCGACGGCGGGAAGCACGTACCCCATCTCGTTCGACTTCCGCTACACGGATAGTGACGGCAGCACGCACCTCACGGACACGTTCAGGAAACCGTTGGATGCCGTTCAGCCCCAGAACAGCGGCGTGTCGCCGATGACGCTCATCTTAGGATTGGGGGTGGTTGTCGCAGGCGGTGTCGCAGTCGTCTACTGGAGGCGGAAGTAATGTCACTGGCTGAGAGGATTGAAACGGCGACCGAACGCCTCAACACGACAATCGTGGATCGCCCACGCGTAGTTGTCGTCGCCTTTTTGCTGCTCACCGGTGTGTTCATCGGCGGGTTAGGGTCTGTGCAGATGAGCGCTGGCGGACTCGACGCGTTCACGGATGACTTACCCGAACAGAAAACCCTCGATGAGGTCGAACAGAACTTCGAGCAGCCGTTCCAGACGGATGCTCAGACGACGACGCAACTCATTCGGACGAAGAGCAACGTTCTGACTCGGGAGGCGCTCGTCCGCGACGCTCGCCTGCTCGAACGCGTTGCCGAACACGATGAGTACCGAATGGAATCGGCTCGTGGCCCGGCTCCAATCATTGCGCAGCATCTCAATCCGTCGGCGACGACACCGGCAGACTACCGGCGAACGCTCGAACGGGCGACTCCGTCCGAAATCAGACAGGCCGTTCGCGAACTCGACGACTCGTCCCGACTGTCCGGAGTGGTCTCGAACGATTTCAATCCGACCAGCGTCTCCGCGTCTGCCTCGATTACGACGATTTCGCATGACTTCCCGGGGAGCTTCGGTGACGACGACCTGACTGCTGTCCAGACGGACCTCCAAGCGATTGCTGACGACACGCCGGGCGACGTTCGCGCGTTCGGGTCGGGGACGACCGAAACAGAGATTTCGCAGTCCGTACAGGACTCGCTTCTGATCGTGATGCCCGTCGTAATCCTGCTGTTACTCTTCTTCTTGGTGGTCGCGTATCGCGACCCCATCGACGTGCTGTTGGGACTGGTCGCACTCGTAATGACGATTATCTGGACGTTCGGATTCCTCGGCTATTCGGGGATTCCGTTTAGCCAGCAGATGATTTCGGTCCCGGTGTTACTGCTTGCGGTCGGTGTCGACTTCGGCATCCACATTATCAACCGCTACCGAGAAGAGACCGAACGCGGGTTCGAAGCGGTCGAAGCGATGCGAGAAGCGAACGCCCAGCTCCTCATCGCGTTCGTCATCGTCACCGTGACGGCGGTGTTCGGATTCGGTGCAAACGTCATCTCCGACCTGACGCCGATTCGGAATCTGGGTATCGCCTCGGCGGTCGGGATTATCTTCACGTTCCTTATCTTCGGGCTGTTTTTACCCGCAACCAAGTTGGTGTGCGACAACGTGCGCACGCGGCTCGGAGTCCCGGAGTTCAACACCGCTCCGATCGCGTCAGAAGAATCGGCCCTCGGACGAGTGTTAGCGTTCCCTGCGCGGGTGAGCCAACACGCCCCGGCAGTGATCGTCTTGGTGTTGCTGCTATCGAGTAGTTTGATGGGCGCGTACGGGGCTGGCGTCGGCACCTCGTTCGAAAACGAGGACTTCCTGCCGCCCGAGGAGCTTCCGGCCTACGTCACAGGGCTACCTGAGCCGTTCAGCCCGGGCGAGTACACGATTACGTCAACCATCAACTTGCTCGATGATAAATTTGGGAGCAGTCAGGGGAGCACGGTGAAAATATACGCCCGAGGGAACTTCAAGGAAGATCACGCGCTCGAAGCCCTCGCAGCTCCGAACGACGATCCCCCGGAGTCGTTTGCAGTTGGACCCGGTGGGCAGGCAGAGGCACAGAGCATCGTGACGGTCATTCAATCCCACGCGGAGCAAGACGAAGAGTTCGCCGCCTTAGTCGCCCGGAACGACCAGAACGATAACGGGATTCCCGACCGGAACCTCGAACGAATTTACGACGAACTGTTCGCTTCCTCAGCGAGTGGGCGGGCCGAACAGTATCTCACTGAAGATTATCGGTCCGCACTGGTCGAATATCAGACTGACTCCGATGCGTCACAGACGGAAGTGACAACTGGTGGGGAAGAAATGGCGGATGAGTTCCAGTTTAAAGCAACGTCTACGGGAGATGTCGTCGTCCGCGCAGCGGTGATGGACCGCATCTTCCAGTCTGCGATTCAGGGACTCGTCCTCGCGGTCGTCCTGACCGCCGTATTCCTCGTGGCGATATACGGTGTCCTGGAGCGGAAACCGCTGCTCGGCGTGGTCAACGTCTTCCCGATACTGATCGCAATCGCGTTCTTGCTCGGGACGATGCGGTATCTGGACATCACGCTGAACGCGCTGACCGCGACGATTCTCTCCATCTCGGTCGGGGTCGGCATCGCCTATTCGGTGCACACGACCCACCGCTTCATCGACGAGTTCGACGCGACGACGGGCGCGCACGAAGCGATGATGATCACGCTGACCGGAACGGGAGGCGCGTTGTTCGGCAGTATGCTGACGACCGCGCTGGGGACCGGCGCGCTCGCGCTCGCCATCACCCCGATTCTCGGCAACTTCGGCGTCCTCATCGGCCTGAGCGTCACGTATTCGTTCTTGGCGGCGGTAATCGCACTCCCGCCCGCAGTGTTGCTCTGGGAACGCATACGGCAATGGGACCTCGACCTGTTGGCGCGACTCCGTCCGAGCGACGGCCGCGAGGGCACGGATCAGACCGCACCGCGGGGATAATATCGGTGCGCACGCAACCCGGTGACGAATGAGCGATTCCGACGAAAACGAGGCCGCCGTGACGTGGACCGCGGAGGTGAGCGGCCTGCGCGGGCTTCCGACGCGAGTCGCGTTCAACGGCGTCGATTTCGGCCGCGTGTTGTGGTGGTCCCTGTTCGCCGTCGTGCCCGTCGCCCTGTTGATTGTCGGCGTGTTCGTCGGAGACCGCGGTCTGTTCTCGTACTCCGTGTACGCCGCAGTGATGCTGACCGCAACCCTACAGTTTTCCGAGCGGTTCATCCGCATGAGCGTCGCGGTCGACGACGACGCCGGCGAACTCGAGAGCACCTACCACATGGGCGACCCCTCGCTGTTTCGGAGCGACGAGGACGTGACCACCTCGCTTTCGGACGTCGAATCCGCCCGGTTCGTGACGCTCGGCGACCGGACCGCGGCCCGGTTGTACTACGAGAAGTCGTTCGTCAACGAGCCCTCGATGTTTCTCGTTCCGGACGGAGTCAAAGCCCGGTTTCGCGAGGTACTTCGACGACACGACGTTTCGATTTCCGCGGATTCGACGCCGAAATCGGTCGATTGGGTGTGGGTCCGATTCGCCGTGACCGCCCTCTTTTTCGGGGCGATTCCGCTCGGCACCGTCTTCGTCTGGCCCGCCAGCTCGGTTCCCTTCCTGTTGGCCGTCTTCGGACACGCCGCGTTCGTACTTCGGCAGGGATGGTGACCGTGAGTTGGGATGGACTCAGGACAGAAGTGAGAGCAAGTCGAGGAGCGTCTGTTTCACCCGTTCGTTCGCGACCGCGTGGCCGACCGCGAACATGAGACAGACCACGACCCCGACCGCGGCCGACGCGAGGACGCCCGAGTCGGCCGGGCCGAACACGGAGACGATTCCGGCCGCGACGATGCCGCTCAGGACGACGAACAGCCAGTTTCGCCACGACGACCACCGACTCGAATTCATTCGACTAATCCATCGGTTGTCAGGAACAAAACGGTTGTCACCGGGGCGCTCGCTCGGAAGCCAGTCCGGTGACACCGATGTCACCTGCTTTCGGTCACGTCGCCGAGAAGGTATATAGATTCGACGCGTAGGTGCGCACGTAATGAAAGTCGGCTCCGAGACGAAACTCTACAAGGCGGAGCGAACCGACGTGTCCCAGAATCAAGGGAAGTTTCGGACCTACTTCAACTTCCCCGGTCGCGCCCTCCCGGACCACGCGGACCACGGCTACGGCCCGCTCGCGACCATCGTCGAGTCGTTCATGGACCCCGACACCCACATCGCGATGCATCCCCACCGCGACGAGGAAATCATCTCGTGGGTGCCCGCCGGCGCGATGCGCCACGGCGACCAAGACGGCAACGACCTCGTCACCGACGCCGACCACCTGATGGTGATGAACGCGGGCGAGACGTTCTGGCACGAGGAGTTCACCCGCGCGGACGACCCGCCGCTCCGGATGCTCCAGATGTTCGTCCGACCCCACAGCCTCGGGCTGGAGCCGAACATCCAACACGAACCCATCGACGCCCCCGTCGAGGGCGAGTGGCGACACCTGTTCGGCCCCGAGGGCTCCGACGCGCCGCTTTTCGTCCGCAACGAAGTGGACCTGTTCGACCTCCGACTCGACGCCGGGTCGAGCGCCGACCTCCCCGAAATCGAAGGGCGAGACGCGTACTTCTACGTGTTCGACGGCGCGGTCGAGGCCGCCGGCACGCGCTTCGGGAAGACCGAAAGCGGCCTGCTCGTCGATGACGCCGGCCTGACGCTCACCGCCGACGAGGACGCCACCGTCGTCGCCTTCCTGGTCGACCCCGACGCGCCCGTCACCCGACAGGGGACCATCGGTCGCTGACCGCGGTCCCGACGCGCCGACCCGTCCCCGCCGCGAAGCGCCGCCACCTAACACACTCTCCAACACCCCGCCCAACTCGATGCTCACAGACACCGCCGGAATCCACCACGTCACGGGAATCGTCCGCGACGCGCAGGCGAACGTCAACTTCTACGCGACGACGCTCGGCCTGCGCCTCGTCAAGCAGACGGTGAACCTCAACGAGAAGTTCACGCGTCACCTGTTTTACGGCGACGAGACCGGGTCGCCCGGGACGGCCCTGACGTTCTTCCCGTACC